>NZ_JBLYYB010000152.1:0-44837 GCF_048549895.1 Hydrogenophaga sp.
CGAAGTGGCGGGCCTGTTCATCCAGATGCTCGACATCACCAAGCGCAAGGCCTCGGAAGACCGGGTCAGCCAGGCGCTGAGCCAGGCACAGGCCCTCTACAACCATGCACCGTGCGGCTACCACTCGCTCGACACCTCGGGCACCTTTGTGTCGATCAACGACACCGAGCTGGGCTGGCTGGGCTACAGCCGCGACGAGGTGGTGGGCAAGATGGGCTTTCGCGACGTGATCCCGGCCTCGGACGCGCCACTGCTTGAAGCCCGCATGCGCAAGATCCTGCAGGACGACGCGCTGGAAGGGGCGGAGTACCAGATGCGCCGACGCGACGGCACCACCTTTCATGCGCTGCTGTCCTCGTCGGCGGTGCGCGACAAGGACGGGCATTTCCTGCGCAGCAACACCACCGTGGTGGACATCACCCGCCGCAAGGCCGCCGAGATCTCGCTGCGCGACAACCAGCGCTTTCTGCAGACCATCACCGACCACGTGCCCGGCCTGATCGCGTACGTCGACGCCGGCCTGCGCTTTCGCTTTGCCAACGCCGAACACCTGCGCGTCTATGGCATGGACCCTACCCGCATCCTCGGCCAGCACATCGCGGACTGCCTTGCCCCCGATATCTGGGCCGATACGAAGCCCCGCATGGAAGCCGCGCTGGCCGGGCAAGAGCAAAACTTCACCGCCTGGCGACCCACCATTGATGGCAAGCACATCTTTGTCAGTGCGCGCTACTTGCCCGATGTGCAGGACGGCAAGGTCCGTGGTCTGTTCGTCCAGATCATCGACATCACGGCCAGCAAGCTCATCGAAGAGCGCGTGAGCAACCTCAACGAAGAACTGGAGCAGCGTATCCGCGAGCGGTCGGCCGAACTGCTGGAGGCCGAGCAGCGTTTCCGCCTGATGGTGGACAACCTGCGCGACTACTGCATCTTCTTCATGGACGCCGAGGGCCGCATCACCGACTGGACCGACAGCGCCCAACGCATGGACGGCTACTCGCCCACCCAGATGCTGGGGCGGCACTACGGCGTGTTGTTCGATCCGGCCAACCCCGAACACGGGCGGGTGCGCGCCGATCAGATGTTGCGCCTGGCGGCCTCGCGAGGCCAGCACGAGCTGCACAACTGGCACACCCGCAAGGACGGCACGCAGTACTGGTCGCACTCGGTGCTGATCGCCCTGCGCGACGACATTGGCGAGCTGCGCGGCTTCGCCAAGATCAACCGCGACATGACCGACGCCAAACGGCTCGACGACCTGATGCGCAACATCAACGACGAGCTGGAAAACCGCGTGGTCGAGCGCACCGAACAGTTGCTCGCTGCCAACAAGGACCTGGAGTCCTTCTCGTACTCGGTGTCGCACGACCTGCGTTCGCCACTGCGCCACATCTCCAGCTTTGTGAGCCTGCTCGAAGAACACATGGGCGGGCAGTGCGACGAGGTCAGCGCCCGTTACCTCAACACCATCGGCAACTCGGCTCGTCACATGAGCCAGCTCATCGACGGCCTGCTGGCGTTCTCGCGCCTGGGCCGTGCGGCGGTCAACGTGACGCCGGTGGACTTCCAGTTGTTGGTCGAAGCGGTGGTGGCCCAGATCGGGCACGACACCGAAGGCCGCATCGTCGACTGGGTGGTCGCACCCGACCTGCCGGTGGTGCAAGGTGACGCCTTGTTGCTGCGCGAGGTGTGGGCCAACCTGCTGGGCAACGCCTACAAATACAGCCGACCGCGCGAACGATCGCGCATCGAGGTGGGCTGGACCGTCGACCCGGTGGTGGGCTACACCTTCTTTGTCCGTGACAACGGTGTGGGTTTCGACACAAAATACGCTCAGAAGCTGTTTGGTGTGTTCCAGCGCTTGCACCGAGCCTCGGAGTTTGAAGGCACGGGCATCGGACTGGCGCTCACCAGGCGCATCGTCGAGCGGCACAGCGGCAGCATCTGGGCCGAAAGCGAGCTCGGTATCGGCAGCGTTTTTTACTTCTCCCTACCTTTTGAGGGCCCGGATTTTTCAGACGCCGTTCTGGATTCGATGCCCGCACCACTGGAATCATGAGCAAAAACGCCGACGCCATCCTTCTCGTCGAAGACAACCCCGACGACGCCGAGTTGACCAAGCTGGCGCTCTCGCGCCACGGGCTCGACGGGCGGGTCACCCACGTCTCCGACGGCATGCAGGCACTGGATTACTTGCACCGGCGCAACGGTTTTTCCAACCGCGCCGGCAGCAACCCGGTGCTGGTTTTGCTGGACCTGAAAATGCCGCTGCTCGACGGCATCGGTGTGCTCAAGGAGATCAAGGGCAGCGAGCTGTTGCACAACATTCCGGTGGTGGTGCTCACCTCATCCACTGAACCCAGCGACTTGCTGCGGGCCTACGACGCCGGCACCAACGCCTACATCGCCAAGCCCACGGAGTTTTCGCAGTTCCTCAGTGCCATGAAGCACGTGTGCGAGTTCTGGATCAATATCAACCAGACCGCGCCGCAAACGGTCAACGCCACGGTGCGCAACACCGGATTCGGTGACCTCATCTGAAACAGACCATCCGGCGTCCTTGACGCAACACGCCACCCTCCATGCAAACAGGCCCTGAAAAGGGCCTGTGACAGGGAAGCAAAGCGGACGTCAGTAGATGTCGGAGTCGGCCCACTGGGAAGACGGGCCGAAATCGTTGGCAGTGGCCGGCGTGTTGAGGTTGAGCACAAACACCACCTCACCACCAAAACGACCCACACCCAGGCTTTTCATGAGCTGCTGCTCCTGCTCAGGGCGCTCCATGCGCAGGAAGCAGATGGCCTGCTTCGTTCCTTCGTGCATGGCGGTCAGGATGTCCAGGCGGGTGATGCGCCCGAACTCACTGCACAGCTGGTGCAGCGCGGATTTCAAGCTCGGCACATCGCTGTGCTGTCTGAGTTCTGCAAGTGTGCTCACAATCGACTCCCGATGTTTTTGTCGTTGCGTTTGTAGTTCGGGCCGACACCCCGGGCGGCGGCAGGCGTGAATGGTAGCCCAGTTGCTGCCGAAACTAACAGTTTTGTTACAACTTGGCCCGGCAGCCTCATGTCTTGTGCGCTAGATCACATCCCACCTGTGATGTCAGCACAGAACTGTGCCACCGCGATGACAGCACTTCGGTATTCTCCGACCACACCACCATCGGAAGTCCCCCATGCGATCCGCTTCCCCAGCACCCACCGCCACCCCCGACAACACAGCTGACACAGCGGCGGCAAACGATCCGGGCGAGTTCGCGCAGCGCGGTGGATTTGATCGGCTGGCGGGCTGGGCGGCCCTCCATGCAGGGGTGGCGGCCGCAGTGGTTTTCGACACCCTGCAGTGGCCGCCTCGGATGCTGGGGTCTCATGGCCTTGCGCCCTCGACCAGCGCAGGTGCCTCGCAGGCGGTTGCCACGTTGCTCACAGACGGTGCCCAGGAATGTCGCGTGAGCGAGCCAGCCAGCCCCCAGGCGTGGCCCCATCTCGAGGCGTGGGCAGCCCCGATGGCCCTGCACAACCTGCATTGGTGGCCGCTGCCCGCAGCAAATGGGCGGACCACCACCGCCTTGCTGCTGGTGAATACCGATCCGCAGCGACCCTGCGACACCAGCGACCCGGCCCTGCAGGCCCTGGCTGCCCATGCGCTGGACACCGTGGCGCTGATGCAGCGGTGCGAGCAGATCGAACTGCGCAACACGCAGATCCTGCGCGAGAGCGAGAGCCGCCTGAACCTCACCGAACACACGGCGGGTGCGGGCAGCTGGTCGATGCAGGTGGGCAGCGGCGAGCTGGTGCACTCCGATGAGTTCGCCACCATCCTGGGCCTCACCGACCACCGCCAGGTCACCTCACTCGACAGCATGGTGCAGCGCTACAACCCGGAGTGGCGCAGCGGCATCCGCCAACGGCTGGAGCGTTGTGCGCTCAGCGGCGAAGGCTTTGACGAAGAGCTGCAGATCATGGTGGAGGGTGGCGCTCCCAAGTGGGTGCGCACGGTGAGTTCTGCCGTGCGCGGCATCGACGGCGAGATCGTTCGCATCCAGGGCGCGATCCAGGACATCTCCGCGCAGAAACAGGCCCAGCAAGACACCCTGCGGCTGGCCATGCGCCTGACCACCACACTGGCCAGCATCACCGAGGCGTTCGTGACGCTGGACCGCCAGTGCTGCTTCACCTACCTCAACCAGGAGAGCGAACGCCTGCTGCAAAAAACCACCGCCGACCTGCTGGGCCAGGAGGTCTGGCACGACTTCAGCGGCGGTCTGGCCGAACGGCTCAAGGACAAGCTCACCCGATCGCTCAACACCAACCGCCGGGTTGAACTCGAAGATTTTTTCCCCACGCTGGGCAAGTGGATGGAGGTGCGTGCCTACCCATTTGCCGAGGGTCTGGCGGTGTACTTCCGCGATGTGACCGAGCGGCGTCGCTCACAGGAGCAGCTGATGCTGCTGGAGACCAGCGTCTCGCGGCTCAACGACATCGTCGCCATCGCTGAGACCGGCGCGGGCAGCCAGGAGCCACGCATCGTTTTCGTCAACGACGCGTTCCAGCAGCAGACCGGCTACACGCGCGCCGAGGTGATCGGGCAGACGCCGCGCATCCTGCTGGAGCTGGACCCGGCCATGACCCACCTGAATGCCCTGGTGGCCAACCTGCAGCACAACCAGCAGGCCCGCACCGAACTCATGGTGCGGCGCAAGAACGGCGCGCTCTTCTGGGTGGAGCTGGAGGTGGTGACGGTGCAGGCCACGGCCGAAGAGGTGACGCACTGGGTGGCCGTGGGCCGGGACATCACGCAACGCAAGACCGCCGAGGACATGATCCGACACTTGGCCTTCTACGACGCACTGACCGACCTGCCCAACCGCCAGCTGCTGCTGGACCGGCTGCAGCAGGCGCTGGCGGCCAGTGCGCGCACCGGGCAGTTTGGCGCGCTGATGTTCATCGACCTGGACAACTTCAAGATCCTGAACGACACGCTGGGCCACCACATGGGCGACCAGCTGCTGCAGAAGGTGGCCTCGCGCCTGACGCAAAGCGTGCGCAAGAGCGACATGGTGGCGCGCCTGGGTGGCGACGAATTCGTGGTGATGGTGGACGACCTGAGCACCGACGCTGAAGCCGCAGCCTACAAGGCGCGTGCGCTCGGTGAAAAGGTCCTCAAGACATTGCGTGAGCCTTTCCAGCTCAACGGGCATCAGCATTTCGCCACGCCCAGCATCGGCGTGGCCTCGTTCAATGGGGATCACAACGACGTCGGCGAACTGCTCAAACAGGCGGATCTCGCCATGTACCAGGCCAAGTCGATGGGGCGCAACACGCTGTGCTTCTTCGATCCCGACATGCAGGCCACGGTCAGCATCAACGCAGCGGTGAGCTCCGATCTGCGCATCGGGCTGCGCGAGCAGCAGTTCCTCCTGCATTACCAGCCGCAGGTGGACCGGGTCGGTGTGGTCACCGGCGTGGAAGCGCTGGTGCGCTGGAACCACCCGGTTCGCGGCATGAGGTGGCCTGCAGAGTTCATCCCGGTGGCCGAAGACACGGGCCTGATCCTGCCGCTGGGGCAGTGGGTGCTGGAGACCGCCTGCGAGCAGCTCGCGATCTGGGCGCACCGCCCGCAGACCGCCAGCCTGAGCATCGCGGTGAACGTGAGCGTGCGCCAGTTCCGCCACCCCGACTTTGTGGACATGGTGATGGCCGCGATCAAGCGAACCGGTATCCGCCCGCACCGCCTCAAGCTCGAACTCACCGAGAGCCTGCTGGCCGACCGCATGGAGATTACCATCGACAAGATGGGCATGCTCAAGGCGCTGGGTGTCACGCTCTCGCTGGATGACTTCGGCGTGGGCTACTCGTCGCTCTCGGTGCTCAAGCGCCTGCCGCTGGACCAGCTCAAGATCGACAAAGGTTTTGTGGCCGACGTGCTGACCGACCCCAACGACGCCGCGATCTCGCGCGCCATCATCGCGCTGGCGCAAAGCCTGAGCCTGCAGGTGGTGGCCGAGGGCGTGGAGACGCAGGAGCAGCGCGACTTCCTGGCCTACCAGGGCTGCGACCAGTTCCAGGGTCACCTGTTTTCCAAGCCGCTGCCCATCGAAGAGCTGGATGCGATGCTGGAGAACCCGACCTCCGGCATGGTGGTGATGGGCTGATGCCTCAGCCTGTGAACAGCGCCACGTTGCCGCCGGCAGCGGTGGTGTTGATGGTCAGGGTCTGCTCGGCGCAGAAGCGCAGCAGGTAGTGGGGCCCGCCGGCTTTGGGGCCGGTGCCGCTCAGGCCTTCACCGCCGAAAGGCTGCACGCCCACCACGGCGCCGATCATGTTGCGGTTCACATAGACGTTGCCGACGCGAGCTGCACCCGCCAAAGCAAGGGCGCGGCTGTCGATGCGGGTCTGGATGCCCAGCGTGAGGCCGTAACCCAGCGCGTTGATCTGCTGCATGACGGCCATCGGGTCGCCACCCCAGCGCACCACCTGCAGCACCGGACCGAAGATCTCCTGCGTCACCGCGCCGATCGACGCCACCTCGAACATCTGTGGCGCGATCACGTGCGCCATGGCGGGCGCGGCGCGGCGGCTGTCCAGCCGCGTTTTGGCATCGGTGTGCAGGCGCTGAACGTGGCGCGTGATGCCCTCGAACGCCTCGGCGTCGATCACCGGGCCGAGGTCGGTGGCCAGTTCGGCTGGATCGCCCGCGACCAGTTCTTTCGCCGCACCTTCGATCATCTCGATCACACCGTCCGCAATGGCCTCGTGCACGCACAGGAGGCGCAGCGCCGAGCAGCGCTGGCCCGCGCTGCGGAACGCGCTCTGCACCACCGCGTCGGCCACCTGCTCGGGCAGGGCCGTGCTGTCCACCAGCATGGCGTTGATGCCACCGGTCTCGGCGATCAGCGGGATGATGGGGCCGTCTTTGGCGGCCAGCGCGCGCTGGATGATCTTGGCCACCTGGGTGGAGCCGGTGAACACCACACCGGCGATGCCGGGTTGCGCCACCAGCGAAGCGCCCACCGTCTCGCCCGGGCCGTGCAGCAGTTGCAAGGCGCCCGCCGGCACGCCGGCGGCGTGCAGCAGCTTCACCGCTTCGAGTGCGATGACGGGCGTCTGCTCGGCCGGCTTGGCCAGCACGGTGTTGCCGGTGGCCAGCGCCGCGGCCACCTGGCCCGCGAAGATGGCCAGCGGAAAATTCCACGGGCTGATGCAGACCCAGGCGCCGCGGCCTTCCATGCGCAGCGTGTTGCTCTCGCCGGTGGGGCCGGGCAGCGTCTGCGGCGCCATCACACGCTCCGCATCGTTGGCGTAGTAGCGCAGGAAGTCGATGGCTTCGCGCACCTCGGACACCGCATCGCCCCAACCCTTGTGCGCTTCCTTCACCAGCAGGGCACACAGGCGGGGCAGCTGCTGCTGCATGGCGTCGGCCGCGCGGCGCAGCGTGGCGGCGCGCTCGGCCACGGGCGTGTAGTTCCAGGCAGCGAAGGCCTGCACGGCCTTGTTCACCGCCGCCTGCGCATCGGCCGCAGTGGCCTCGGGCACGGTAGGCACCACCAGCGCTGCGTGCGCGGCCAGCAGCGGATCGCGGTGCGCGATCACGGCCAGATCCAGCCCCAGGCTGTTCGGACGGGCCTTGCCATACAGCTCGGGCGGCAGCGGCAGCGATGCCGTCAAGGCGCCGGGTTTTGACTGCTCCAGCGGCGAGAGCAGCAGCTCGTCCATGCCCACCGACTCGTCGGCGAGCTGGTGCACAAACGACGAGTTGGCGCCGTTCTCCAGCAGGCGGCGAACCAGGTAGGCCAGCAGGTCGCGGTGGGCGCCCACGGGGGCGTAAACCCGGCACGACACCGCCGGGTTCTTGAGCACCTCGCGGTAGATGCCCTCGCCCATGCCGTGCAGGCGCTGCAGCTCGAACGGAGCACCCTGCCTCGTGGCCATGTTCAGGATGGCGGCGATGGTGCCTGCGTTGTGCGTGGCGAACTGCGGGTAGATGGCATCGGATGCGTTGAACAAGGCCTGCGCACACGCCAGGTAACTCACATCGGTGTGCGGCTTCTGCGTGAACACCGGGTAGGCCGGCAGGCCCAACTCTTGCGCACGCTTGATCTCGGCGTCCCAGTACGCGCCCTTGACCAGGCGGCACATGAACTTGAGTTGGTATTGCCGCCCCAGTGCCGCCACGTGCTCGATCAACTCAACCGCGCGCGTCTGGTAGGCCTGCATTGCGAGACCAAAACCCTGCCACTGCGGGCAATGTTGCGCCACGAGCTTGGCCAGCGCTTCGAACACCTCAAGAGACAGCTCGAGCCGGTCGACCTCTTCCGCGTCGATGGTCAGGTTCAAGTTGGCGGCGGCCGCGCCCTCGCACAGCTGCCACACGCGGGGAACAAGTTCGCGCATCACGCGCTCGTGTTGTGCATCTTCATATCGCGGGTGCAGCGCGCTGAGTTTGATCGAGATGCCGTCGTTCTGGCTCGGTGCCCGCTTCGGGTCGGCCGTGCGGGCTATGGCCGCGATCGCGTTCTCGTAACTCGCCAGGTACCGCAGCGCGTCGGCGTCGGTGCGGGCACCCTCGCCCAGCATGTCGAAGCTGAAACTCAGGTTGGACTGGCGCCTGCGCGCCGAGGCCGCTTCCTTCATGCCCTCCTCGATCGTCTGTCCCAGCACGAACTGGCGGCCCAGCAACTGCACCGCGCGCAGCGTGGCGGCCACCACGGTCTTGGCGCCGAGCTTGGCCATGAGGCCCGGCTCGCTGCCCGCCTGCGGCAGGAAGTGTTTGGACATAGCGATCGCGGTGGAGGACAGACGCGCCAGTGTCGAGTCGGCGGCGCCATCAAAGTCCGCCCGACCCAGCTGGTCGGCGGTGAGCGCGATCGCGGTCTCGGCATCGGGCACGCGCAGCAACGCTTCGGCCAGACGCATCAGCGCCAGGCCTTCGGCACTGGAGATCGGGTACTCCTTCAGCAAACTCTCCATGGCCCAGAACGGCGGCGGGTTCTCGCGCACCGCGCGCACCCACGGAGCGGCCTGCGTGGCGGCGGCGGCCCAGTCGAGCGCACCCTGGAGCACGGCCAGGCGTTGGGCCAACACGCCGACCTCGGAACGGTAGGGGACAGGCAGGCGGTCGGTGGTGCGCGGCATGAAAGGCTCCAGGAAGATCGGGTTTGTGAATCTGCGTATGTTCCCGCCAGAAATGCCGAGTTTTTCACCAAAAATCAGGGCTGAACTGGATAATCCACACCCATGAACGCCTCATCCACCGAGCCCGACCGCCTCGACCTCAAGATCCTCAAGCTCTTGCAGGCCGACGGCCGCATCACCAACCTCAGGCTCGCCGAGGCGGTGGCGCTCTCACCCACCGCCGTGCTCGCGCGCACCCAGCGCCTGCAACGCGACGGCTACATCCTGGGTTACGAGGCGCGGCTGAATCCCCTGAAGCTCGGGCGCGGGATGATGGTGTTTGTGGAAGTGCTGCTGGACCGCACCACGCCCAACGTGTTCAACGAGTTCAAGGCCGCGGTGCAGGTGCGCGACGAGATCATGGAATGCCACATGGTCGCCGGTGGCTTCGACTATTTGCTCAAGACCCGCATGGCCGACATGGCCGCCTACCGCGAATTCGCCGGTAGCGTGCTGTGGCAATTGCCGGGCGTGCGCGAGACGCGCACGTATGCGGTGATGGAAGAGGTGAAAAACAGCTCGCAGCTTCCACTGTGATCCGTTGCCATGGGCGTTGACAGCCCGAGCCGCCTTCGCACAATGGGTGCACCACTTCTGGAGCCACCATGTCTCGCATCTCGACCGCCTTGTTGCTGAGCGCCCTTTCGTGCACCAGCGTCGTCCACGCCCAGAGCACCAAACCCGGCCTGTGGGAAATCAACCAGAAGATGGGTGGCAACGCCGAGATGGACAAGGCCATGGCGCAGATGCAGCAGCAGATGGCGGGCATGTCGGCTGCGGAGAAAAAAATGATGCAGGACATGATGGCCAAGCAGGGCATGTCGATGCCGGCAGCGGGAGCAGGCGGCGGCATGGCCATGAAGGTCTGCATCACGCCCGAGATGGCAGCGAAACAAGACATGCCGGTACAGACCGAAGGTGATTGCACGACCACCGTCACCTCGCGCAGCGCCAACACCCTCAAGATGAACTTCGTCTGCAAGAACCCGCCCTCTTCGGGCGAAGGCACCTACACCTTCAGCGGCGACACCGCCTACACCATGACGATGCTGATGAAGAGCACGAACAAGGGCAAGCCGGTGAGTTCGACGCTCGATGGACAGGGGAAATGGCTGTCGGCCAGCTGCGGTGCCGTCAAGCCGCTGAAGTGACTCTGGCGGGCCGGCTGCCGAACACGCCCCGGCCCACGCGCACCATGGTCGAGCCTGCGGCCACGGCGGCCTCCAGGTCGTCGCTCATGCCCATGGACAAGGTGTCGAGCGCCAGGCCTTCTGCGTTGAGCTGATCGAACAGGACTTTGGCGCGCAGGAACAGATCGCGCTGCGCTTCAAAATTCGGCGCGGGCTCGGGAATGCACATGAGCCCGCGCAACTGCAAGCGCGGCAAGCGCGCCACGGCCAGAGCCAGGTCGGCCAGCGCCTCGGGTGCAACACCCGACTTGTTCGCACCACCGTCCACATTGACCTGCAGGCACACCTGCAAGTCAGGCAAATCGGCCGGGCGCTGTTCGCTCAGACGTTGCGCGATCTTGAGCCGATCGACCGACTGAACCCAATCAAAACGCTCGGCAACCACCCGCGTTTTGTTGCTTTGCAACGGTCCGATGCAATGCCATTGCAGCGCAGCATCGGGTTTGAGCCGACGCAGAGCCTCTATCTTTTCCGTGCCTTCCTGCACATAGTTTTCACCAAATGCATGCTGGCCGGCGTCGAGTGCCAGACAGACGGCGTCTGCGTCAAACGTCTTGGAAACCGCGAGCAATGCAACCGCGTTCACATCGCGTCCTGCCAGCGTGCAAGCTTGCTTCAAACGCTCGCGAACCTGTTGGAGATTGCCTTCAATCGTCGTCATAATCAGTCGTCATACCTCAACACCGCACGGGACCTCGGGATGGATATCACCCAATTGCTTGCCTTCAGTGTCAAGAACAAAGCATCCGATCTTCACCTCTCGGCCGGTCTTCCACCCATGATACGGGTGCATGGTGATGTGAGACGCATCAACGTCGAACCGCTGGACCACAAGCAGGTCCACGGCATGGTGTACGACATCATGAACGACAGCCAGCGCAAGCAGTACGAAGAGTTCCTGGAGTGCGACTTCTCGTTCGAGATCGAAGGCCTGGCCCGCTTCCGCGTCAACGCCTTCAACCACAACCGCGGCGCCGGCGCCGTGTTCCGCACCATCCCGAGCAAGATCCTCACGCTGGAGCAATTGAACGCTCCCAAGATCTTTGGCGACCTTGCCCTGCGCCCACGCGGCCTCGTGCTGGTGACCGGACCGACCGGTTCGGGCAAGTCGACCACGCTGGCCGGCATGGTGAACCACCTGAATGAAACCGAGTACGGCCACATCCTCACGGTGGAAGACCCGGTGGAATTCGTGCACGAATCCAAGAAATGCCTGGTGAACCAGCGCGAAGTGGGACCGCACACCCTGAGCTTTTCAAACGCTTTGCGCTCGGCGCTGCGTGAAGATCCGGACGCAATCCTGGTGGGTGAGATGCGCGACCTGGAAACCATCCGCCTGGCCATGACGGCCGCGGAAACCGGTCACCTGGTGTTCGGCACGCTGCACACCTCGAGCGCGGCCAAGACCATCGACCGCATCATCGACGTGTTCCCGGCCGAAGAGAAGGACATGGTTCGCGCCATGTTGTCCGAATCGCTGGTGGCCGTGATCTCCCAAACTTTGTGCAAGACCAAAGATGGTTCGGGCCGCGTGGCCGCGCACGAGATCATGCTGGGCACCAGCGCCATCCGCAACCTGATCCGCGAGGCCAAGGTGGCGCAGATGTACTCGGCCATCCAGACCGGCAGCAACGTGGGCATGCAGACGCTGGATCAGAATCTTTCGGAGCTGGTCAAGCGCAACGTGATCAGCCCGGCGGAAGCGCGCGGCAAAGCGAAGATTCCCGAGAATTTCCCGGGCTGAGCACAAGAAGGCAGGACACATGGAACGCGACCAGGCATCGAAATTCGTCAACGATCTGCTGCGCCTGATGCTCAGCCGCAGCGGCAGCGACCTCTTCCTCACCGCCGACTTTCCGCCGGCCATCAAGGTCGACGGCTCGGTGGTCAAGGTGTCGCCGCAACCCCTGAACGCTTCCCACACGCTGGCGCTGGCGCGCGCCATCATGAACGACAAGCAGGCGGCCGAGTTCGAGCGCACCAAGGAGTGCAACTTCGCCATCTCGCCGCCCGCCATCGGCCGCTTCCGCGTGAGTGCTTTCATCCAGCAAGGCAAGGTCGGCATGGTGATGCGGACCATTCCCGCCGTGCTGCCCACCATCGACAAGCTGGGCCTGCCCCAGGTGCTCAAGGATGTGTCGCTGTCCAAGCGAGGCCTGTGCATCCTGGTGGGCGCCACGGGTTCGGGCAAGTCCACGTCGCTGGCGGCCATGGTCGACTGGCGCAACGAGAACACGCACGGTCACATCATCACGATCGAAGATCCGGTGGAGTTCGTGCACCCGCACAAGAACTGTGTGGTGACGCAGCGCGAAGTGGGCCTGGACACCGACAGCTGGGAGGCCGCGCTCAAGAACACGCTGCGCCAGGCGCCCGACGTGATCCTGATGGGCGAGATCCGGGACCGCGAAACCATGGAGCACGCGATCCAGTTCAGCGAAACCGGCCACCTCTGCCTGGCCACGCTGCACGCCAACAGCGCCAACCAGGCGCTGGACCGCATCATCAACTTCTTCCCCGAAGAACGCCGCGCCCAGCTTCTGATGGACCTCTCGCTCAACCTGCGTGCGCTGGTGTCGCAACGTCTGATTCCGCGTCAGGACAACAAGGGTCGCCACGCTGCGGTGGAGATCATGCTGAACTCACCGCTGATCTCCGATCTGATCTTCAAGGGCGATGTCGCCGAGATCAAGGAGATCATGAAAAAGAGCAACCAGATGGGCATGCAGACGTTTGACCAGGCGCTCTTCAACGCCTTTGAGGCCAACCTGATCACGTTTGAGGATGCGCTGCGCAACGCCGACTCGCTCAACGACCTGCGCCTGCAGATCAAGCTCAACAGCCAGCGGGCGAAAACCCTCGACTTGGCTGCGGGCACCGAACACCTCACTATTGTTTGACCCACCCCGCGCCGGGAGTGAATCACCCCCGCGCCGCACCTGCGGTGCGTCATCCCCTCAAGGGGGCAATGCCTGCGGCCTGGCAAAGCCAGTTCCGCGGCATTCTTGATTTAGAACCCTTCCTTCCATCGAGACCACTCCATGAGCAATATTGCTGAACGCACTTACGACTCCACCCCTGCCCGCAAGGTCGCCTTCATTGGCTTGGGTGTCATGGGCTACCCCATGGCGGGGCATTTGGCCCGTGCGGGGCATTCGGTGACCGTTTACAACCGGTCGAGTGCCAAGGCCGCCGCCTGGGTGGCTGAGTTTGGTGGTGTGCACCAGCCCACGCCGCGCGAAGCGGCGGTGGGTGCCGAGATCGTGTTCGCCTGCGTGGGCAACGACGACGATTTGCGTTCCGTCACGCTGGGTGCCGACGGTGCGTTCGCCGGCATGGGCTCGGGCGCGGTGTTCGTGGACCACACCACGGCCTCAGTCGACGTGGCGCGTGAGCTGTATCAGGCTGCCAAGAATGTGGGGCTCTCGTTTGTCGACGCGCCGGTATCGGGTGGTCAGGTCGGTGCGGTCAACGGGCTGCTCACCGTGATGTGTGGTGGTGATGCCGGTGCGTTTGATGCGGTGAAGCCCGCAGGCATGGCGTTCTCCCGCGCCTTCACGCTCATGGGCGGCAGCGGCGCAGGTCAGCTCACCAAGATGGTCAACCAGATCAGCATCGCCGGCTTGGTGCAGGGCCTGGCGGAGGCCATTGCCTTTGGCCAGAAGGCCGGGTTGGACATGAACCAGGTGCTGGACGTGATCGGCAAGGGCGCGGCGCAGAGCTGGCAGCTCGACAACCGCGGCAAGACCATGGTGGCCGACAAGTTCGACTTCGGTTTTGCCGTGGACTGGATGCGCAAGGACCTGGGTCTGGTGCTCGACGAGGCCAAGCGCAACGGTGCTCGCCTGCCGGTCACCGCCCTGGTGGACCAGTTCTACGCCGACGTACAGGCCATGGGCGGCAACCGCCTGGACACCTCCAGCCTGATCAAGCGCCTGAAGTGAAGGCCTGAATGAACAGCAGCGCCGAAGCGCTGCTGTTCTGTCATTTGGCTTCGTTGGCCGCCGGCTTGGGCAGCATGCGGGCGAGCTCTTCTTCGGTGAGGATCTCGAACGAGCGCACGACCCGCTGTACACCGGAGGTGTTGCGCGCGATGTCGGTGGCGCGGTCGGCCTCGCGCTGGGTCACACGCCCCATCAGATACACGGTGCCTCGCTCAGTCACGACCTTGAAGGCATTGGCCGACAGGTCCTTCGCGTCCACCAGCGAGGCCTTCAGGCGGCCAGTGATGAGCGTGTCGGCCGCGCGCTCGGTGAGCGTGGGGCTGTTGGTCACCGACAGCTCGTTGACGATCTCGGCCACGTTGTCCACCCCGGACACGATCTTGCTCGCCAGCTCCTTGTCGGCGGCACTGGCCACCTCGCCGGTGAGCAGCACGCGGCGGTTGTAGCTGGTCACGGCCGCGCGGGCGCGGTTGCCCATCTGGTCGCGCAGGCGGTTGGTGGCGCGCAATTCGATGCCCTGGTCGTCCAGTTGGGCGCCGGAGGTGCGGCGGTCCACCGCCACCAGGGCACCGCCCATGGCGCCCCCCACGATCAGGGGTGCACAGGCGGACAAGCCGATGGTCAACGTGACGGCGGCGAGCACGCCGGCGGCCATGCGACTGCGAAGGACATGGGGGACAAAGGTCATGAGGAACTCTCCTGTTCGTTGGTCAAGACGTCGGGCAGACCCAGCAGCTGGGCGTCCACGCCGTCACAAATGCAGTGCAACACCAGGTGGTGCACCTCCAGAATCCGGGCCGCCAGATCGTGCGGCACACAAATGTGCACGTCGGTGTCGCGCAGCAGCAGCGCGAGCTGGCCACCGCGTGCGCCGGTGAGTGCCACCACCGTCATGTCGCGTTCGTGCGCGGCCTCCACCGCTGCGAGCACGTTGGACGAGTTGCCCGAGGTGGTGAGCGCCAGCAAGACGTCGCCGGCCTGGCCGAGCGCGCGCACCTGGCGGGCGTAGACCGAGCGCACATCGAAGTCGTTGGCGATGCCGGTGAGCACCGCCGCGTCGGCCGAGAGCGAAAAGGCGGCGAGCTCGGGGCGCTCGCGGTCGTAACGGCCGACGAAGCTGGCGGCGAAGTGCTGGGCAGCGGCGGCTGACGCGCCGTTGCCGCACGAGAGCACCTTGCCACCGCCTGTGACACTGGCCAGCACCGCGTTGGTGGCCGCTTCCACCGCAGGCGCAAGTGATTGCGCACACTGGTATTTCAGGTCGGCACTGTCGATGAATTGTTGCTGGATGCGTTGCAGAAGCATGGGGCGATGATAGCGGTGGGGCCTGTATCCAAATGCTCAGGACGCATCGAAGGCCGCGCGCAGCCAGTCGATCTGCCCGCTGGTGCCGTCGATGAGCACCACGTCGAAGCGGCATGGGGGCTCTAACCCGAGCCGCAGCAGAAAGTGCCGCGCGGCAAACACGATGCGGCGCTGTTTGAGCGGGGTGATGCTCGCGCCCGCGCCGCCCTGGCGCTGGCTGGCGCGCTGGCGCACCTCGACGAAGACCAGCGTGCCGTCGGGCTCACGCATAATCAAATCGATCTCGCCGCCGCCGCGTCCGGGCGTCTTGAAATTGCGCTGGACGAGCCGCAAGCCCTGGCGCTGCAGGTGCAGCAGCGCAACGTCTTCGGCCGCATCACCGCGGGCCTTGGTGGTCGGTGCAGGCGCCACCGGCGCCCCCTGCTTTCTGGAACACCACATTGTCTGCAAGCTCTCCATCCCTGTTGGCGGCCGCGCGCGACGCGGCGGCGCACCAGCATTATCCGCAGGGCGCGCTCTACATGGTCGCCACGCCCATCGGCAACCTGGCCGACATCGGCCTGCGCGCACTGCAGGTGCTCTCGCTGGTGGACACCGTGGCCTGCGAGGACACGCGCCACACCGCCGCGCTGCTGCAGGGCTACGGCCTGCACAAGCCGCTGCTGGCCCTGCACGAGCACAACGAAGCCGAGGCCGCGCAGACCGTGGTGCAGCGCCTGCAGGCCGGCCAGCGCGTGGCCTATGTGAGCGACGCCGGCACGCCCGGCGTGAGCGACCCGGGCGCGCGCCTGGTGGCGGCCGCGAACGCGGCTGGCCTGCGCTGCGTGCCGATTCCTGGCGCCAGCAGCATCACCGCCTTGCTCAGCGTCTCGGGCACGGTGGCGGGCATGGGTGGGTGGGACGGGCGCTTTGTGTTCGCGGGTTTTCTGGCCAGCAAAGCGGCCGAGCGCCAGCGCGAGGTGCAACTGATCGGTGCCGACGCACGCGGCTGCGTGATGCTCGAAGCACCGCACCGCATCGAAGCCCTGGCCAAAGACCTCGGCCTGCTGGGCGAACGCATGCTGACCGTGGGCCGTGAACTCACCAAACAGTTCGAAGAAGTGGCGCACCTGAAAGCGCAGGATTTCAGCGCCTGGCTGCAGGCCAATGCCAACCGCACGCGCGGCGAATTCGTGTTGCTGGTGCATCCCCAGTCCGCCACCGTGGAGGCCGAAGGCAGCGTGGACGCAGCGGCCTTACGCACGCTGGACGTGCTGTTGAAAGAGCTGCCCCTGAAAACCGCCGTGAAGCTGTGCGCCGAGATCACCGGCCAGCCGCGCAACGCGCTCTACGATGCCGCGCTGGCGCGCCGCCAGGGCGCCAACGGATCAGACGACTGAGCCCTCAGCGGATCACGCGCGCCATCGGGTCACCACCCGACCGGGGCGCCGCGTCGCGCGGGGTCGGCACATCGGGCACTTCGTGCGCCTGCACATCGACCACATCGCCCATGGGCCGGGCTGGGCCACGGCCCGGCCACACGCCCTGCGTGTAGCGCTGCGAGGTCTGGCGAAAGCGGTTGAACACCACGAACGGTGCGGGCTTGCGCCCGGTGATCAGCGCCCAGAGCGACATGCCCAGCACCACCACCAGCGTGGCCAGCAGCAGGCTGAGCACGAACACCAGTGCGGCCACGCCGAGCACGAGTTTGAGAATGCCACGCACCAGGCGAGCGAAGAAGTCGAAAAAACCGTTCATGGATGACTGAGCCCCAAGGGCCGGTGTTGGTTCCGCAGGCAGGTCGTGCGCCGATCCAGCCCCCACCGGTTTGCGGGCCAATCATGGTGCAGATGGGGCCATTGTCCCCGGATGCAAGGTCTTCCAGCGCACCGACGGTCGTTGCGTTGCCCCGTGAAACGGACTGCTATGCTGATCCTTGCTCGCGCGCACAGCCCGCGCAACGTCCACCCTGAACCCCCATGAAACCGATTTACCAGTATTTTTTTCGCGGCCTCATCACTTTCCTGCCGCTTGCCATCACGGTCTACGTGCTCTACCTCACCGTGGCCTGGATCGAATCGATCGCCATCTGGTTGATCCGCCCTTTCATTGGCGATTTCTACCTGCCCGGCCTGGGCATCGTGCTGGGCGCCGGCCTCATCCTCGGGCTGGGTTTCCTGATCTCGCAACCCAACGTGGCGCGCTGGCTCTCGTGGATCGAACTGCCCTTCACCAACCTGCCGGTGGTCAAGAGCATTTATTCGTCGCTCAAGAGCTTTGCGGACTACTTCTCGCCCCACAAAGAGACGCAGCAGCAGGCCGTGGTGGTGCTGCGCATGCCCGGCAACGAGATGTCCATCGTCGGCCTGGTCACGCGCCAGAACATGCAGGGTCTGCCGCCCGCGCTGGCCGAGCTGGACCAGGTGGCCGTGTACCTGCCCATGGGCTACATGATCGGCGGCTACACGGTGTTTGTGCCGCGCAGCTGGATCACCCCCATCGACATGTCGGTTGAAGAAGCCATGCGTTCTTCGTTGCTGGCGTGGATGGCGTCGAACCGCACCAGCGGCGCCACCACCGAACCCGTGGAACCCACAGAACCCAACCGCCCCATGCCATGAGCATCCGCCACCTCGACGCCCTGTTCTCGCCCGCCTCCGTGGCGGTGATCGGGGCCTCGATGCGGCCCGCCAGCGTGGGCGGCACCGTGTGGCGCAACCTGAACAACGGGGGCTTCAAGGGCCAGCTCCACGCGGTCAACCCCAAACACGTCGAGCTCGGCGGCGTGAAGGTCTGGGCATCGGTGGCGGAGTTGCCCGCCGCGCCCGAGCTCGCGGTGTTGTGCACGCCGGCGGCCAGCGTCGTGCAGCTGATCACCGAACTCGGCGCGCGCGGCACCCGCGCCGCCATCGTGCTCACCGCCGGGCTGAGTGCCGCGCAGAAACAGGCCATGCTGGATGCGGCGCGCGTGCACACCCTGCGCATCCTCGGCCCCAACTGCATCGGCATGCTGGTGCCGCACCTCGGACTCAACGCCAGCTTCGCGCACACCGGCGCACTGCCGGGCGAGCTGGCGTTTGTGTCGCAGTCGGGCGCGCTGGTCACCGCCATGCTCGACTGGGCCAGCTCGCGCGGCATCGGCTTCTCGCATTTCGTCTCGCTCGGTGAACGCGCCGATGTGGACTTCGGCGACATGCTCGACTTTCTGGGCAGCGACCCGAAAACGCGCGCCATCCTGCTCTACATCGAGAGCATCGAGGAGCCACGCAAATTCATGTCGGCCGCGCGCGCCGCGGCGCGCAACAAACCAGTGATTGTGGTCAAGGCCGGGCGTTCGGCCGCCGGCCAGCAGGCCGCCGCTTCACACACCGGTGCGCTCGCGGGGTCGGACGCGGTGTTCGACGCGGCCATTGCGCGCGCCGGCATGCTGCGCGTGTGCACCTTGCAAGACCTGTTTCTCGCGGCCGAGACGCTGTCGCGCTTCAACGGCAACCGCGCCGACCAGCTGATCGTGCTCACCAACGGCGGCGGCGCGGGCGTGATGGCGGCCGACGCTGCCGCTTCCGAGGCCGTGCCGCTGAGCGCACTCGGCGACGAACTGACCACCCGGCTCGACGCGGTGTTGCCCGCCAACTGGTCGCATGCCAACCCGGTGGACATCATTGGCGACGCACCGGCCGCGCGCTATGTGCAGGCGCTGGAGGCGCTGGCGCACGACACCGAGAGCGCGGTGCTGTTCATCCACGCGCCCACCGCCATCGTGCCCAGCCTGGAGATCGCACAGGCCCTGCTGCCGCTGGCCAGCGCCGCGCCGAAGCGCGTGCTGGGTTGCTGGCTGGGCGACGGTGCGGTGGCGCAGGCCCGTGCCTTGTTCCGTGAGGCCGGCGTGCCCGACTTCAACACGCCCGAAGACGCCGTGCGCGCCTTCTCGCTGCTGCGCACCTACCGCGAACACCAGACCGAATTGCTGCAAACACCACCCGCCCACAGCGCGGTGCAGGCGGTGGACCTGCCGCGTATCCGCGCCATCGTGGATGGGGTGCTCAGCAGCGGTCGCGAACTGCTCACCGAGCCCGAGGCCAAGAACCTGCTGGAAGCCGCCGGCCTGCCCGTGGTGGCCACGCGCGTCGTGGGACCCAGCGCGCAAGAAGCCCAAACGGCCGCCGCTGCGCTGGGCTACCCGGTGGCGCTCAAGATCCTCTCCATCGACATTTCACACAAGTCCGACGTGGGCGGCGTGCGGCTGAACCTGGGCAGCGCGGCCGAGGTGGGTGAGGCCTGCGCGACCATGCTGGCGCGTGTGCGCGAGCAGCGCCCGGATGCCAAGGTGGAAGGCTTCACCGTGCAGACCATGGTGCACAAGCAACACGCGCACGAACTCATCGTGGGCGCCAGCGTTGACCCGGTGTTCGGCCCCGCCATCCTCTTTGGCCAGGGCGGTGTGGCGGTGGAGGTGCTGGCCGACACAGCACTGGCGCTGCCGCCGCTGAACACGACGCTGGCACTCGCGCAGATCGCGCGCACCCGCGTGGCCAGGTTGCTGCGCGGCTACCGCGACGAACCCGCCGCCGACCTGGACGCCATCGCGCAGGTGCTGGTGAGCGTGTCGCAGCTGCTGGCCGACGTGCCCGAACTCGCCGAGCTCGACATCAACCCGCTGCTGGTCAACCGCGAAGGCGCGGTGGCGCTGGACGCGCGGGTGCGGGTTTCATCGAAGCGACCCGCCGGCGCGGCGAACTTCGCCATC
Organism: Hydrogenophaga sp.; assembly: GCF_048549895.1. Lineage (GTDB taxonomy): Bacteria > Pseudomonadota > Gammaproteobacteria > Burkholderiales > Burkholderiaceae_C > Hydrogenophaga. The sequence continues at coordinate 20,339 of NZ_JBLYYB010000152.1, forward strand.
CAGCCGTACCCGCAAGAACTGGTGGAGGCTTGGGAATGGCAGGGTCAGGCCATCACGCTGCGTCCGATCCGCCCGGAAGACGAAGCCCAGCACCGCCGCTTTCTGGAAAAGCTGGACCCGGAAGACATCCGCCTGCGCGTGTTCTACAGCCGCCGCAGCATCGAACACAGCGAGCTGGCCCGACTCACGCAGATCGACTACGCGCGCGAGATGGCGTTCATCGCCACGCGCATCGGCGCCGACGGCACAGAGGAAACGCTGGGCGCGGTGCGAGCGGCGATCGACCCGGACAACATCGGCGCCGAGTTCGGCGTGATCGTGCGCTCCGACCTCAAGGGCAGCGGCCTGGGGCACAAGCTCATGGGCAAGATCATCGAGCACCTGCGTGCGCGAGGCACGCAGCGCATCTTTGGGACCGTGCTGCGCATCAACCGCGGCATGCTGGAACTTGCAAGGGCCTTGGGCTTCCAAGAGTCGACCAACCCCAGCGATCCCGGCGACATGGAGATACGGTACGTCGCGCTGGAACTGCAAACCTCCAACGGGTCGCCACCATGAACCATTCGCCCAACCGACGCCACCTGTTGATGGCTAGCGCAGCCGCCCTGGCCGCGCCGGCATGGTTGCCTTCTGCGCTCGCGCAGACCAAGCACCTGCGCCCCACCCCCAGCCAGACCGAAGGCCCGTTCTACCCGGTGGCGCTGCCGGCCGACAGCGACGCCGACCTGCTGAAAAACGGCCAGGTGAACTACGGCCAAGGCCAGCCGGCCTGGGTCGAGGGCACGGTGGTCGATCTGGCCGGTGTGCCGGTGTCGGGCGCGGTGGTCGAAATCTGGCAGTGCGACCACGCCGGCCACTACCACCACCCGGGGGACGGTGGCCGCGCCGATCCCGCGTTTCAGGGCTTCGGCAAGGTCACCGTGGGCCGCGGCGGGCGCTACCGCTTCCGCACCATCCGCCCGGTGCAGTACGGCGGGCGCACGCCACACATCCACGTGAAGGTGCGGCTGGACCGCATGGAGTTGCTCACGACACAACTCTACGTGGCGGGCGATCCGGGCAACGAGCGCGACTTCCTGTGGCGCCGTCTCAACGAAGAGAACCGCGCGGCGCTCACCGTGCCGTTCGCGGCAGGCAGCGACGGCATCAGGGCCAATTTCCCCATCGTCGTGCAGGCGTAAATTGCGGCCTGGAAAGACCGGCAGCGCCCGGGGGTTCTGGCCGCGCCCTTAAGCTCGCGCCATGGATTCACTTTCTCAAATTGCCTTGGGCTCAGCCGTCGGCGTGGCCGTGATGGGCCGGCGCACGGCGGTGTGGAAAGCGGCGCTTTGGGGCGCCATCGGCGGCACGCTGCCCGACCTCGACGCCTTCATCGACCACGGCGACGCCATCCTCAACATGACGCGCCACCGCGCCGAGAGCCACGCGCTCTTCATCCTCACGCTGGCTGCACCGGTGCTGGCGTGGATCGTCTCGCGCATCCACGGTGAAGCGGCGTTGTTCAAACGCTGGTGGCTGGCGCTGTGGCTGGTGCTCATCACACACCCGCTGCTCGACACCATGACGGTCTACGGCACGCAGCTGCTGCAGCCCTTCACCGACCACCCCTTCGGCGTGGGCAGCATCTTCATCATCGATCCGCTCTACACCCTGCCGCTGATCGTGGGCGTGGTCGCTGCGCTGCGGCTGAAGAACACCCGCGGCTTGAACTGGAACGTCGCGGGCCTGGCGCTCAGCACGCTGTACCTCGCCTGGAGCGTGGGTGCGCAGCAGCATGCCACGCAAGTGGCACGCGCATCGCTTCAACAAGACGGCGTTCAAACTTCAGGCCTGCTGGTCACGCCCTCACCGTTCAACACCATCTTGTGGCGGCTCGTAGCCACGACGCCCACGCACTACCTAGAAGGGCACTATTCCCTGCTGGACGACGACCGGCCCATCACCTGGACGCGGCACGAGCGCGGCGCCGGCCTGCTGGAGCGCCACGCCAGTGAGCCCTCGGTGGCGCGCATGGCGGCGTTCACGCACGGCTTCTACAGCGTGTCGGAAACGGGCGGGCGTTTGTTTGTGACCGACCTGCGCATGGGCCAGGAGCCCACGTACACCTTCCACTTCGATCTGGGCACCGAAGCAGCGCGCGCCAACGGTGGACACCGACCCGAGCTCAAAGGCCGGCGGCCCGACATCGCCGCGTCGCTCGACTGGTTGTGGCGTCGCATGCGCGGCGAGCGCCTTTCTCCACCCACGGTGCCACGGCCCACACCACAACCGGGGCTGTAAGGTCGCCCCGGGTTCAGCGACTACCTTGGGAGTTGTCTCGAGGAACACGCCATGCCCGACCTGTCTGCGCGCGCTGCACCTTCGGCCTCGGGTTGGATCGGGGAACGATTGGCGCGCTTTCTGGCCGCTCCGGTGCACGCACACGGCAGCGCCCCCGCCACCCGCTGCGACCGCCTGCAGGCCTGCCTGCAACCCGGCGATGTGCTGTTGGTGGAAGGGCACAGCCGCATCAGCACGGCGGTGAAGTACCTCACCTGGTCTCACGCGGCACTGTATGTGGGGCCTGCCGCCCTGGACCGCGCCGGCGTGCCCAAGAGCCACTGTTTTGTGGAGGCCGACATCACCGATGGCGTGCGCACCGTGGGCGTGGAGGCCTTCGAGGGTTTTCACACCCGCATCTGCCGCCCGATCGGGCTGGATGCAGACGACCTGCGCTCACTGAGCTCCTACGCAGTTTCGCGGCTGGGCCACCGCTACGACCTGCGCAATGTGTTCGATCTCGCGCGCTACCTGCTGCCCACGCCGCCGGTGCCGCAGCGCTTTCGTCGACGCCTGCTGTCGTTGGGCAGCGGCGACCCCGCGCGCGCGATCTGCTCAACGCTGATCGCACTGGCCTTCGAGACGATCGACTACCCGATCCTGCCGCAGGTGCACACCTTGAGCCTCGATGCGCCGGATTGCCCGGGCTGCACCGAGGAGTTGCTGCGCCTGCGGCACCACAGCCTGTATGCACCGCGCGACTTCGACGTGTCGCCCTACTTCGCCGTGGTCAAGCCCACGCTGGAGACGGGCTTTGACTTTCATGCGCTGGCCTGGGCCAGCACGGACAGTCTGGAACGGGCCAGCGCGCCTCAGCTCCCCAGCGTCGCCAGCAGGTCCGGCTGCACGATCTCGATCCAGTAGCCGTCGGGGTCCTTGATGAAGGCCACGTTTTTCATCTTGCCCTGGTCGGGCCGCTTCACGTAAGGCACCTGGTTCTCGTCGAACCAGGCCACGGCTGCGGCGAGATCAGGCACCGAAAAACAGATGTGGCCGAAGCCCTGCGGCTGGGCGTTGCCGTCGTGGTACTTGAAGTCGGCCTGGGTCTCGGTGCCCCAGTTGTGGGTGAGCTCCAACACGCCGCGCTGGCTGAAGGTCCAGCTGGTGCGCGCGCCCACGTCGTCGGGGGCTGCGCCGTCTTCCGGGCGGGCCAGGAAGTACAGCGAGAACGACATCTCGGGGAAGTCGAGCTTGCGCAGCAGGCGCATGCCCATGACGCGGGTGTAGAAGTCCAGCGCCACGGCCGGGTCTTTCACGCGCAGCATGCTGTGGTTGAACACGAAACCGCGCGTGGCATCGCTGGGTTGGGCACAGACGCCGGGTTGGTTTTCGGTGGTGAAGCTCATCGATGGGTCTTTCTGAAAGCAAGACGGGGACACAAAAAAGAAGCGCGGGACCGTGAGGCTGCCCGCGCCGAACTGGAGAGCGCGGCTCAGCGCGCGCGAATCGGCGAGATCACCGGGCGCAACGTGCCCAGCCCGTGGGTACCGGTGCCTTGCAGCGGCGTGGTCAGGGCCTCGGCGGCGGCCACCTGCAGGGGCTGCGCGCGCAGCCCTGCGTCGCTCTGCTGCTTCTCCAGCGCCATCATGCGTCGGCGCATGTAGCGCATGCAGGTCACACGCAGGAACGACGCGAAGTTGGGCACCTCACCCCGGTGCGCCAGGATCTCGTCGTGGAACTGCGCGATCAACGCGTTGGTGGTGCAGCCCTCGTCCTCGGCCATCTCGGCCAGCAGGTCCCACACCATGTTCTCCAGCCGGATGCTGGTGAGCACACCGTGCACACGCACCGTGCGCGAGCGCTGCTCGTACTGGATCGGGTCGGCCTTGACGAAAAATTCGCACATGGTGTTGATCTCCTAGCGTCTCAGAAAAGAAAGCCGATCCGCCGCCGGGCCGCCCCAAGGCGGATCAGCCCCCATGGGGGGCAGCGGACCTCGCGCAGCGGGGGAGCGTGGGGGCCACAGAGCCGGCGCCGGGCCGCCCCAAGCCGGATCAGCCCCCCCGAGGGGCAGCGGACCTCGCGCAGCGGGGGAGCGTGGGGGCCTTTTATATAGCGCGCGCCGTCATCTGCTGAGCAATGTAGTCCGCCTGGCGGATCGCCAAGGTAACAATGGTCAGCGTGGGGTTTTCCGCGCCGCCGGTGGTGAACTGGCTGCCGTCGCTGATGAACAGGTTGGGGATGTCGTGCGTCTGGCCCCAGGCGTTGCACACACCGTCCTGCTTGCGCGCGCTCATACGGCAGGTGCCCATGTTGTGCGTGCTCGGATACGGCGGCGTGCGAAAGGTTTTGATGGCACCCGCCGCCTGGTAGATGCGCTCGCCCTGCGTGAACGCGTGGTTGCGCATGGCGATGTCGTTGTCGTGGTCGTCGAAGTGCACGTTGGGCACGTAGTTGCCCCACTGGTCTTTGACCTTCTCGTTGAGCGTGACGCGGTTGGTTTCGCGCGGCATGTCTTCGCCCACCAGCCACATGCCCGCGAGCTGGGTGTAACGCTCCATCCACCAAGCGAAGTCAGCGCCCCAGCCACCGGGGTTCAGGAAGGCGGCCATGAAGGGCACGCCCAGCGCCAGGGTTTCCAGCTCGTAACCGCCGGCAAAGCCGCGTTTGGTGTCGTGCCTGGCCTCGTCGCGCACGATGCCGGCCATGGTGGTGCCGCGGTACATGTGCACCGGCTCCTTGAAGGCGGCGTAGACCGAGCCCGTCATGTGGCGCATGTAGTTGCGACCCACCTGGCCCGAGCTGTTGGCCAGACCGTCCTTGAACAGGCTGGAGGCCGAGAGCAGCAACAGGCGCGGTGTCTCGATGGAGTTGCCCGCCACGCAGACGATGCGGGCCTTCTGGCGCTGCTCTTTCTTGTCCTTGTCGAAGTACACGACGCCGGTCACCTTGCCCGCGGGGTTGTGCTCGATGCGGGTCACGTGCGCTTCGGTGCGCAGTTCGAAGTTGCCGGTGGCGTCGGCCTTGGGCAGCTCGGTGTAGAGCGTGCTCCACTTGGCGCCGCTCTTGCAGCCCTGGAAGCAGAAACCCAGTTGCAGGCAGCGGCCACGGCCGTCGCGCGGCTGGCTGTTGATGGCCATGTTGCCGGTGTGCACGTCCTTGTAGCCGAGCTTGGAGGCGCCGTTGTACATCACCTTGAAGTTGTTGTTGCCCGGCAGGCCGGGGATGCCGTGGGTGCGCGTCACGCCCATCTTGTCTTCGGCCTTGGTGTAGTAGGGCTCCAGGTCCTTGAGGGTGATGGGCCAGTCGAGCAGGCTCGCGCCCTTGATCTCGCCATACACCGTCTTCGTGCGGAACTCGTGTTCCTGGAAGCGCAGCGAGGCGCCCGCCCAGTGGGTGGTGGTGCCGCCCACGGTCTTGCAGATCCAGGCCGGAAGACCCGCGAAGTCTTTGGCCACGCGCCAGCTGCCGGAGGTGGTGCGGGTGTCGAGCCAGGCCAGCTGGCTGAACGACTTCCACTCGTCGTTGATGAAGCTGGCGTTGCTCTGCGCGCCACCGGCCTCCAGCACCACGACCTTGATGCCCTTCTGACAGAGCTCGTTGGCCAGCGTGCCGCCGCCCGCGCCCGAACCGATGATGACGACGACCGAGTCGTCGCTGTGTGCAAACGTTGTCATGTGTGTCTCCTGGAGCGTCCCGGTGCGCGCACTGGCCCGGTCGCCACTTGTTGAACTCGTGGGGGAAAAGCCGGGGATCAGAGATCGGCTGCGGGGCTGGCTTGCGCGGTGGGCGCCGGCAACCACTTGAGGTCCTGGAAGCCGCGCGTGATGTAGCCGCCCTTCTCCCAGGCCGAGCCGGGGTAGCCGAAGGTGGCGTAGGCCATATCGTTGTCGTAGAGCGAAGTGATGCACTGGCCGCGCACCGCGCCAAAGAAGGGCTGACCTTCCATGGCCTTGACGACCTGCAGCTTCTTCGCCGCGCCGGCCTTGGTGAAGTCACCGTTGGCGGCCTTGTTCAACGCGGCAATGCCGTCCTTGAGCATCTTGGCCGCACCGGCGTCGCCTGCGGCCTTGGCGTCGAGGTCTTTGGCCAGCAGCGCGTACACCGCATCGGGCAGCTTCTCGTGCGGGTAGAGCACACGGCCCATGGCCATGAGGGCTTCGCCTTCGGCCTTGCTCAGCACCTTGAGTTCGACCGCCCACACCGGCGAGGGCGCGAGACTGGCCAGCAGACTGCCGGTGACCAGGGTGCCCATGAGCACCCCCGATCCCTTGAGGAATTCGCGCCGCGCCAGCGGCAGGTTCATCTTGGGCACTTCGCCCACGTCTTCGTTGCAAGCGCTGGCCGTGGCAACGGCGGGGGCGGTCCCCTGGATGGCAATGACGCGCATGTTGTCTCCTGCTGTTTTGGGTCTCGCACCCGCAGGATTTGCGGGTGTGAAAAGCAGTATTGCGCGCCCGGCCTGCGGGCGGGTGGTAGCTCGCTACTTACAGGGAAAACCCGGGCTGTTCAACCCAGCAACAGCGTCGCGGCGATGGTGGCCACGCCCAGGATCAGGTTGACGCCGACCCAGGTGCGGATCGAGGCCAATGCCGCGCCGCCGGCGGGCCAGTCGCTGGCGCTCACGGCGCGCGAGAGGCGCTTGAACAGCGCGAAGCGGATGTGGCCGAAGACCACGATCATCAGGATGCCCAGCGTGGCCATCGCGGTCCAGCCCAGCGGCATGTTGAACGGCAGGCCGGCCTGCACCGTTTCCTTGGCCACGCGGCCGATCATCCACAGGCCCGAGAACAGCACCAGCAACACCACCACCTGCACGGTGGTGAAAAACCGTTTGAGCACGTCGTGCATGAGGCGGATGCGCACCGGTGGCTCCAGCATTTGTACGGCCGGGCGAAGGAAGGCATGGGCAAAGAACATGCCGCCGATCCACAGGACGACGGACAGGACGTGAACGAGTTTGAGGCTGGCGTAGATCATGGGATGTGGGATGGAGGGGAAAGGAAAAAGGTTCAACGGCGCGCAAGCCATCGGGTGCCGGGCGGATGGTATCGCGGGCGCGCCTGCGGTGTCGCGCCGATGGCGCTTCTGCGGGCGATGGATAGATTGGAATCCCCTCTGACTTTCGCCTCATGCCATGCCCCAAACATTCCACCCCATTGCCTTTGCCCTGCTGGCCACCACCGTCCTGAATGGCTGTGGCGGCGGTGGCGACGAGGTCGGCGCACTTTCGCTGACCTTCACGCCGCCAACGATTGGCCTGGCGGTCTCAGGATCGCCGCGACTGACCATCCTGAGCAACACCGGTGCACTGCCGATCGAGCAACTCACGCTCACGGCCGAGGGCCTGCCCGCCGGTACCACGCTCTTGCACAGCTGCCCGGACCGGCTGGAACCCCGGGCGTCTTGCGAGCTCGTGCTGCAGCCAGGCGATCAGCCATCGGCCGCCCCCGGCGATACCGCGGCCCGGCCTGCCACCGTGCGGGTGAGCAGCGCGGGCGCTCCACTGGCGGCTCTGCCGGTGTCGGTGATCACCCACGGCAGCGTGCACCAGGGCGGTTACGTGTTTGCCATTGACGACAGCACGCCGATCGGCGGCAGCATCGGCGGCAAGGTGGCCGGGCTGACCGACCTGCCCGGTCAGCACAACTGGAGCCCGGCGCTGGGCGTTGTGGGCGTCGGCGGACTCGATGTCGCCGGGCCGAACAGCTGCGACGGCGCCACCGACGGCGCGTGCAACACGGCGCGCATCGTGGCCCTGCATGGCAGCGGCACGTACGCGGCCGCCCTGTGCACCGACAGCACGGAAGGTGGCCACAGCGACTGGTATCTGCCGACCTTGTGCGAGCTGGGCTACAACCTGAACACCACCGCGCCCGGAAACTTCTGCGGCACCCAGCAGCAGCCCCGTCTGGCCAACAACATCCGTTCGAATCTGATCGATCTGCAGCCCCCGGTCGGCAACTTCGATGCAAACCTTCGCTGGTCATCGAACGAACGGGCCGGCGACCCGGACGTCTGGGCGCTCGCATCGAGCACCGTGCTGCAGGACCCCTTTGCCGGTGGCCACAAGGTCATAGCGGAACGCCTGGTGCGCTGCGTGCGCCCCCTCACACCCTGACGTCGATGTCCACCCCGTCAACCCGGCGCTGCAGCCGGTAAGGCGGCAGCCCCTGCAGCATGCGCCGGCCGTAGCTCTGGCGCAGCAGGCGCGCGTCGTAGCAGACCACCACGGCCTCGTCGGTCTCGCTGCGCAGCGCGCGCCCGGTCCACTGCAGCAGGCGCGCGCCGGTGGCGGGCACCACGAGTTCGCTGAACGGGTCGCGCCCCTGGCTCTTGAGCCAGTCGGCGCGCGCCTGGCCCACCGGGTCGCTGGGTGAGGCGAACGGCAGCTTGGTGATGAAGACCCACTCGCACAGCTCACCCGGCAAATCGAGCCCCTCGCCGAACGACTGCAGGCCGAACAGGATGGAAGGCTCGCCCTCCGCCACACGCTCGGCGTGGCGGCGCAGCAGCACGGTGCGCGAGGCTTCGCCCTGCACCAGCACGCGCTCGCGCAGCGCGCCGTGTTCGCCGCGCTCCAGCAGGCCTTGCGCCTGGCGCATCTGCGCGCGCGAGGTGAACAGCACCAGCGCGCCGCGCTTCACATCGCGCAGGTCTTGCATGAGCGAGGCGAGCATCTCGCGCGTGTAGCCCTCCACGTCCTTCGGATCGGCCACGGTCTGCACCACCACCAGGCGGCCCTGGCGTGCGTGGTCGAACGGGCTCTGCACCTCGCGCGCGGCCACGGCGTCGTCATAGGCCAGACCCGACTCGTGCAAAAAGTGGTCGAAGTTGCCGCAGGTCACGAGCGACGCCGAGGTGACCACCGCGGCGCGCACCTTGTTCCACAAATGGTTGCGCAGCAGGCTGCCCGGTTGCAGCGGGCAGGCGTGCGCGGTGAGCGTGACCAGGCCGTGGTGGATGCCGGCCTCCAGCCACTTGGCCAGCGGCGCCTGGCCGTCGGTGGGCGCCTGCATCCACAGCGTGGCGGTTTCCTGCGCGCTCTGCAGGCGCGGCGCGAGCACGCCCAGGCGGCTGTAGAGCTTGGCACAGCGCGCGGCGTCACCGGGGTTCTCGCGCGCGTTGGCCTTGAGCTGCGTGGCCAGCGCTTCAAACACCTTGAGCAGTGCGCTGGCGTTGGCGTGCATCTGCGCCACCACCTCGGTCCATTCGGGCGGCAACGCGCCGCCGTCGAAGCGGTCGACGATGGGCGGGGCGTCACCCCACCGTTCGGGCTGAGCCGATTTCCGTTCGGGCTGAGCCTGTCGAAGCCCTGCGCGCGCCGACCCGGAGAGCCCTTCGATAAGCTCAGGGCGAACGGGAGTGTGGGGTCGCCCAGTCAGCTGAGCCCACGCCGGCAGCGCACCGATGCGCTGCATGGCCAGGCGCGCCAATTCACCCTGCGCGGTCTTCAAGTCTTTGGCGAGTTGCGCCACGTCCGACGTGGGTCGGGCGTCCAGCGCGCCGGCCACCTCGTCCACCGCGCGCGGCAGCTTGTCCAGCCACTGGCTGCGCATGAGGTCCATGGACGCGGTGAACTGGCCTTGCGCCACCGAGCCCAGGTGGTGCGCTTCGTCGAACACCACATAGCAGTCTTGCGGCGCAGGCAGCGCGTGCAGGCCCAGCGTGGAGAGCAGCAGGTCGTGGTTGACCACGATCACCTGCGCCTGCGCGAGTTTGGCGCGCGCCTGGTAGTAGCTGCAGCTGTTGTAGCTCGGGCAGTGGCGCGCGGTGCAGGTGTGGCGCTCGGCCGCCACCGGAGCCCACAGGCTGCCGTCGGGCGGCTCGTCGAGGCGGTCGCGGTCACCGTCCCAGCTGCCGCCGTCCAGCGCGTTGGCCCAGGCGGTGTACTGCACGCCGCGCTCCTGCCAGCGCGCGGCCGCCGAGGCCGAGGCCACGGCGCGCGCGGCCACGCCCGAGGCGCTGGTGTCGGTGGGGGCGTCGTCGCTTTCGAACAGGTCGGCGCTGGCCGCGTCACCGCCGCTCAACTGGTCCAGCTTCAAGCGGCACACGTAGCGCCCGCGGCCCTTGGCCAGCGCAAAGCTGAACGGCTGCGGCAGCGTGGCGGCCAGGGCCGGCAGGTCTTTCGCGATCAACTGCTCCTGCAGCGCCACGGTGGCGGTGGAGATGATCACGCGTTTTTGCTGCGCCAGGGCCAGCGGGATCACGGTGGACGCATACGCCGCTGACTTGCCCACGCCGGTGCCGGCCTGCACCACCGCGATGCCGCGCGCGGGCAGGGCCGCATCGCTGGCCACCGAATCATCGCCCGGCGTCACGCCCGAGAGCGTGTGCGCGATGTGCGCCGCCATCTCGCGCTGGCCGGGCCGCGCGCGGTAGCCGCTGGCGTGCGCCACCACGTGGTCGAACGCCGCCAGGGCCAGCGCCTCGCGCGCCAGCGGGCCGGTGGGCAGCGTGGGCGCTTCGTCAGCGGTGGGTTCAAGGGTGGTGGTGGACATGCAGCGCGGGCGGGCCAGAGGGCAAAGCGCGATTGTCCCAGACGCCCGCCAAGGGCATGGGGAACATGGTGCAATGCACAAAACCGACTTCCCGCACAGCCCATGACCACCCGACCCCGCACCCAACGCAAGCCCGCCCCCCACACCGCCAGCGGCAAACTCCCGATCGACCTCGCCCTGCAGGGCGGCGGCTCCCACGGTGCCTTCACCTGGGGTGTGCTCGACCGTTTGCTCGAAGAAGAATCGCTGGAGATCGCCGCCATCAGCGGCACCAGCGCGGGCGCCATGAACGCGGTGGCCCTGGCCGCCGGCCTCATGGACGGTGGGCGCGCCGGCGCGCGGCGCGTGCTGCGCCAGTTCTGGACCCGCGTGGCCGAAATCTCGCCGTTCCACACCCTGCAGAGCAGCCCGCTGGGCGCCGCGTTTGCGCCGGCGCAGGCGCTCATGGCGCCGTGGCTGGCGCCGTTCAAACAATTCAACGCGGCCCTGGGCAGCCAGCTCTCCCCGTACCAGCTCAACCCGCTCAACCTCAACCCGCTGCGCGACGTGCTCGTGGAGACGGTGGACTTCAAACGCGTGTGCGCGTGTCACAAAACCCGGCTGTTCGTCGCCGCCACGCAGGTGCGCACCGGCAAGCTGCGCGTGTTCGGCCAGCACGAGCTCACCGCCGACATGGTGATGGCCTCGGCCTGCCTGCCGCTGTTGTTTCAGGCGGTGGAGATCGACGGCGAGGCTTACTGGGACGGCGGCTACGCAGGCAACCCCTCGCTCATGCCCCTGATCACCGACAGCCCGGCCGACGACCTGCTGCTGGTGCAGATCAACCCGGTGCAACGTGACGAGGTGCCCAAACGCGCCAGCGACATCCTGGACCGCATCAACGAGGTGACCTTCAACGCCAGCCTGCTCAAGGAAATGCGCAGCATTGCGCTGCTCAAGCAGCTCATCGACGGCGAGGGCCGCGCGGGACAACGACACCGCCAGCCGCTGTTCAAGCGGGTGCAAGACCTGCGCGTGCACCTGATCGACGGCGGCGAATCGCTCAGCCCGCTGGGCGCGGCGAGCAAGACCGAAACGCAGTGGGCGTTTCTCTCCAGGCTGCACGACCTGGGCCACGCCTCGGCCAGCCGCTGGCTGACCGAGCACGGACATCACCTGGGCGAGCGCAGCAGCTTCGATCTGGCGGGGGTGCTGGAAGGCTGAGCCTGCCGCTGCTCGTACCAGGCGCGCGCAGTGTGTTCGATGTGCTCCAGAAACACCGTGGCCAGTGGTGACAGGCGCTTGCCGCGCGGATAGAGCGTCCACCAGCTGGACTGCACCGGAAAACCCGCCACCGGCAGCTCGATCAGGCGGTGGTCAGGCACCGGGGTGGCCAGCGCGTGGCGCGACACCACCGCCAGTCCCATGCCGGCCACCACCGCTTCCTTGATGGCCTCGTTGCTGCCCAGCTCCAGCCGCACCCGGGGCGTGAAACCCTGCGCGGCAAAGTGCGCATCGCAGGCCAGGCGCGTGCCCGAGCCGCGTTCTCGCACGATGAACCGCTCGTGCTGCAGATCGGCGAGCGCCAGCCGGCGCCGTCCGGCCCAGCGGTGCGAGGCCGACGCGATCACCACCAAAGGGTTGGGCAGAAACGCGTGTTTCTCCAGTTCGATGTCGTGGGGCGGGATCGACATGATGTAGAGGTCGTCGCGGTTGTGCCGCAGGCGCTCCACCACCGCGTCGCGGTTGAGCAGCTCCAGCGCGATGTCGATCTCGGGGTGCGCGTCGCAAAAGCTGCCCAGCAGGCTGGGCACAAAGTACTTGGCGGTGCTCACCACCGCCAGCCGCAAGCGCCCACGCGTGAGGCCCTTCAGGGCGTCCACACGCTGCTCGAACGCAGCCCACTCGTCTTCCATTCGCCGCGCGGTGTCCACCAGCGCTTCCCCGGCATCGGTGAGAAACAAGCGCTTGCCGATCTGCTCGTACAGCGGCAGGCCCACGGCATCGGCCAGCTCCTTGAGCTGCATGGACACCGTGGGCTGCGTCACATGGCAGGCCCGCGCCGCCGCCGTGATGCTCTTGTGCTCAGCCAGCGCGAGAAACAGCCTGAGTTGTCGGACGGTGAAATTCATAGGTTTCGGTCGATGAAAACCATCAAAAGAATTGATTTTTGATTATCGATGCGCCCACCTAGGATCGCGGCCATGCTCAACTTGCTCGACCCCGCCATCCTGTTTTTCGTCTTCGGCGTGCTCGCCGGCACCGTCAAGTCCAACCTGGAAATCCCGCCTCAGATCTCGCGCTTTCTCTCGCTCTACCTGCTGATGGCCCTGGGCCTCAAGGGCGGCTTTTCGCTGGCGCAATCGGGGCTCACCCCCGAAGTGGCCACCACGCTGGGCCTGGCCGTGCTGCTCGCCATCGTCATTCCGGCCATCAGCTACCAGTTGCTCAAGCGGCGCCTGGGCGGTTTTGATGCCGCGGCCATCGCCGCCACCTATGGTTCGGTCAGTGCAGTGACCTTCATCGCCACGGTGCAGTACCTGGAAAATCAGGGCACCGCTTTCGGCGGGCACATGGCGGCGGCCATGGCGCTGATGGAATCCCCCGCCATCATCATGGCGGTGCTGTTCGCCAACAGCCTGCGCCAGCAGACCGCCGTCAGCGCAAGCGGCGGCGGTGCGCTTGCACTGCGTGCCAACGCCGGCAGCCCAGTGAGGCTGGGCAAAATCCTGCACGAGTCGTTCACCGATGGCGCGCAGTTGCTGCTGCTCGGCGCCATGGTGATCGGGGTGGTCACCGGCGAGGCCGGCCAGGCGGTGATGGCGCCGTTCTCCACCGACCTGTTCAAGGGCATGCTCGCTTTTTTTCTGCTCGACATGGGTCTGATGGCCGCGCGCAACCTGGGCGAACTCAAGGGCAAACCGCTGTGGCTGCTGGCCTACGCGGTGCTGGCGCCGCTGGCACACGCGGGGCTGGCACTGGGTCTGGCCGCGGTTGCCGGTGTGGGGGCCGGCAACGGCGCGCTGCTGATGGTGCTGGCCGCCAGCGCCTCCTACATCGCCGTGCCCGCCGTGCTGCGCCACGCCATTCCCGAAGCCCAGCCTGCGCTGTACTTCGGCATGTCGCTGGGCATCACCTTTCCGTTCAACATCGTGGTGGGCATTCCGCTGTATGGGGCGTTGGCCCAGCGCGTGTTGGGTTGAGCCGCATGCAGCCAGGCGGGTGTTTCGGTACACTCGCCGACCCAAACGAACACCGCTCCAGCCATGCCTTACTCCGTCTCCCACCACAAGCTCACCCAGATCCTGTCGGCCCATGGCCTCAAAGCGGGCGACGCGGGCGGCATCGACAAGCTCTTTGGCGGCAACGACGGCTACTACTGGTTCGGCACCGTGCGCGACCTCTGCCCCCCGGGCAAGACCCTGGTGTGGGAGACCCAGTACGACATGGTCAACGCCATCCAGGCGCACGAGAACGCCACCGCCGCCGAAGACGAGATGAAGCCGCAGGTGCCCAGCGCGGCCAACATCGCAGCGCTCTCCAAGGCACTGCACGACCCGCTCTGATCCGGAGCACCCCGGCTCAGGGCGCCGGCAGGTGAAAACAGAACGCCGCGCCCTGCCCGATGGCACCCTGGCCCCGCACACCGCCGCCGTGCCGCTCCAGCACGCGGTGCACCGTGGCCAGGCCCACGCCCGAGCCTTCGAACTCGTGGTGGGCGTGCAGGCGCTTGAAGGGCTCGAAGAGCTGATCGGCGTAGGCCATGTCGAAGCCGGCGCCGTTGTCGCGCACACAAAACTCCGACACACCGTCGGCCCTGGTGCTGTGGGTGAATGAAATCGCCGCGCGCGGCGTCTGGCCGGTGTACTTCCAGGCGTTGCCCAGCAGGTTCTGCAACACCACCCGCATCAGCCCGCGATCGGCCCACACCTGCATGCCCTCGTCGATCCGCCATTGCACCTCGCGCGCCGGGTCGGTGGCGGCGAGTTCCCGGCAGATGGAGTGCGCCATGCGCGTGAGGTCCACCGTCTCCAGGCGCAGCTCGGTGCGGTTCAGGTGGGCCAGCGCCAGCAGATCGGAGATGAGGCGGCCCATGCGCCGCGACGATGTGCGGATGCGGCTGACGTAGGTGCGGGCCTCGCCGGTCAGGGTGGCGCCGAATTCTTCTTCGAGCAGGCTGGCAAAACCGTCGATGCTGCGCAGCGGCGTGCGCAGGTCGTGCGACACGCTGTAGGCAAAGGCCTCCAGCTCGCGGTTGAGCACCGACATCTCGCGCGTGCGCTCGACCACCCGCTGCTCCAGCTCCTCGTTCAGACGCTGGAGCGCTTCTTCGGCGGCGTGCATCTCGGTGATGTCCTGCACGGTGCCCACACTGCGCAGCGCCACATCACCGTCGAACTCGGTGAAGCCCGACACCCGCACGTGTTTGATGCGCCCATCCGGCATGAGCAGGCGGTGCACCAGATCGTAGGTCTCGCGCGCATCCACCGAGCGCTCGTAGGCGTTGATCACCAGCGTGCGGTCGTCCGGGTGCACGCGGGTGATGAACATCTTGAAGGTGGGGCTGAGCGCAGTGTCCACCTCGAAGATGCGGAAAATCTCGTCGGACCAGCCCAGCTCGTTGGTGGCGATCTCGCGCTTCCAGCTGCCCAGACGCGCCAGGCGCTGCGCTTCTTTCAGCCGGGCCTCGCTCTGCTGCAACACGGCCTCCGAGCGTTTGCGCTGGGTGATGTCCTGCATGGTGAACTGCATCAGCGAACGCCCGTCCAGCTCGAACGCCATCAGGTGGCCTTCGCCGTCCCACAGCGTGCCATCGGGGCGCTTGTGGCGCCACTCGAACACCAGGGCGCCGGAGCGCCGCGCCTGCTCGACGTACGCATAGCCCTTCTTCACCGACGACTCGCCATCCTCCTGGGTCTTGACCGACAGGTCCATCGGCGTTGCGTCCAGCAAGGCCTCGCGCGTGGGGTAGCCATAGACGCGCAGGGCGGCTGCGTTGCAGTCGATGAAGCGAAAGGTGCTGAGGTCCATCACCAGCATGGCCAGCGGCGAGCTCTCGAACTGCCGCAGGCGCAGCACCTCGCTGGCATCCAGCGCCGATGCCTTGCGCTGCAGGTGCAGCAGCAGCGCGATGATCAGACCGCCACTCGCCAGCAGCAGCGCGGTGAGCGCAGCAGCCACCTGGCGGCTGCTTTGCAGGGCGGGTTTCAGCGGCGCCAGCACGTCCTGGTCGGCGATACCGATGACCACCACCAGACCCGATGCCTGCAGTCGGCGCCAGCCGTATGTCCGGGGCATGCCGTCCACACCCGGGGTGCGAAAACTGCCGCCGCGCGCTGTTCGATGGGTCAGATAAGGCCGGTCCGCCGGCACGGCGGTGCCCATGGCATCCTGGTGGTCCAGGCTGCGTGCGAGGAAGCGCCCGCTGGGTGCGATCAAGGCCACCACATCCCGCCCGGAAAGCTGCAAGGCCCCGAGCTGGCGCGCGATGAAGGCGGTGGACACCACCAGTTGCACCGTGCCGTCAAACCGCCCTTCGCGCACGATCGGGCGATTGATCACGATCGCCCATCCTTCGTTGAGACGCGACTCCACCGGCTCGCTGATCAGGAGCCTGTCTTCAGCGGCCTTCTCCCGCTGGGTCTGTTAGTGCGGCCGGTCGCCGGTGTAGGTGGCCAGCGGGGTGTCCAGGCTGTCGAAGACCACATAGCCCTCGGCGTTGGACACCGAGGCGTGTGTCACGAGACCGGCTGGCAGGGACTTCAGCACCTCCTGCGCGATCGCATCAAACCCGGTCCGATCGCGCAACCATTCGCGGCGCAGTTCGCGCACCTGCAGATCGAGCGTGGTGATCAAACCGCCGACCTGGCCACCCATGGCGTCGGCCAGGTGCATGCTGCGCTTCTCGGCCTGCAGAAACACCTGCTCCTGCAGGAGCGCCCGGGACCGCTCCGACTGCCACCACAGAAACACGGCCCCCAACACCGTGAACAGCGCCACCAGGGCAGGCATGAGGCGGGCGCGGGTGCTCACGCTGCTGGCCCGGACGCTGAGCGGTTCGACACGGCGCGGAAAACGCTGAGGGGCATGGGAAGTGGCTCAAACCATTGGCGGGCTCCAATGGTTTGAAAATATACCCCGGGGAGATAGCACGGCACGGCGGACGCGCCCGGCGCTCCCGGTTCTGGTGTGAACCGGCCCTAGTGCAACAAGCCGCGCAACAACTCGCTGAGTCCGTCCCACACGATCTGCACGCCCAGGCACAGCAGGATGAAGGCCGAGAGGCGCAGGAAGATCACGCTGCCGGCCTCGCCCAGCGGCTTGAGCAATTGCTGGGCGTAGCGGAACGCCAGGTAGAGCAGCACGCCGATGGCCAGCAGCGCGAGCACACCACCGCCCATGCGGGCCAGCGATAGCGACAGGCGCGTGTCGTTCAGCGCCACCCCCACGGTGATGGCCGCGGCAATCGAGCCGGGACCGCAACTGATGGGGAAGGTGAGCGGGTAGAACGCCTGGCGGCGCGCCTGCTCGGGCGTGAACGATTCGGCCAGCACGGTGCGGCGGTCGTCGCTGGCGTGGTTGGCATTGAGCAGCCGCCACGCCGCAGCGGCCACGATGAGCCCGCCCCCCACCCGCACGATGGGCAGCGAGATGCCGAAGAACTCCAGCACGTATGAGCCCACCAGCATCGAGCCCACCATGAGCGCAAACATGTTGCGCGCGATGCGCCGCGCCAGCAGCGCGCGGGTGCTGGGCGAGGCGCCCTCGGTCAGCCCCAGGAAGATCGGCGCGGTGGCCGCCGGGTTCAAGATGGGCAGGATGGCGGCGAACACGAACAGGAAACTCTTGCCCACCGCCAGCAGCAGTTCGGAGGTCATGCCGCGGGCGGCTGTGGTGGTGACGAGGGCTGGTCAACCAGGCTCTTCATGCGCCGGCGCAAGGCCTTGTCGCGCCGCTGCTCGTCGTCCCAGTCGTCGCGCACGCCGCGCCACAGGGCCACGGCCATGAGCACGATCACCAGGGTGAACGGCAGGGCAAACACGATGGTGGCGGTCTGCACCGCCTTCACCCCGCCGGCCAGCAGCAGGCTGATGGCGATGCCCGAGACCAGCAGGCCCCAGACGATCTTCACACGCGCGCTCGGGTTGGCCTGGCCGCCCGTGCTCATCATGCCCAGCACCAGGGTGGCCGAATCGCCCGAGGTCACGAAGAACAGCAGCACCAGCACCGTGGCCACACCGCTGAGCAGGCCGCCCAGCGGCATGGATTCAAAGAGGGCAAACAGCGCGGTGGACACGTCGGCGCTCACCGCCTCGGCCATCGGCAGGCCCTGCATGATTTCTTGGTTGAGCGCGGTGCCGCCAAACACCGAGAACCACACAAAAGCGGCCAGCGTGGGCGCCAGCACCGTGCCCAGGATGAATTCGCGGATGGTGCGCCCGCGCGACACACGCGCGATGAACAGGCCCACAAACGGCGACCAACTCACCCACCAGGCCCAGTAGAAGATGGTCCAGCCGCTGACCCAGCCGCTGTCGCGGAACGGCGTCATGCGCAGGCTCATGCGGACGAACTCGCTCACGTAGCTGCCCAGCGTGCTGGTGAAGGTGTCGATGATGGCCACGGTGGGCCCCATCACGAAGATGGCCAGCGTGAGCAGCGCGGCCAGCATGAGGTTGATGTTGGAGAGCCACTTGATGCCCTTGGTGACACCCGTGACGGCAGACGCCAGGAACAGCACCGTGGTCACCACAATGATGCCGACCTGCGAAGCGTCACCCACCGGCAGGCCCATGAGCGAATTCAGGCCGCTGTTGATCTGCAGCGCGCCCATGCCCAGCGAAGCCGCCACGCCAAACGCCGTGGCAATCACGGCCAGCACGTTGACCACCGGCCCGAGCTTCTTGAGCGGCGCCCAGGGGAGCGATTCGACCGCCGTGCTCACCAGCGCCGAGCCACCCTTGCGGAACTGGAAGAACGCAATGGCCAGCGCCACGATGCTGTAGACCGCCCACGGGTGCAGGCCCCAGTGGAAGAAGCTGTAGCGCATGGCGGCGTTGGCCGCCTCGGGCGTGTTGGGGGCGATGCCGGGCGGTGGCGCACCGTAATGCGAGATCGGCTCGGCCACGCCCCAGAACACCAGGCCGATGCCCATGCCGGCGGCAAACAGCATGGCGAACCACGAGCCCACCGAAAACTCGGGCTCATCGTCCTCGGCGCCGAGCTTCAAGTCGCCATAGCGGCTGAAGGCCAGCACCATCGCCAGCACCACCAGGCCCAGCACCACCCACAGGTAGAGCCAACCGAAGTCGCGTGTGATCACGGCCAGCAGGGTGTCGAACACCCCACCGAGAGAGTCGGGGGCGATGACACCCCACAGGACGATGGCCAGGATGAGCCCGGCCGAGACGATGAGTTGCATGGGAACAAGCTTCCAGTTGAAAAGGCGCGCGCGACCGTTGCCGTTTCGGAAACGGTCGGTTGAACCCGGCGCACGGGGGCCGGGACGGTGGCGCAGCGCCAGGATGGGTCGGTGAATGCGGCGACGGCGGCGGTGACCCGATGTGGCAGGGACGCCCGCCAGGCGCCCGTTGAACACGGGCACTCGGGAAGCGACCACGGGGGTCGCTTCGCTGCGGGGCTGCCAGCAAGGGCCGGCACCTCCAGCGCAGCCAGGTGCACCGGACAGGCCGTCGATGAGGGCATGCATTGTCCCCCAAGCAGCACCAAAGCCTGGGTCCAATGCCGCCGAGCCCGAGGGGCCCAACCGCAGGCGCTGCGCAAATGCAGGGTCAATCCGGTGCTTTTTCCATTACAGCCGGGTGGCCAAGGCGCCGATACAGGCAGAACCCCCGAATACTTTCAATGGAGTCCCCATGTTTCAACTGTCCTCGCTCGGCGTCTCGAAAAGGCTGGCGATCCTCGTGGCCAGCGCCGTGGCTGGCCTGGCCGTGCTGCTCGCCATCTTCCTCACCTCTGAAAAAGCCCTGGTGCTCGACGAGCGCCAGAACGGCGTGCGCCAGACGGTGGAGACCGCTCACGGCCTTGCGGTGCATTTCCACGCGCAAGTGGCGCAAGGCAAGCTGAGCGAAGAACAGGCCAAAGCCGCTGCGCTGGCCGCCATCCGGTCGCTGCGCTACAGCGGCTCCGAGTATTTCTGGATCAACGACATGCAGCCAACGATGGTGATGCACCCGATCAAGCCGGACCTGGAAGGCAAGGACCTCTCACAAAACAAGGACCCCACCGGCAAACACCTGTTCGTCGAGTTCGTCAACACGGTCAAGGCATCGGGTGCGGGTTATGTGTCCTACATGTGGCCCAAGCCCGGCAGCGAAGCGCCGGTGCAGAAGGTGTCTTACGTGCAGGGCTTCGCACCCTGGGGCTGGGTGATCGGCTCCGGCGTGTACGTGGACAACGTGAGCGCCACCATCTGGGAACGCACGATCATGATGAGCCTGTGCGCGCTGGCGCTGGCTGTGGTGTTGCTGGGCGTGGGCTGGGCAATCGCACGCAGCATCCTCCAACAGCTCGGCGGTGAACCCGCCCAGGCCACCTCGATCACCGAAGCCATGGCGCAGGGCAACCTGGGCGTGACGATCGACCTCAAACCCGGCGACCACAACAGCCTGCTGCACAGCCTGCGCGCCATGCGCGACAACATGGCCGGCATCGTGAGCCGCGTGCGCCAGGGCAGCGAATCGGTGGCGCTGGCCAGCACCGAAATTGCCCAGGGCAACCACGACCTGAGCGCGCGCACCGAAAGCCAGGCCAGCGCACTCGAACAAACCGCCGCCAGCATGGAGGAACTCGGCTCGACCGTGCGCCAGAACGCCGACAACGCCCGCCAGGCCAACACGCTGGCGCAAAGCGCCTCGTCGGTGGCCGTGCAGGGCGGTGAGGTGGTGGGGCAGATGGTCGACAAGATGAAGGCCATCAACGAGTCCAGCCGCAGAATAGCCGACATCATTGCCGTGATCGACAGCATCGCGTTCCAGACCAACATCCTGGCGCTCAACGCCGCGGTGGAGGCAGCACGCGCGGGCGAACAAGGTCGCGGCTTTGCCGTGGTGGCGGGCGAAGTGCGTCTGCTGGCCGGGCGCAGCGCCGAGGCCGCCAAGGAAATCAAGGGTCTGATCTCCGACAGCGTGGACCGCGTCGAGCAGGGCTCGGCCCTGGTGGACCAGGCGCGCAACACCATGAACGAGGTGGTGCAGAGCATCCGCCGCGTGACCGACATCGTGGGCGAGATCAGCTCGGCCAGCTCCGAGCAGAGCAGCGCGGTGGCCCAGGTGGGCGAGGCCGTGACACAAATGGACCAGAGCACACAGCAGAACGCCGCCATGGTCGAGCAGATCGCCTCGGCCGCCAGCGGCCTCAAGAGCCAGGCCGGTGAACTGGTGCAGACGGTGTCGACCTTCAAGTTCGCGCAGGCGGCGTGAACGGGCGCACGGGGCGGCCCGCTACGATCGGTGCATGTCCCGCCTGAAACGCCTGCTGCCTTTCCTGACCTGGCCGCGCCCCGATGCGGCCCTGCTGCGCGGCGAGGCCCTGGCCGGTCTCACGGTGGGGCTGATGGTGGTGCCGCAAGGCGTGGCCTACGCTGCGCTGGCCGGCATGCCGCTGATCACCGGCATCTACGCCTCGCTCCTGCCCGCGCTGATCGCGGTGCTGTTCAGTTCGTCGGTGCGCCTGTCGGTGGGGCCCACCGCGCTCACCTGCCTGCTGATCAGCGCCTCGCTCAGCGGCCTGGCCGCGCCCGGCAGCGCGCAGTGGATCGCGCTGGCCGTGTGGCTCGCGCTGCTCAGCGGGCTGTTGCAGATCGTGCTGGGTTTTGCGCGCTTTGGCTGGTTGCTCAATTTGGTGAACTCGCCGGTGCTCATGGCCTTCACCCAGGCCGCTGCGGTGCTCATCATCGCGTCGCAGCTGCCCGCCCTGCTCGGTCTGGGCGGCTGGGACGGCCTGGCCTGGCCGGCCCAGGCGCACCTGCCCTCGCTGGGCTTCGGCCTGGGCAGCCTGGCCGCGCTGGTGCTCGCGCGCCGCTGGCGCCCGGGTTTTCCCACGGTGCTGGCGGTGGTGGTGGCCAGTGCGGTCATCAGCCGCGCGGTGGGCTTTGAAGCGGTGGGTGGCGAGGTGGTCGGCGACTTGCCGCAGGGCCTGCCCTCGGCCTACCTGCCCACCTGGCCGGGCTGGAACATGCTGGGCCAGTTGCTGCTGCCCACGCTGGTGATCACGCTGGTGAGTTTTCTGGAGACGGCGTCCAGTGCCAAGGTGGAGAGCGGGCAGCGCGGCCAGCGCTGGGACCAGGACCAGGACCTGATCGGCCAGGGCCTGGCCAAACTGGCCTCGGGTTTTTGCGGTGCCTTTCCCACCAGCTCGTCGTTCTCGCGCTCCGCGCTCAACCTCTACGCCGGCGCGCGCACCGGCTGGGCCACGGTGTTCTCGGTGGGGGTGGTGCTGGTGGCGTTGCTGGTGCTCACGCCGCTGCTGCGCCATGTGCCCATGGCGGTGCTGGCGTCCATCGTGATGGTGGCCATCCTGGGCCTGATCAAGCCGCGCGCCTTCGTGCACCTGTGGTCGGTGTCGCGGGTGGAAGCGGGCATTGCCGGCATGACCTTCGCGATCACGCTGCTGGCCGCGCCCCGGCTGTACTGGGGCGTGCTGGCGGGTGTCTTGATGGCGCTCTCGCACTTTCTTTACCTGCGGCTGCACCCGCGCATCATCGAGGTGGGCCTGCACCCCGACGGCAGCCTGCGCGACCGCCACCTCTGGCTGCTGCCACCGCTGGCGCCCGATCTGTACGCGCTGCGCATGGACGCCGCGCTCGACTTCGCCACCGCCAACGGCTTCGAGCGCGCCATCGCCGAGCACATCGCCGCCCATCCCGGCACGCGCCATGTGATGTGGATCGCGCACCCGATCAACTGGATCGACGCCACCGGTGCCGAGGCCTTCGGGCGCCTGCGCGAGCACCTGGACGACCTGCGCATCGACCTGCACCTGGTGGGCATCAAGCTGCCGGTGGAGGCGGTGCTGCAGCGGGCGGGCCACCTCGACGCAGGCCCGCGGCTGCACCTCTACCGCACCGAAGCCGAGGCGTTGCGCGCCGCCGACGCACTGTCGCAACCAGCCGCCTGAGCTCACCAGCCGGGCTGCCGCATCAAGAAATGCGCGGTTTGTGCCGATATTTACCCGAACCCCGTTGTTGCCCTGCACCGGGGGAGTGACAGCGTCGGGCGGCTGCGATCCAATAGTGCCTGTTGCCGCTGGCATGCGCACAGTTGTGTCGCCCGGGCTCACATGCCTGCTGCGAACAACGGGTGTCTGGCCATCCGGGCAGCAACGTCAGGGTTGAACAAAAAAACGTGCTTTCTGGAGCCCCGATGAGCTGCCGCGTGCTGACGATCGATGACAACGAAAACGACCTGCTGTTCACCCGCATCGCCTTGCAGCGCTGTGGCGTCGACTGCGAGATCCGCGCTTTCGAGCGGGCGCGCGAAGCGCTCGCCATGCTGGCCAACGACCCCACGCACGGCACCGACCTGATCCTGCTCGACATCAACATGCCCGTCATGGACGGGTTCGCGTTCCTGCAGGCGTTCGAGGCGCTGCCGGCCGCGCAGCGCGGCCACGCGGTGGTGGTGATGCTGTCCTCGTCTTCCGATCCGCTGGACCGCAGCCGCGCCGCCCGCCACCCCAGCGTGCTGGGTTTCGTGAGCAAGCCGCTGGACAAAGACACCGCAGCAGGGTTGACACGGCTGGTCCGTTCACCATGACTGCCGTCCGGCGCAGCGGCCGGCTGGCGCTGGCGCTGTGGTGCGCTGGCGTGCTCCTGAGCGCGCTGGCCGGCTGGCAGGTGCAGCAGACCAACCAGCGCCTGCTGCAGGAGCGCACCCAGGCGGCTGCCGACGAGCTGATCCGCCACATCGAGGAGCGCTTCAAGCTCTACGAACACGCCCTGCGGGGGGCGCGCGGCGCGGTGGCCGTCAGCGGGGGCTCGGCGGTCACCCGCGCGCAGTTCATGGCCTATGTGAGCAGCCGCGACGCGATGCAGGAATTCGCCGGTGCACGCGGCCTGGGTTTCATACGCCGCGTGGCCCGCAGCGACGAGGCCCGCTTTCTGGCCGAGGCGCGCGCGCAGGACCCGGCCGGGTTCAACATCCGCGAAATCGCACCGCACACGCAAGACCGCCTCGTCATCCAGCACGTCTACCCGGAAGACCCCAACGATGGCGCGGTCGGCCTGGACATCGCCTCCGAGGCCCGCCGCCGGGACGCGGCACTGTCAGCGGCCCGCGAGGGCCGGGCCCACCTGAGCGCCCCGGTCAATCTGGTGCAGGCCAGCCAACCGGCCAGCCGGGGCTTTCTGTTGCTGCTGCCGGTGTACCCCGACAACCGCCTGCACCCGTCGCCCCCGGTGCGCGAGGCCGCCGCGCTGGGATGGACCTACATGCCGCTGCTGGCCAACGAGGTGCTGGCCGATCTCGGCCCCCGGCTGCGCGAAGTGGGGGTGTCGCTCAACGACGGCACCGATCCGCAACCGTTTTTTGAATCGCAGCCAGGCCTGCAATCGGACACCGTGATCACCCGATCGCTGGATGTGCAGGGCCGCCAGTGGGTGATGCGCGCCCAGGCCCTGCCCGCCATGGGCGCCGCAGCCGGGCTGGCCTCACCGGCCCGCACGGTCCTGGCCGGGGTGGTGCTCAGCAGCGTGCTGGCCGCCGGCCTGATGCTGCTGCAACGCCGCCAGCGCCAGCGCG
>NZ_JBLYYB010000153.1:0-5924 GCF_048549895.1 Hydrogenophaga sp.
CCGCCTTCAAAAACCATCGGTATCCGCCTTCCATGTCGTCATCTGAAAATCGACGACTCAGCTCACGCTGCGGCGGGGGTTATGCAGACCTTCCTTAGCTTCATTCCGCTTGGCGAGCAAGAGAAGAGAACTCGCCGCTCCGGCAGGAAGCGTTTTCCGCACCACTCCAAAATAGGGTTCGGGAGCGAGCGCTGGGGCACTGTACGGCGCTCGGCGTGTCCGATAGTCCGGAATACATCTCCTATCGTCGCCGCGAGGGATGTGGCTCGCGCAGTTCCCCAGCGAAAAGCCGTCCAGGCGCACTAAGGATTGATCGGCACAGTGATGTGGTACCGACCGTCGCTGGGTTGCTGTGGCTGCATTGGTCCGGTACTCCGAGGCTTTCCCCAAATGACAGGCCCTCAACGACTTCAAAGGTCAAGCTCTTCAAACTTGGAGGGATCGGCGTAACGTTTCACGTAAACGCAGCATGGAAGTGGCCTCGGCGCCGCCTGATTCCATCCCCGCGGACGCACCGAATTCATTCTTTGCAAAACAACTATCCAGAAGCTGACGCCAAAACGTTGAGCATGTCTGCGCGATGGCGTGTAAGCTGGCCACGACTGGCACTGCGCTGCGACAGGAAACCTTTCGCAATCAGACCGTCATGCCTACTCAACGTCTCTTTGCGAACGACTCTCACTTGACTTCGATGCCGCTGCACTGCTCTGCTGCTGGTCGTCTTGACGCACTTCTGAGTGAGATTCAAGCATGCCGCGTCTGCGAGGCGCATCTCCCGCTGGGTCCTCGACCCATTGTGAGAATCTCACCGTCCGCTCGCATCCTGATGGTTGGTCAAGCACCAGGCCTTAAGGTTCACGAAAGTGGGATTCCGTGGCACGACGCAAGCGGGAAACGGTTGAGGGAGTGGTTGGGGGTCGAGGAATCGGTGTTCTATGACGCGCGCCGGTTCGCGATCGTGCCGATGGGCCTGTGCTATCCCGGTCGAGGCCGCAGCGGAGACTTGCCGCCACGTCCCGAGTGCGCGCCTCTTTGGCATGAACGCATCCTCTCCTCTCTGCCTCACATTCGACTGACTATCCTCATCGGGCAGTACGCTCAGGCGAAATACCTCGGTGAACGCAGGCAGGCGACCCTCACTGAGACAGTCGCAGCATGGAAGTCGTATGCGCCACAGTTCATCACCCTGCCCCACCCCTCGCCGCGCAACCAGAACTGGCTGAAGCAGAATCCGTGGTTCGACAGGGACATTGTTCCGATGCTTCGCAACCACGTGGCGGATGCGCTGGCATAGCCCGATTGCGGCTGCTATCGGTCTTAGCGCCTGGACTTACCACCAGTTTTCGCATTGGCTCCAAGTTCCTCCGCCTGCAAGGACTGCGGCGACCCTGCCCGAGTCGTTCAGCGCTATCCCTTGGGATCAGCAGGCGGAACTCGGTGCCCCATGGCGTGCCCCGCCTCTGTTTCAGCCTGGCATCAACACTCCATGTCCCGCGCGAGGCGCAGCCCACTGAATTGCCACCTGGTCGCGGGTGGAAAGAAATTGCGATAGGTGAGGCGCGTGTGGCCGCGTGGGGTGGCCACGCTTCCACCGCGGAGAACAATTTGGCCGACCATGAACTTCCCGTTGTACTCACCGATAGCTCCTGGCCATGGCCTGAATCCTGGATACGGATCAAAAGAAGAGCGTGTCCACTGCCAGACATGACCTGTTAGCTGTCGAATCTCCGGCAACCGTGCCGCCGATTCCCATTCAGCCTCTGTGGGCAGTCGCGCACCGCTCCATAGAGCAAAGGCAGCAGCCTCATAGAAGCTCAGCTGGCTCACTGGAGCTCCAAGATCCATCGGCTGGACTCCGGCAAGCCCGAACACCTGCCACCCCTCGGCCGGCGCGCTGGAGTCTCTTGGCGCAATCCAGTAGGCGGGCATTTGCCAGCCATTAGACTGAACCACCGCCCAGCCCTCGGACAGCCACAAGGCGGGAGTTTTATAGCCACCGTCGGCGATGAAGTCGACATACTCTGAGCAAGTGACCAAGCGGTCGGCAATTTGGAATGGCGCCAGCCAACAACGATGTCGCGGGGTTTCGTTGTCGAACGCAAAGGTTCCGCCTGGGTGACCGACCTCTACCAATCCGCTCGGTCCATCCAGCCATTTAACCTGTGAAGGAGTTTGAAGGCGAAGTGGCCCCTCTCCAGAGGCTCGAAGTGCCGGGAGCATCGGATTGCACGAGAGCAGGTGTAGGGCGTCCGTGACAATGAGCTCTTGATGCTGCTGCTCATGCTGCAGACCAAGAATAATCAGCGGCCCCACAGACTCGAGGGTTTCGTTGTCGGCCTCCTCTATGAGCCGAATGACAGCGGCGTCGACGTGCTCACGATACCGGTGCACTTCCCGCAGTGCTGGACGTGTGAGAAGCCCTCGCTGGGCCCTCGGATGGCGGCTACCCAGGGACTCGTAGTACGAATTGAACAGGTGCAGATAGGACGCGTTGAAGGGCTCGCATGATGTGTGAGACATCAGGACCACGGCCTCGAAGAACCACGTGGTATGCGCCAGGTGCCACTTCGTCGGACTCGCGTCTGCCATTGACTGTGCGCACTGGTCCTCCACGCTCAGGGGACTCGCCGCACTCAGAGTGGCTGCGCGAACCAGTGCAAAACGGTTCGCAAGAGCTGCGCGATCTGTCGCGTCAGGAATGAGAAAACTCGCGGGAGAACACGCGCGAAGTAAATTCCTGGTCATGAGCCCCGGGGTCCTTTTTTTTATGAGCGTGCCCGGCGTTCAGAGCAGCCAGGTGATTGACAAAACATGGACATATCGACGTCTTCGTCCATTGTTCTGACCGCACATTGGCCGCAGTCGCTATGAGCAGGCCCCCTCGTGTGAATAGGTGGCTTCGTCGTCGCAGGAGGGAGAGGGAGTGGGAGTGGGTTAGCCAATGCTGATGCGCAGAATGTAGGCGGCGCGCATATCAGTCGGCGCTGTATTCTTGGTCGCTGCCAATCGGGACACGTTGCGCGGACAAAACTGCAAAGTATCCGTCCGGGTCAGTCCAAAAGCCGGTCGTATTCCATCCTCCCGCCCTGAGCAGCAAGCGAATGTCCCGTACGGTGTACTTGTAGCTGTTCTCGGTATGAATGGTTTCGCCCTCCCGCATGGAGAAGCTGCAATCGGCTACGCGAAACTGCACGTCGTATCGCGCGCGAAGATGCATCTCTATCCGGGATAGCCCTTCATTCCACCGCACCTCGTGCTTGAAGGCAGACACCGGGATGTCGCCGCCGAGTTCCCGGTTGATGCGGTGCAGCAGATTGAGGTTGAACCTGGCGGTGACTCCCTGCGGGTCGTCATATGCCGGCAGGAGGATCGCCTCGTCCTTCAGCAGATCGACCCCCAGGAGCAGGATGGAATCATGGCCAAGGGCGTCGCCAAACGTCCGCAGGAGGTTGACTGCGGCCGCTTCGCTGAGGTTGCCGAGGGTAGATCCCGGGAAAAAGCCGATGCCACCTCGCTGCAGGACCGTATGCGGCAGCTCCATCGGACGCAGAAAGTCCGCCTCGACAGGCCGCATGGGAATATGCGGGAACTGGGCCTGCAAAGACGCAATGGATTCGCGCAGGAATTCGCCGGAGATGTCGATGGCGATGTACTCCGAGACCAAGGCGTTACCAAGCAGCACGGAAGTCTTGGTGGCGGAGCCCGCACCGAACTCAACGAGCACCTTGTTGTGCCCCAGGAGTGGGACGATCTCACGGATGTACGTCGACAGAATCGTACGCTCGCAACGGGTTGGGTAGTACTGCGGCAGCCGAGTAATGTCCTCGAACAGCTTTGAGCCTTCTTGGTCATAGAACCAGCGCGGAGGAATGGCCTTGTTAAGGCTTCCCATTCCACTAAGCACATCACGCAGAAGCCCGAGATAGGAGTTGGCGGCGGGCGCTACTGTGGGCGCAGGGAAGGAGGGGTTTCTCATCAAACGGAAAGGCAAATACTGACTCACACCATCATCCAGTCGATACGTCTGACGATGCTTGAATGGCTCCATACCCGGAGAAAAAGCGAAGGCTACAGCTACTGTGTCTCCATAACTATTCTTCTCCGATGACCCCACACGGGTCAACATGCCAATGTGTCCGGACGTCCGACAAAATGAGCCAGGGAACCTGAAGTGGTCATTCAGTGGGAGGCAGGACTGATTGACGGCTGGCCTTGATCGTCGATACGTACTGAGTTCACGGCCAGCGTCCGATAGTCCGGAAAACGTTCCCCATCGTCTACGCAAGGCCCGTAGTTCGCGCACTTCCCAACAAAAAAGCCATTCCAGGCACTACATTGGAACGACTCTGACGTAGAGAGGAGTCACTTTCAGTGACCCCTCCAAGAAATTTGAACTGAGATGCCGATCGAAGTTGATTTGATTGCCGTCAAAGAATATGCCTGCACGCGTGTGCCGACCCAGAATGGCGCAGTGGCGCTGATCTGAACATCTGCTTGAATTCACACTGGAGACATTGACATGAAAGCCACATGGAACGGCGCGGTGATTGCGCAGAGCGACGACACGGTGGTCGTTGAGGGGAACCACTACTTTCCCGACAGTTCGCTGAACCGCGAATATGTCACCTTGAGCGACCACAAGAGCAGTTGCCCTTGGAAGGGCCTAGCCAGCTACTACTCACTCAAAGTGAATGGCGAGACCAATCCGGATGCGGTCTGGTACTACCCCAACCCAAAGCCTGGTGCCGAAATGGTGAAAGATCGAGTCGCCTTCTGGAAAGGCGTGAAGGTCGAAGCGTAGGACAAGCTGGACGAGGCCATGGATGCATCGTGTCAGTGATGGCACGGATGCAGTTTCCATTTCCTGCTTTCACAAACGGCAGACAAGCTCCACGTTGCTCGCTCACGGTATGTTTTTTTGCAGTTACTCACGCCCCTTTTGGTAGTCCGGCTGCATGTGGTGGCGAACTCGCATCACCACCGGTTGCAAACATCGCAGCGTTGTCAGGAGTGGATGCAGGTCAGTAGCGACTACGAGTTGGTTTCCACCGCTACCGGGCCAGATCACTCTGATCCTGACTAGCTTGCACCGCGCGTGGTCGGATTACACGGCAGCAGTGGCCTCGGGCAGCTTGGCAATCACTTTGATCTCGAACTGGAATCCATACAACCAGGTTACGCCAATGGCTGTGAGCGTGGGGTGCGGAGCCTCACCCCAGTACTCCCCCACCACCTCCCAAATGGTTTCGAACTTTGGCTCAGGATCAACGATGAACACGGTCACGTCGACCACGTCTTTGAACGTGCAGCCTGCGGCCGAGAGGATCGCGTTGAGGTTGTCGAAAGCGAGCCTTACCTGGGCTTGCAATTCGGGTTCTGGCGAGCCATCGGGCCTACTGCCCACCTGCCCTGAGACGAATAGAAAGCCGTTGGACCGGATCGCAGGTGAGTAACGGTTCTTGTCATAGAGCGCCTGACGGCCGGCGGGGAAAACAACATCACGTGCAGACATGAGATACCTATTTGTTGGTGGGGATGGGTGGACTCTAGGCGATCACGGTCTTCAGATAAACAAGCAAGTCGCACAATGACTTTTTGCCATTTCCAAACAATAACCCCTGACATCAGGATCTCCGATGGACCGATTCGATGCAATGCAGGCCTTTACCCGCGTAGTGGAAGCCGGTAGCTTCACTAAGGCGGCACAGACGCTGCACATGAGCAAGACCACTGTGACGCAGCTCGTGCAGCAGCTGGAGGCGCGGCTGCGCGTGAAGCTGCTGAACCGCACCACGCGGCAGGTGAAGATCACGCCCGACGGCGCCGCGTGGGTATTTCGGACCAACGTGACCGCTGGTTTCGGTATCGTGACCGAGGATTTCGGCCCATCGTGACCGACTCCGTTGTCGGTTCATCGTGACCGG
>NZ_JBLYYB010000154.1:0-7263 GCF_048549895.1 Hydrogenophaga sp.
AAGAAATGTGTGATGACGGACTCCTGACGCGTTTGAAACGAGAAACAACGATTCTTCACGTGGATGATGATGAGCTGATCGGATCAATGGTTGAACGCATGCTCACGAAGGCGGGTTTTCCCGCTCATCACTATCTGCATCCCAAGAAGGCCCTGGATGACGTTTGCTCTGGGGCAATAGGCTACGACCTTGCCATCCTTGACTACGCCATGCCTGAGTTGGATGGACTAAGCCTTGCCAAAGAGTTGCTTCGCCTACACCCTGGAAAACCAGTTGTCATCACGACAGGATTCATCTCAGACGATTTGAGAAAAAATGCGCCAACCATCGGCGTCTCGGAACTGATTCCGAAGCCGAACACAGGAGCGCAGCTTCTCAAAACGATTGAGCGGCTCGCTTTGCAACTGGCTCAGTCACGCGCCACAGGTGACTCTTCTCAGACTGTGCGAGTAGCCGAAAGCCCACCTCGTGCACCGTGTAGCGCA
Organism: Hydrogenophaga sp.; assembly: GCF_048549895.1. GTDB lineage: Bacteria > Pseudomonadota > Gammaproteobacteria > Burkholderiales > Burkholderiaceae_C > Hydrogenophaga. The sequence goes on from NZ_JBLYYB010000154.1 coordinate 486, forward strand.
AATCGCGTTGCAAGGTTTGAAACAGCTGGCGGTGGCGTGGCAAAAGACCAATGCACCGGACGCCATCAAGCACGGTGATCGTTGGGGGTACAGGTGGTTGCCAACATGAACCGGGATAAGGTGGGATCACCTGTTTGTGCTCGGCATCCTCAGGGCGCGGAGCGCTGCGTACGCTTCGTGGTTGCGCTCACATCCTGGTCGGCGCACTGACGCCGAGAATCGCGAGGCCATTGCGCAGCACCTGCGCGGTAGCACCGACAAGCGCCAACCGTGCCTTCTTGACACTCTGGTCGTCGACAAGAATTCGTTCGGCGTCGTAGTAGCTGTGGTAACTAGCGGCCAGCTCGCGCAAGTAGAACGTGACGTCGTGCGGCGCGAAATCCTTCGCTGCCGCGTTCAGCATTTCTGGATATCTGGCGAGTAGCAGCATGAGCGCCTGCGCGGCCGGGCCTTCAAGTGCCAAAAGTTCAACATCGTGCAGCGATGCCACATCGCCACCCCAGCTCGCCAACACCGAGCAGATGCGCGCATGCGCGTACTGCACGTAATACACCGGGTTGTCATTGTTCTTCGTCACGGCAAGGTCGACGTCGAACGTGTATTCGGTGTCGGGCTTGCGGCTCAGCAGAAAGAAGCGCACCGCGTCGGTACTGGTCCATTCGATCAGGTCGCGCAGCGTGACGTAGCTGCCGGCACGCTTGCTTATCTTGACCTCTTCTCCACCCTTCATGACGCGCACCATCGTGTGCAGAACATAGTCGGGATAACTGGCCGGAATGCTTTCGTCCACGCCCTGCAGGCCGGCACGCACGCGTGCGATGGTACCGTGGTGGTCTGTACCCTGAATGTTGACGACCGTATGAAAGCCCCGCTCCCACTTGGCGATGTGGTACGCCACGTCGGGAACGAAGTAGGTGTACGTGCCGTCACCCTTCTTCATGACGCGGTCCTTATCGTCGCCGTAGTCGGTTGACTTCAGCCAGAGGGCGCCGTCCTGCTCGTACGTCTTGCCGGCGGCCACCAGCTTGACCACCGTCGATTCGACGCGTCCGCTAGAGTACAAGCTCGACTCGAGGTAGTAATTGTCGAAGCGCACGCGGAACGCCTGCAGATCGAGGTCTTGCTCCCGCCTCAGGTAGGCAACGGCGAATTCACGGATCGAATCGATGTCATCGACGTCGCCACTCGCGGTAAACACGCGGTCGTCCGACTTCACGGTCTTCTTTGCAACGAAGTCCTCGGCGATGTCGGCGATGTAGTCGCCGTTGTATGCCGCGGCCTTTTCGCCGCTCGGCCAGGCAGCGTCGCCCGGCTTCATACCCCTGGCGCGCATTTGCACGCTGCTGGCAAGCGTCTGGATCTGCACGCCCGCGTCGTTGTAATAGAACTCGCGGTACACCGCATCGCCCTGCGAGGCGCGCAGGTTGCAGATGGCATCACCCAGCGCTGCCTGGCGGCCGTGTCCCACGTGCAGCGGTCCGGTCGGGTTGGCCGAGACAAACTCCACCAGCACCTTTTCGCCGGTAGCCGGCTGCCGACCGTACGCATCACCAGCGGCGAGCACTTCGCGCACGACCTGCTGCTTGGCGACCGCCTTCAAGCGGATGTTCAGGAAACCAGGGCCAGCAACCTCGACTGCCTGCACCCACTGCCCGAAAGAGGGCGTGGCTAGTAGCGATGCACTCACTTCCTCGGCAAGTTCGCGAGGCTTGCGGCCAAGCGGCTTGGCGAGCTGCATGGCAGCCGTGCTGGCGAAATCGCCGTGCGCCGCCACCTTGGGCGACTCGAACGCGGCTTTGGCGCCAGCGCCGGGCGAGAGAGATTCGAGCGTTTTCGCGAGCGCCGCGAGCAGCTCTTGTTTAACCAATAACATCTGTGAATTTTACTGGGGGCACACCCTGAGTCCGCCTGGTCGGTCATCCGTCAGCCGACCTGGTCAAGGACGAAAACACCACAAGAGAGCTCTTTTCCCTGAGCGCGCTCGGCGCATCATCCTTTTCTTTGGCACCAATGCGCAGTAGATAGCACCTTCGCGATCTCCGTGTCACATGCAAACAGATTGGTCGACGCCCTTGGAGCGTCGGAAACGCTTGGACCCAAGCAGAAACTACCCCGGAGACTCTCTTCGCATCTAGGTCCGCACTTCAGGGAGCGCGACCTCTGAGAAGTGCCGTCTGATGAGATCCAGCTTAGGGTCAATATAGCGGCGGCAGAAAGGCCTGCTCGGGTTGGTTCGATAGTAGTTCTGGTAACGCTCGTCCGACGCCTTGAAATTTCTAAAGGGCAGAACGGCGGTATGCACCGCATCGCCAGACTCGTGGGCGAAGCCTGCTATCGCCAGCTCGGCCTCATGCCGTTGGCGATCTTCGAAGATGTAAATCGCACTGCGGTATTTGCTGCGAAGTGAACGGGCCCTGGTAGCAGAATGTGTTCTGAGATGAACCTCGGAAAGCGTTGCCAACTGAATTACGGAGGGATCGAAGGTGACGATCACTCCTTCTGCCCACGTATCTGCCGGCGCATCTGATTGCACAAAGCCCTGGTCGACCTTCTCGACACCGCGCAACGCTTGGAACACCCCTTCTGTGCACCAATGGCATCCGCCTCCAAAAGCGAGCTTCTCCACATTTACCTCCCACGCATAAGCGCAATTTCTGACGCAGGCTTGCCCAATTGAACGCCAGGAATGAAATGAGTGAACCGCACCGCAACTTGGTCCAAGACCTCAGTACCAAGGCAACGACTCGCGCTTTCAACAACCACGGTTTCGCCGTCGAGCCGTATAGCGAAGCTTTGAGCCTCCTCGACAGCATCAGGGGCGTCGATGTGCTCTATTCCCATGACGACGAGGGCCGCCACAGCGTTTCCGTGCAGGATGACTGCAGTGTTGGCCTTCGACAGCGGAGACTTCTTCAGCAGGGCACGCAGGCCTTCTGGCCCTCCAAGACTATTGAAGGTAGTCGCCCTCACCTCGACACGATCACAACATGCGGCATTCATAGCCACTTTGCCTTCTTGAAGCGCACGTACAGAAACAGGCAGATCGTCGCCATCAGCCCGAGCACAACGAGGTATCCATAGGTTGACTCCAGCCCCGGCATGTTCTTGAAGTTCATGCCGTAGATTCCAGCGATCGCCGCCGGGACTGCCAGTATTGCCGCCCAAGACGTAAATTGACGAGTGATGACACCCGTCCGTTGCGCCTCAAGCAGGCTGCTGAATTCAAAGACCGTCCTCAGGACCTGAAGGAGACCATTGACCATGGACTGCACACGATCTACGTGGTCAGCGACATCGTCGAAGTACGGTCTCACTTCAGCACTGATGCAGGGATAATGTCCACGGACAAGTTTTCTGACCAGTTCGGCCATAGCGCCGAGCGTGCGTTGGAAGCGCGTGAGTTCGCCCCTCAGACTGAATATCCGGGCGACCTCTTCTCGCCCAAGAAAGTCTCCCACCGATCTCCTCTCCATCTCCAGAACGTCATCCTCGATCATTTCAAAGATGGGCAAATACTGGTCCACGATTCGGTGCAAGATCGCGTGCAGCACGTAGTCGACACCCTTTCCCAGGAGCGTCGGCGAAGCCTCGAGCTGCCCGCGAAGGTTGCCTAGCGCTCCACCGTTGCCGTGCCGCGCGGTGATGAGGTGATTGTGACCCGTGAAGATCGCCGTCTTTCCATAGCTGATCCGGTCGCCGACCAGCTCGGCGGTTTGAGCGACGATGTACAGCTCATCGTTGTAGACCTCGAGCTTTGGCGGGCAAAGCGGGTGCATTGCGTTATCGACTGCCAACGGATGGAGGTGATACGCCGCTTGGAGCGTGTGAAGTTCGTCGGCGCTGGGCTCGCGAAGCGCAATCCAGCAGAAGCCCGAGCGCGCCTTATCCTGCTCGAAGCGCTCGTCGAGTGCGATTTCACGGATTCGCTTTCCTTCGTTGTAGTAGTAGGCGGCGATAACGCTCATGCTGGCCTCGCTGGAATGCGCAGACCACGCTGCACCGCTGGTCGAGCCAGCCCGCGTGCGAGCCATGCTTGGATGTTTGAGTAGTTGCTGATTCCAAGGATCTCGCCAGCGGCATACGATTCAACCAGCGCATTTACCCAGCCCAGCGTGGCAACGTCCGCAATCGAATATTCGTCGACGATCCAGTCGCGACCTTCAAGCTGGCGATCCAAGACTCCCAGAAGGCGCTTGGACTCTTCGGTAAAGCGCTTTTGAGGCCGCTTGTCTTCATAGTCCTTACCGCCAAATCGCACGAAAAACCCGAGCTGACCGAAAGTCGGGCCGATGGCCGACATTTGAAAGAACACCCAGGTCAGGGTTTCGTATCGTTTGGCGGGTTTGCTCGGAATGAGCTGGCCCGTCTTGTATGCCAGATAGAGAAGGATCGCACCGGATTCCCATACGGCAATAGGTTTACCGTCGGGTCCCGCTGGATCGATGATCGCTGGGATGCGGCCGTTCGGGTTCAACGATACGAACGCTGGATCCTTCGACTCATTGTTTGAGATGTCGATCAGGTGAGGCTCGTACGCCAAGCCGATTTCCTCCAGCATGATCGAAACCTTGACGCCGTTGGGAGTGGGTGCTGCATAAAGTTGCAGGCAATCGGGATGAGATGCGGGCCAGCGCCGCGTGATTGGAAAGGATGAAAGGCCTTGCATGGTTTTTATCCTTGGGGCTTCGACAGCGACAAACTGGTATGCAACCATCCCATCAAGGCCGGGGGGTCGGTGACTGCATCGCTAGACCACGCAGTCACGAAGACTGCTGCTAGCAGGGCCGTCGCGACGGCAACGGCAGTGAAGCCTTCTCCGCTGCAGTCTTGGCTGCGGGCTGCGCAGCGCCAATGATCTAGCGCTTCGGATGCCCCCAGCCTCCACGGGGGAGATGACAGGTATAGCCGTTCAGCAGCGTCGAATATGGCTCGCCCTTTCTTCGATCAAGCAAAGCCTTCAAGCACGACCTTACCTATGGTCGTTCCACTTTCGAGTTGCGCATGCGCCTTCTTGAGGTTTTCGGCATTAATTGGACCGAGGTTCTGCGTGGCAGTTGAGCGGATTCTTCCATCATCGACCGCGCTAGACATCGCATTGAGGATTCGCCCCTGCTCGTCCATATCCGGGGTCTGGAAAATGGACCGCGTAAACATGAGTTCGTGATGGATCGATACCGCCTTGCGCTTGAACTTCATGATGTCGAAGCCCGATGGATCGTCGATCAGGCATAGACGCCCCTGCGGTGCGATCAAGTCGGCGATGTCGTCGACATGCTTGGCGGTTTGCGTCGTTGAGAATACAAATGCGGGAGCGCCGATGCCTAGTGCCGCGACCTGGCCAGCGAGCGGCTTCGAGTGGTCGACCACATGGTGCGCACCAAGCGACGCGACGAAATCCCTGGTCTCAGGACGCGAAGCCGTCGCAATAACGGTGAGGCTAGTGAACTGGCGTGCGATCTGAACGGCGATTGATCCCACCCCGCCAGCACCGCCGATGATCAGGATGGCGGCAGCTGCGCCGGGAACCGGCTTCTTCACATCAAGGCGGTCAAAGAATGCCTCCCATGCGGTCAACGATGTCAGCGGGAGCGCCGCGGCGTCGGCCCAGCCGATCTTTGACGGCTTCTTCCCAACGATACGCTCATCGACGAGATGGAATTCAGCGTTTGCCCCCGAACGGTTGATGGCGCCTGCATACCAGACCTCCTCTCCCACCTTGAAACCTGTCACATCGGGGCCGACCGCCGCGACAATTCCAGCAACATCCCAGCCCAGCACCTTCCACTCAGCGCCTTCTGCTGGCGGCGTGCTGCCACGGACCTTGTAATCGACCGGATTGACCGAAATGGCCTTTACTTCGACGAGGATGTCGCGGTCCTTTGGTTGTGGCTTGGGCAACTCGATGTCGACGAAGGCATCCGCGGCCGAGATTGGCGATGGAGTCCGGTATCCGATGGCTTTCATGGGTGTTTCCTTTAGGGTTGTGTCGAGGTCACTTGGAAAAATTGCGAAGGGCTTCTTCGCCAGCTTCCTGGTCCTGCGCCCAGCTTCCCCCGGAAATGCCGATCCCGCCAATAATCGCACCGTCCTCCATGATTGGAAACCCGCCAGCGGCGGCCATGACGCGGGGAACGTGCCGTAGGTTCGAGGCGCCGCGGTCTTCCAAAAGGTCGACCCATTGGGCTGTCGACAGGCCGAAAGATGCCGCGGTGTAGGCCTTGTCGATGGCAATGTTGACGGCAAGATAGGAACTGCGATCGCTGCGTTCAAACGCCTTCAGATTGCCGGCCACATCCACGATCGCGACGACCGGTTCGAATCCGATGCGCTGAGCGGCGGCGATGGTCTTGGCGATGAGGCGGGCGGCGGCCTCTCGAGTGACGGAGCGGGAGGTGAAGCTGTTATCGGACATGAGGATCCTTTTCAATGGTTGAGATTCTGACGGGCCTTGGCGCATCCGGCGGCCGAAACATCATCAGTGGACGGTGCAGCGGCAACGGCATTGACGCCTGTTCCGATGCAGTCCCGGTTGCGACCTACTTTTCGTCAGCTTTTCTGCGCTTTGGAAGGATCCAGTCGGGACGTGGGAAGTGGCATGTATAGCCGCCCGGGAGCTTCTCCAGATAGTCCTGGTGCTCCGGCTCGGCCTGCCAGAAATCACCGGCCGGCTCGACCTCGGTGACCACTTTTCCACCCCACAGTCCGGACGCATCCACATCGGCGATCGTCTCATCAGCAACGTGCTTCTGCTCCACGCCGAGGTAGTAGATGGCAGACC
>NZ_JBLYYB010000155.1:0-4594 GCF_048549895.1 Hydrogenophaga sp.
ATCGAGGCCAACTGGCATGTGGCCATGCGCCCGGGCAAACGCAAAGCGCTGGACAAGGCCACGCCGATGGGGCGCGTGCTGGATGAGCTGGAGCATGTGAAGGCCAGCATCCGGGCCAAGGTGGAGCACCCGTTTCGAGTGATCAAGCGCCAGTTCGGGCATGTGAAGGTGCGCTACCGCGGGCTGATGAAGAACACGGCGCAACTGCACACGCTGTTCGCACTCTCCAACTTGTGGATGGCGCGGCACCGGCTTTTGCAGAGGGCGCAGGGATGAGTGCGCCTGCAGCGCGCCCAAGGGCCAGGATGAGGCCTCGAAAGGCCGAGAAATCGACCTCTGCAGTGTTGAAATCGATCGAAACGAGCACGGTAATTTCATGTCGCGAGATTCATGCGCTCAACGGCCTTCTCTGCGCCGGTTTTGAACACCATCCCTAATGGGCGACAAGGACGGACCGTTCTATCACGACAAGGACCATCTCAACATCCGAGGTGCAGAGCACGTAGGGCCTTGGCTGGTTACGCGCATGTCGGAAGCGAATGGCCCGCGCTGAGTCTGCTACGAACCCGGCTTCTCTCTGGCAGGGTCGCGCGACTGCTTCCACTTTGCCAATATCGTAGCGACATGCTCAGTCGCGTAGAAGTGAGCCTTACGACCCGGCATGGCTAGTGGGCTGATGTCGATGTGACCACGCTTTCGAGCCGTGGAAAGAGCGCCTGGAGTCTTGTATTTCAACAAGGCGCATGCTTCTTTGCCTGTCAGTAGCGGGCCGTACTGGCGAGTCAGTTCTCCCACGAAGTTTGCTTCTTCCTCAGCGATGGAGCGCTCTTTCGTCATGGCGTCAGTGCCTCCTTGGCGCAATTTTGAGCACTGCTGCGCTTTCATGCAATGGCCGCATCTCATTCTCTTTTACCGACACCTGGGGAATCGGTAAACAGTGGGCAACGGGGTGCAACAGAGACTTACAACCCCGGCCTGAATCGTTTGCGCGGAATGTGCGGCGCCGCTACATTTGAACTGTTCGGTACTGCCGTCCGTGGGTCTTAGCGCCCACCTTTAACCTCAACCCCTGCGGGAATTCATTTCCCGCTCGGGGATTTGGGTTCCCGCTTTCTTTTGCGAGAACCCAAAATGAACACACCAGTTGTTCCCAACATCAAGCAGACAAAGACCGATGGGATTGTCTGCGTCGCCCTGGACATCCATCTCTGGTCCGGCCGAAAGCGTCTCCGCAAGGAGGCATTGCTCTCCAAGAATCCCATGCTGGCCGATCTCCCCCCGGAGTCGTTGGCCACGCTGGGATCCATCAAGATCGCCGATCCCGACGATCTCGCACCCTTCCTCAAGTTCAAGCGCGAGGCCGACAAGCTGCTGAAGCTCAACGGCCTGCCGCTCCTTGGGACGGTCGGAATTCCTGAGTCCAAGGTGGAAAAGGTGTTCAAGGGCCTCATGGACATCAAGCAACGCTTCGATGACCATGCCCAGCGCCTGTACCGTGACTTCGATGTACGCATCACTGAGTGGCGCGAACGCGATGACAACGTGAACTGGGCTCACCTGATCAACGACATTCCCACCCCGGAATACGTTGCCGGGCGGCTCTCGTTCGGCTTTCACCTGTGCCGCGTCAGTGCCCCAAGCACCGATGAGTTCAGTGACGCGAACAAGATGTTCGGCAAGCAGATGACTGGCCTCAAAGGCGAGTTGTTCGCAGATGCCGCCGAAGAGGCCCGAACCCTGATGGAGAAATACCTGACGGGCAAGGACGCACACGGTGTCGTGCGCAAGCGCGAGAAGATCACGCCAAAGACCTTGGGCCCGCTCAAGCGAATCGGTGAAAAGTTCAAGAGCTTCAGCTTTTTGGACCACACCGTGGAGCCGCTGGCCAAGATTGTCGACCACGTGTTGTCGCTCCTCCCCACGGAAGGCCCCATCGATGGCGTGCACCTGCTGCATGTCTGGACAGTGGCCCAGATGCTCTCCAACCCGACAACGGCGATGGAAGCAGCTCGCATGGTGATGGACACCGGTTCGGCAAACGCGGCTTTCGAGTCGTTGTTGCTGACCGTGCCTGACTCAGTGTCTGACCATGTGGACGTTGTGGCTGTAGAGCCCACCACCCCGGAAATCGTCGCTGCATCTGCAGTGGCCGAGATCCAGACCGCCGAGCCGCAAGCGCTCGAAAACGCGGTCATCGCAGCTGACGACTTCACCCCTGAGTTCGTCGGCATTTTCTGAACCTCAATGTGACCCCGGCCTCGTGCCGGGGCTGCAGGAGAACCCATGACTCAAACCAATGACCTGGCGCACGCCAGGAAGGTCATCGCTGCCTTCGTGGCGATGATCGTAGGCCGCTCTGTCCCTGTCCAGTGGTGCAACACCGCCGCGATGGGTGCTGACGGCTCTCTCATGCTGCCCGCACCCTCTGTGGGCGATGCTGCAGAAATCGCCCTGCTCACGCGCATGGCCGTACACGAGTGTGGTCACCTCCTGGAGACCGACGCACACGTGATCGATAGGCTCAACGATGAGCAGCTTGCAGTGTTCAACTGCTTGGAAGACCCTCGCGTCGAGGCCCGAATGAACCAGCGATTCGCTGGAGCAGGGCTGGTACTCGGTCGTGGGCTGGAAGAGGCAATGCAGGCAATCGCTGCAAAGCTTGATGTGACCTCTGACGCCGGTAAGGCTGCTTCGTTGTCCTTGGAGATCCTTCTTCGAGGAACACAGGCTGTGGCACCCCAGCGCGCGATAGAGCGTTATGCGCCGGAGATTCTGGCGAAGACTGCGGTCGTCGTGACAGAAAAGCAGCGAGACGCCATCGTTCAAGCGGTGGGCGAAATCGCAGGCATGGCCAACAGTGCAGACTGTGAAGCCGTTGCTATTCGCCTGGTGCAGCAGCTGCACGCGGCCGAGCACCAACAGGAACAACAACCTGAGCAAGAAGCAGCTGGTAACCAAGCGCAGGAGGAAAACCAACGGCAGCCTGATGAAGCTCAAGGTGAACCGGATGGGAACGCCGGATCCAGCGATGTCACAGAAGACAACGCCGGCGCCGACGAAGAAGACGGTCAGCCTGATGGTCCTCAAGACACCCCCCAACAGGATGGTTCAGAAGGGCAAGAGGACGGCGGTGGGTCGCAAAGCTCTCCAGGGTCTGATGCAGGCGAGCAAGGAGGCCAACCGAAGGGTGCGGGGGATACAGGCAACGAAGAGGGGTCCGAAAGCACTGACTCGCAGCAGCCACAACCAGGTGGCGGTGCGGGGGATGCAGGCGACACGACCTCATCCGGGGAATCCGGCGCGTCCGCGGGCTCTGAGCCGGGTTCCGAAGACTCATGCGGTGGCGCTGGGCAACCAGCGGACGGCGAGGCAGGGGGGCAACCTTCAGCCAACCCGGCCGGCCAAGGCGGTCTGAATGGCGAACCCACGGGCGAAGGCCCTGAAGTTGAACCTGAAAGCGCAAAGGAAGCTGCAGCGCCTATTCCGAGCGAAAAGTTCGACATGGGTGACCTGCTGCTCAAAGCCTACGAGGCCAAGTTTGGTCTTCCGGATCCAGAGCAGTACAAAGACCTGGAGCTTCAAGAAGCAACAGCGAGTGACATGGCCACGATGGCAGCGGCGCTCGCAGGGCTCGAAGCCGGAGATGACGTCGAGGATCTGCTTGAAGCCGCGCACAAAAGCCTCACGGTGGTGCAAAGCGTTGCTGCTAGTCCAGCAGCTGGCAGTCCCGGGGCTCACGCTCTGAAGCTTGTGGCCACGTCTGGCACGCCGCTGAGCCTCAAGCTCGATGGTGTGCAAGGCCGCCTCGTGCGAGTGCTGCTGAAGGAGATGCAAGACAAGCGGCGGCGTCCTGCAAAGTACGCTCAAGCGGGTGGCCAGATTGCAACGAATCGATTCTGGAGACTGGCACGCCTTGGCGACACGAAAGTGTTCAAGGTGCGCAAGCTGGTCAACGGGATCGACGCAGCGGCAACCGTGTTGCTTGATACCTCCGGCAGCATGGAGTCCGATCTGGCGATGGCGGCCGAAGTCGCAGTTGCGTTCAGCCTGGCGATGCAACGGGTAGGGCGTGTCACCACTTCGGTGGCCACGTTCCCTCACACGTCGTCGGCGACCGAGACCCTGCAGCGCTTTGGCGAACCTGCCCAGCAGGCTGTTCGTCGGGTGGCTGACCTCAAGGCAGATGGTGGAACCCCCTTGGGGCTCGCCATGGCCACCGAGTTGCCCAAGCTCTTGCAACAGCAACGCGAACGGCACTTCATGTTCATCGTCACTGATGATGGACCTGATGACCCGCAGCTCGTGCAGAAGGTGCTCGCGCTGGCGCTGGAGAACGACGTGGAAGTGTTCGGTGTGGGGATCGGCTGTGACATCAGTGCTCACATCCCCCGTTCGGTCGCAGTCCATGACGTGAACCAATTGCCCGATGCGCTGGAGAAGCTTTTCAAAGAGCAAGTTGCATTGCAACGCGCAGCCTGAAAGCACTTCAGCAACCTTTAAGGAAGGTCTGCATAACCCCCGCCGCAGCGTGAGCTGAGTCGTCGATTTTCAGATGACGACATGGAAGGCGGATACCGATGGTTTTTGAAGGCGG
>NZ_JBLYYB010000156.1:0-13019 GCF_048549895.1 Hydrogenophaga sp.
AGCACCAGGCGGCGCTGTCGGTGGCCTACGGCGCGGGTCTGCGCGCCAGCGAGGTGTGCAGGCTCAAGGTCGGTGACGTCGACAGCCAGCGCATGGCGCTGCGTGTCGAGCAGGGCAAGGGCGCCAAGGACCGCTACGCCATGCTCAGCCCGGTGGTTCTGGCTCGGCTGCGCAGTTGGTGGCGGGTGGGTCGCGCCCAGGGCAAGATGCTGCCCGGGGGCTGGCTGTTCCCGGGCATGGACCCGATGGATCCGCTGACGATCCGCCAGCTCAACCGCGCGGTGCACGATGCCGCATCGGCTGCCGGCATCGCCAAGCGCGTGACGACGCACACCCTGCGCCACTCGTTCGCCACCCACCTGCTGGAGCGCAAGGTCGACATCCGCGTGATCCAGGTGCTGCTCGGGCACAAGAAGCTGGAGACCACGTCGATCTACGCCCACGTGGCCACTGACTTGCTGCGCGAGGTCATCGGGCCGCTGGAGGAACTGCCGCCGTCCTGAAGCACGCCGGGGTTGTCGATGAAGGGGCGGCCCGCCCTGGAGGTCGCCGACATCTTCCGCGTGCACGGCCCGGCCTGGCGCGAGGCGCAGCGAGGCCACCTGAGCCTGGGCCAGCTCAAGGTGATGTCGGCCATCACCCAGTGCCGCACGGCGGCACTGGGTGGCCATGTGCTGCGCTGCGATGGCTGCGGCACCGACGCTGTGTCCTACAACTCCTGCCGCAACCGGCACTGCCCGAAGTGCCAGAGCACGGCCGCGCAGCGCTGGCTCGACGCCCGGCAGGCCGACCTGCTGCCGGTGGAGTACTTCCACGTCGTCTTCACCCTGCCGGCGCCCATCGCCGACATCGCCTACACGCACAAGGCCGCCATCTATGGCCTGCTGTTCGACATGGCCGCAGAGGTGCTGCAGACCATCGCGATGGACCCCAAGCACCTGGGCGCCCGCATCGGCGCGACGCTGGTGCTGCACACCTGGGGCTCGGCGCTGACGCACCACCCGCACGTGCACGGCATCGTGCCCGGCGGCGGGCTGGCGCCGGACGGCACGACCTGGGTGGCCTGCCGGCCGGGCTTCTTCCTGCCGGTGCGCGTGCTCTCGCGGCTGTTCCGGCGCCGGTTCCTCGAAGAACTGCAGCGGCTGCACCAGGCCAGCCGGTTGCAGTTCTTCGGCGAGCATGCCGGCCTGGCGGACGCAGCGCAGTTCAAGGCCTGGCTGGCGCCGCTGCGCAAGGCCGAGTGGGTGGTCTACGCCAAGCCACCGTTCGCCGGGCCGAAGGCGGTGCTGGCCTACCTGTCGCGCTACACGCACAGGGTGGCGATCTCCAACAGCCGGCTCGTGGCGATGGACGACCAGGGCGTGTGCTTCCGGTGGAAGGACTACCGGGCGGACAAGGGAGATCATGCAGGGCGCACGCGCTACAAGACCATGACGCTCGCGCCGCAGGAGTTCATGCGCCGCTTCCTGCTGCACGTGCTGCCCGGTGGCTTCCACCGTATCCGGCACTACGGGCTGCTGGCCAACGGCAGCCGCCGCGCCGACCTCGCGCGGGTTCGCGAGGCATTGCAGGTCGAAGTCAAGCCGCCGTCCGTGGACGCCGAAGCTACGCCATCTGCCATGCAGCAGGCACCGGTCTTCGTCTGCCACCACTGCGGTCGGGCGCTGCTCGTCGTGCAGACGATCCTGCGCGGCGAGGTCATCAGGGGGCCACCGGCATCGTGAGTGCGTCCACCACCAACATCGCCGTGATGTCGACAGGCCACGTGGGCACGTCGGCTGGGGATGCCTGCGTCTCGATGCGTCCAAGGCCCTCGCCGGCCCACCTTGAGCTGGCGAGCACGGGCATCGAGACAGGCAGCAGCGCCGATGTCAGCGCCACGCGGCCAGCCGACCGCCGCGATCGGTGCAGCATGGGCCGTCTGGCCAACCGGCAATCGCCATAGGCATCCGAGCGTCAAACCTGCCGCAGTGGCCTTCGCCGCGGTTTCCTCCCTCGAGGCTTGTGCGACACCTGCCCTCAGGTTGCCGCCGCTCGGCGCATTGCCGTCGAGCTGGAGGCGGTGGTGCACCGGTTCGCTGATTTCGACGGTGGCTTTGCCATGGGGACCAACGAACTCGAATTCGCCCGCGCGCTGGATCGCGCCACGTTCGTCAAGTGGTGGCATCGAAACCCCGATCGCAAGCCCTACTCCGTGCAGCTCGTGCGCGGGGAGCACAAGAACTACTTCTACCCGGACTTCATCGTGTTCCTGGAGCACTTCCGGGGCGATTCACCCATGCTCCGTCTCATCGAGACCAAGGAGAGCACAAAGGATGCGTCCAACAAGTCCAAGCGGTTCCCGTAGCCATCATGCCGACTGCACGCGGGCCATTGGAGGCATCCGTCGGTTGCAAGCCAGAATAGCTGTACAGCGCCTCTTCAAAGGAGCGTCCCACAATCAACAGTTCTTGCTCGGCATCCCGACGGCTTAGCAACTGCCCATCCTCCAATGCATACGCGCTCACTCCACCGAGGACGGCAATGAGCACCAGCAGAAAGACGTAGCCGAAGCCTTGTTCACCAGTCCGCATAGGCCCGACCATTGCGTGTGACACCGGCAGCCCCGCTGTGTAGGTCGTAAACCGCGCCCTCCAGTCCATCGGGCGGTGCGATGATGCGCCAGGTGCTGCTGGACTCAGTGATGGGGTCCAAGGGCAGTGCTTTGAGGTAGCGCTGCTCCACCAGCTCCTCCAAGCTTTCTGGGTAGCGGCCTTTGTCTCCTCGAAAGTCGTCAATCACAGCGCGCACGGAGCGAAGATTCTCCTGAAGAGTCGTTTCCTTTGCCATATCAATGCGCTGGCTGTACCGCGGGTACACCATCATGCTCAACGTGGCCACGATGGCCAGGACCACCAGAAGCTCGATGAGCGTAAATCCCCTAGCGCTTGAATACATCGGTGCTGGCAGCAGGGTCATCGTGTTACCAATCACGCAGCGCGATACCGTTGAGGCCCTTGGCGTTGGACAGGGTGTGAACGTCGTAAACATTATCTCCGGGACGCGGGTCTACGGCCTCCGAGGCGTATGCCCTTAAACCCCAGGTTTGGGTGGCTGGCACTTCAGGGTCGGTATGGAAGGGGTCTCGAGGAATTCGCCGGATGAAGTGAATCTTTTCGCGCTTGGGACTGCGTCTGTCTTCAACGCCAGCGGCTAACATTTCCAGAGATGGCGGATAACCTGTTGCACCGGCCTCCTTCTCTACCCGGCCTTCATCCGAGGCCCGCTTGTAGGCGTCCAGCGCTTGTCGGATGTCTCGCAAAGCCAGCCGAAGCTCTTGTTCCTTCTGTCTTTGCTGAACCAACTGTGCGGACGGAACGACGATGGAGGCGAGCACGGCAACGATGCCCAGCGTGACGAGCAGTTCGATGAGGGTAAGCTCAGTGACAAGACGTTCTTGAGCCGCGATAAGTAAGGCTTGGGCTGCTGCTGGTTCCGTTGACACCAACTTGGCTTTTTGGGCTTGCTCTTACGGGCCACCAGTTTGCCAAAGCCCTCGATTGAAGGCCGCTACTGGGGCGACCAAGGCAGTCTATCTGCCGCGATGCTGACTGCACAATTGGTCGCTTAGGAAAAATCAGCCTGCCCGACAGCAATGGGGCACCGAGCGCACATTGGTCGCCAGACTTTGGCCGTCAGGACCCGCTGGAGGTAGTGTGAAAACCCATCGCGATCGACGCCAGTTCGAAAGTTGACCTCTCAGATTGGCCCAGGTTGCGCTTTTGTGAATGTGCGAGGGGTTAGGGGCCCTTGAAAACGTGACTTAACGCAGTTTGTACACAGCCACGCTGCACAACGGCCCCACAGGTTTAGCAAGTCAATGGCTGTGAGGATTCGAGTTCCTCACTTGAACCGCCCCGGGTTTTGAGGAGGCTCAACTCTCTGAGAGGATTGAGCCATGAAGAAGTCGAACCACTTTTCTCCCGAGGTCCGCGAACGCGCGGTTCGCATGGTGCAGGAGCACCGAGGCGAGTACCCCTCGCTGTGGGCTGCCATCGAATCCATCGCGCCCAAGATCGGCTGCGTGCCGCAGACGCTCAACGAATGGGTCAAGCGCGATGAGATCGATACCGGTGCCAGGGCTGGCGTCACGACGACCGACCTGCAGCGCCTGAAGGAGCTCGAACGCGAGAACAAGGAGCTGCGCAAGGCCAATGAGATCCTGAAGCTGGCCAGCGCGTTTTTCGCCCAGGCGGAGCTCGACCGCCGTCTGAAGTCCTGAAGGGCTTCATCGATCAGCATCGACAGGCCTACGGGGTCGAGTCGATCTGCAGCACTTTGCAGATCGCCCCGTCTGGCTATTGGCGCCACGCCGCCCAGCAACGCAACCCGGCCTTGCGATGTCAGCGCGCACAGCGTGACGGGGCATTGGCTCCTCACATCGAACGCGTGTGGCAGGCCAACATGCAGGTGTACGGTGCCGACAAGGTCTGGAAGCAGCTCAACCGCGAGGGCATCTCCATTGCCCGCTGCACGGTCGAGCGCTTGATGAAACGCCTGGGCTTGCAAGGTGTGCGCCGTGGCAAGGTGGTGCGCACCACCATCAGCGATGGCAAGGCGCCATGCCCGCTGGACCGGGTCAACCGGGTCTTCAAGGCCGATCGACCCAACCAGCTCTGGGTCTCTGATTTCACCTACGTCTCGACCTGGCAGGGCTGGCAGTACGTGGCCTTTGTGATCGACGTGTATGCCCGGCGCATCGTGGGTTGGCGCGTGAGCAGTTCGATGCGAACGGACTTCGTTCTCGATGCACTTGAGCAGGCGCTGTATGCCAGGCAACCCGAGCGCGATGGCAGCCTGGTTTGTCACTCCGACAGGGGGTCGCAATACGTCAGCATCCGCTACAGCGAGCGCCTCGCCGAGGCGGGCATCGAACCGTCAGTGGGCAGCAAGGGCGACAGCTACGACAACGCGCTGGCCGAGACCATCAACGGCTTGTACAAGGCCGAGCTGATCCATCGGCGAGCGCCTTGGAAGACCAAGGAATCGGTGGAGCTGGCCACCCTTAAATGGGTGTCCTGGTTCAACCACCACAGGCTGCTGGAACCCATCGGCTACATACCTCCGGCCGAGGCTGAGGCAAACTATTACCGGCATCTCGCCAATCAGGCGGCAACCGCTGCCTGACTTAAACCAACCGGCCTCCACGGAACCCGGGGCGGTTCACACTCGACCATTGAGCGGCACAAGTGCAAGGGTCGTTTTCAACGTTCCGAGTTGAACCTGTGGGATGGGCGCGGCACAAGCAAGGCACACATCGGGCACAAGCTTTTCAAAAAGATCAGCTCCGACCATTGGTCCATAAGTGCGATGTGCCCAAATCAGCGGGAGTCGGATTCCGCGAAAAATGATGTTCTTCGCAATATGTGTGTAGGCACTTGCCGCGTGTGCAAGGCTTGGTGCGGCTGGCGGGGATCGAACCCACGACCCTCGGCTTCGGAGGCCGATACTCTATCCACTGAGCTACAGCCGCATGCTGTAAAAAGACCAATACTCGTTTCGTTGCTGCCAGCTGCCATGACGACAGCCTTCGGAGGCCAATACTCTATCCACTGAGCTACAGCCGCAACCTGGCGGATTCTATCAGGCGAGGGGGTTTTGAGACGGTGCCCAAGGGGCGTTGGCTATAATGGAAAGCTGTTCAGAATCCACGTATGCGGGTATGTTCTGCCAGTTTTTCGACCCGCCTTGCCACCCCCTGAGGACACCATGAGCGACCACGCGCACGAACACCACACCGGCCCGATCAAGACACCTTCGCAGTTGCTGTGGACGTCGTTCTTCGCTTTTGTCGCCCCCATTTTCATCATCATTGGCCTGGTCTATTTTGTGACCTCGGGCAACAAGCCCGCCATGGGCGCTGGCGACCCTGAGCTGGCCACGGCTCAACGCATCCAGCGCGTCGGCACGGTTGAATTGCGCGATGCCAACCGCCCGCTGGCACTGGGCGATGCGGTCTACGCTGCGCAGTGCGTGGCCTGCCACGCGGCTGGTGTGGCTGGGGCGCCCAAGTTTGGCGATGCTGCCGCTTGGGCTCCCCGCATCGCCACGGGATACGACGCTCTGCTGACCTCTGTGCTCAAGGGCAAAGGCGCCATGGGCGCGCAGGGTGGTGGCGCCTACCGTGACGAGGAGATCGGGCGCGCCGTGGTGCATCTGGTCAACGCGTCCGGTGGCAACTTTCCGGTACCAGCAGCAGCTGCGCCTGCAGCGCCAGCCGCAGCTGCCGAGGCGGCACCTGCCGCCGCAGCGGCCACACCAGCAGCGGCTGTTGTCGTGGCAGCTGCACCTGCGGCCCCTGCTCCAGCCGCGACGGCCACCGTTGCCGCTGGCGCGGGTGAAGCGCTTTACAAACAGGCGTGTGCTGTGTGCCACGTGGCCGGCGTGGCCGGTGCGCCCAAGTTCGCCGACAAGGCCGCATGGGCCCCACGCGTGGGCCTGGGTCTCGATGGTCTGACCGCGAGCGTGATCAAGGGCAAAGGCGCCATGCCACCCAAGGGCGGTTCTGCCGCCTCGGACGCCGACATCAAGGCCGCGGTGCAGTACATGCTCGAAGCGGTGAAGTAAACGCTGCTGCAAGCTCCCGTAAAAAGGCCGCTGTTCATAGCGGCCTTTTTCATTGGACGCGCCTCTGAGAACCATGTCCCGCCCTACCCGGCCTGGGTCGCCCGGCTCAATCCGATGACGACCCAGGTGGTGATGGCCTGTTTCGGCGTGCAGTGCCGAGATGGCCGCGACAAGGCCCTCGCGGCACTGCAGTCGATCCTGGTCAATTGGATTTATGCAACGAGCCCAGTCACCACGACATCGCCCACCACGTAGACGAGCATATGTACGAGTTCGAGAAGCGGCTGGGTAACTCCGAACAGAGCATCGACAAGCTGTCTGGTCCCGCCCACCTCGACCGCAAAGCTCTGAGCGTCGGTCTAGCGCGGCTGCCGAGCAAATCCCCAACGCTGGGGCAGGGATGCCTGATCGGTCGGGGCCGGCGTCCAGCGTCCGGCCTCAACCCAGTCTGCGGCCAGCGCCATGTCGGCGGTGTGCACGCGGCCCAGTCCCAGCTCGGTGGCCAGATAGAGATGGCCAGCTTCGTTCACGAAGCTGGCCATTTCCTGTTGAGGCGACTGCCCCGTGTGCGACAGCACACGGCCATCGGGCTGCAGGCGCCAGACCCATGGCGTGTCTTCCAGGTCCACAAAGACGCGCTGCGGCCCGTTCTGAAAGAACCACCGGCCTTGTTCGTCGGCCGCATAGTTGCGCTGGATGAAGTCGATGAGCTTCTCGTGCCGCAGCAGCGAGCCCTTGCTCGCCGGAAAGGCGCCAGCGGCCTGCACGCGGTCGTCGCGCATGTACCAGTTGCCACGCGCATCCAGCCCCAGCCAGCCGAAGCAATCGGGCACGTTGGGCCACTTGGCCAAGGCGGCCTTGACGATGTCGTCCATGGTGGTTCGATCAAAGGTGCTTGAGCAACCAGTGTCCCACGGCTTCGGGCATGGCGCGCACATGACCCGGCAGGCCGAGTGCGCCGTGCGAGACCGGAAAACCCACATGGCCGCCCTGTGCAGGCTGCCACAGCGTCACGTGGCGCCCCACCTGCTCAGAGGTCGGCAAGGACGCGGCGGGTATGAAGGGATCGTTGCGTGCGTTGAGCGCGAGCGCGGGCACGCGGATCTGGTGCAACACCGGTTTGGCCGACGCGCGCGACCAGTAGTCGGGGGTGTCGCGAAAGCCGTGCAGCGGTGCAGTGAACAGGTTGTCGAACTCGAAGAGATCACGAGCGGCCAGCAAGGCGTTGCGGTCAAACAGGCCGGGGTGTTGCTCCAGCTTCTTCAGGGCCTTGGGCACCATGCTGGCCATGAACATGCGGGTGTAGACCAGCCGGTTGAAACCGCGTCCGATGGCGTGGCCGCCCGCAGCCAGGTCCAGCGGCGAACAGATGGACGCCACCGCCCGCACCTGCTGGCCGGCGGACTCGCCCATCTCGGCGGCCCAGCGCATGAGCGCATTGCCCCCGAGCGACACGCCGGCCGCGATCAAGGGCCGTCCGGGATGTTCGGCAGAAAAGCGCTTGAGGATCCAGTCGACCTCTTCAAAGTCGCCCGAGTGGTAGGCGCGCGGCGCGCGGTTGAGCTCGCCCGAACACCCCCGGAAATGCGGCACGGCGAAGGCCAGCCCATTGGTCGCTGCAAAGTCGGCAAAGGCCACCGCGTACTGGCTGGCCGATGAGCCTTCGAGGCCGTGAAACAGCACCAGCAAGGGCGCGTTGGCCAAGGTTGTGTGCTGCGCCTGATCAACGTCGATGAAATCGCCATCGGGTGTGTTCCAGCGGCTGCGGGTCCAGCGCGGCGCAGGGCCGAAATGTCGGCGGCTGCCCAGCGCCGCCCAGAGCGTCTGTGCGTTGCCGCCGGGCAGCCACCAGGGCGGGGCGTAGTGAAAACCGTCGGCGCTCAATGCAGCACAGGCTTGGCGGTCAGGATTTCGGGCGGCTCGGTGCGCATGCCCGGGCTGGCGTGGTGCGCCACCATGCGCCAGCCCTGTGCGGTCTTGGCGTACACGTTGGTGGCCACCACCCAGGCGTGTTGGAAGCCGTCGTCGCTCATCACCGCCACGCGTTCGACCACGCTGTGCACGCTGCAGGCGCCCGCATCCAGGCGACGCACCTTCTCCGGTGTGGCCTGCACGCTGCCGTTGGCAAACATTGCCTCGAACGCCGAGCGCACGGCTGCATGGCCGACCAGTCGGGGACCGCCCGGGTGCACGCAGACGATGTCGTCCTCGTCGGCCCAGCAGGCCATGAGGCGTTCGATGTCGGCGTGCTGCAGCGCGTCGTAGAACGCGGCCTCTGCGTCGTCCGGGGAGCCCGGTGGGAGTTTGGGTTTTCGCATGCGCCGTATTTTGACGGCAGTGCATCGTCTGTGTGCCCGGGTGCACCGCCCAGTGCCATGTCCCGGGGGTATAGTCCCGCAGATTCGAGGCTCACCCAGAGCTTCAGCGTGAACGGGCCGCAGGCCACTGGAGGTTTTATGCACACACTTTTGCGCTCTGTCTCCACCTGGGCTGCTGCCCTGCTGCTGTCCATCGGCCTCACTGGTTGCGGCTACAACGATTTCCAGCGGCTCGACGAGCAGACGCGCTCGGCGTGGTCGGAGGTGCTCAACCAGTACCAGCGCCGCGCCGATCTGATCCCCAACATCGTGGCCACCGTGAAAGGCGAGGCCAACTTCGAGCAGGAGACGCTCACCCGCGTGATCGAGGCGCGCTCCAAGGCCACCAGCATCCAGGTGACGCCCGAGACGCTCAACGACCCGGCCGCCATGCAGCAGTTCCAGGCCGCGCAGGGTGAGCTGGGCAGCGCGCTCAGCCGTCTGATGGTGGTGGTGGAGCAGTACCCCAACCTCAAGGCCAACCAGGGCTTCAGCGACCTGCGCGTGCAGCTCGAAGGCACCGAGAACCGCATCACCGTGGCGCGCAACCGCTACATCCAGACCGTGCAGGAGTACAACGTGCTCTCGCGCAGCTTCCCGACCAACCTGACCGCGATGGTGTTCGGCTACAGCCCCAAGGCCAACTTCCAGGTGGCCGACGAAGCGGCCATCTCCGCACCGCCCACGGTGGACTTCAAGAAGCCATGACACGCTTGTGCGCCCGGTGCCTTTTGGCGCTGGGCCTGTGGTGGGTGGTGGCCTTCGCGTCGGCCCAGGGACTGGTGCCGGTGCCTGCGCTCAGCACACGCGTGATCGACCAGACCGCCACGCTGGACGCGGCCAGCATCGCATCTCTTGAGACCAAGCTCGCGGCCTTTGAACAAGCCAACGGCTCGCAGGTGGTGGTGCTGATGGTGCCGACCACCGCGCCGGAAGACATCGCCGATTTCACCCAGCGCGTGGGTGACGCCTGGAAGATCGGCCGGGCCGACGTGGGCGATGGCGCCTTGTTCGTCATTGCCAAGGACGACCGGCGCCTGCGCATCGCCACCGCCAAGGCGTTGGAGGGCGCCATCCCCGACCTCATGGCGCGCCGCATCCTGGACAGCGCCGTAACCCCCGCCTTCCGCCGAGGCGACTACGTCGGCGGCATCAACGCTGGCGTCGACCAGATCCTGGCACGCATCCGTGGTGAAGAGCTTCCCTTGCCCAACGCCTCGGCGGCGCAGCGTGCCGCCAGCTCCGATGATTTCGAATGGATGGACGCGCTGGTCTTTCTGGTGTTTGCCATCCCCATGCTCTCCGGTCTGATGCGCGGCATGTTCGGCAACAAGCTCGGCACCGTGCTCACCGGCGTGGGCGCGGGTGGCCTTGCCTGGGTGCTGACTGCGGTGCTCTGGGTGGCCATCGGCGCTGGCTTGCTCGGCATGCTCGCGGCTCTGTTCATGCAGTTTCTACCGGCGCCCGCCCTGGGTGGTTCGGGTCGAGGCGGACGCGGGGGTTGGGGCGGCGGCATGGGTGATGGCGGCTTCGGCGGTGGTCGCGGGGGCGGCGGGTTCAGCTCGGGCGGCGGTGGCAACTTTGGGGGCGGCGGAGCCTCGGGCGGGTGGTGACCATGAACAGACTGCTGCGCATCTTCAAACACCGCTGGATGGACCGCTCGGACACCGCGCGCGCCGTGCCCGACGACATGGCCGAGCGCATCGCGCGGCGCGTGGCGGCCAGCGAAGGGCGGCACACCGGTGAGGTGCGCCTGTGCGTTGAAGCGGCTCTGCCGATGAGTTACCTGTGGCGCATCGGCCCGGAGGCGCCGTTGGCACAGGTGGTGCGCGAGCGCGCCATCACCTGGTTTGGCCGCTTGCGCATCTGGGATACCGAGCACAACAACGGCGTGCTGATCTACGTGTTGCTGGCCGAACACGCCATCGAGTTCGTGGCCGACCGCGCATTGGCGCGGCGCGTGAGCCAGGGCGAGTGGCAGGCCATCGTGGACCGGCTAGGCGCGCGCTTGCGATCGGGTGAATTCGAAGACGGGCTCACGCAGGCGCTGGAAGAAGTGTCGGCGCTGCTGGTGCTGAACTTTCCGGCCGAGCCCGACGCGGTGCGCCCCAACGAACTGCCCGACGCGGTGGTGCGCCGGTAGCCGTAAAGCGACGATCAGCCCCGGCGTTTGTCCAGCGGGCTGCGGCTGTTCATCACCACCTGCAGCTCTTGCTGCAAGGCCTTGTTCATCTGGGCAAAGGTCTTGAGTTTGCGGGTGGTCTCGCGCAGGCGGTCGGCCATGCGCTTGGAGATCGCGAGCAACAGGCGCGAACCCAGCCGCGGGTCTTCTTTCAGGATGCGCATGAGCGCCGTGCGTGAGAGCACGGCCGCAGCGATGTTGGTGTTGGCCGTGCAGGTGGCCGAGCGCGGTGCGCCATCGAGCACGCCCATTTCCCCGATCAAATGACCGGGCCCCATGATGTTCACCACCATGCTCTCGTGCAGGCCAGGCAGCTCGTTTTCCACCGCAATGTCACCTTCGAGCACCAACAGCATGTAGTCGGTCTGCCGGACTTCACCTTCCTGGATGATCACGGTGCCCGCCTTGATCAGCTTGGGCCGCATGTAGCCCACCACCTTGAGGGCGTCACCCAATGTGAGGTCGGCCAGGGCCGAGGGGGTGACCAGCAACCGCGCAGCGACCTCTTCGGGCGCCAGTTCCGGGCTCTCAAAAATCGATGACATCGTCTCCGCCTTTGTTCACAAGCGCATGGTATTCGTACAGCCGGGTGTTGCAGCCAGCAACAGGCAAAAAAAAGACCGGCTCGAAGCCGATCTTTTCATGGAAAGCAGCGCAATGTTTGCGTGATCACTTCTTTTGACGGAACTTGCGCAGCGCGGCGATCTGGGCCGCCATGACCGCCAGCTCGGACGTGGCCTTGGCCAGGTCGATGTCGCTCTTGGCGTTTTTCAAAGCCTCTTCGGCCTGCTTGCGTGCGTCCAGCGCCTTGGCTTCGTCGAGGTCCTTGCCGCGGATGGCGGTGTCGGACAACACAGTGATGTGGTGCGGTTGCACTTCCAGAATGCCACCGGCCACGAACACGAATTCTTCGCCGCCGTCGGCTTTTTCGATGCGAACAGCACCGGGCTTGATGCGGGTGATGAGCGGCATGTGGCCGGGCAAGATGCCCAGCTCGCCCGCTTCACCCGGCAGGGCCACGAACTTGGCATCGCCAGAAAAAATGGAAGCTTCGGCGCTCACCACATCGACGCGGATGGTGCTCATAGGGTCTCCTGTTGAAGATGGTTGGAAAGCGAACGGGCGGGAAACCAGTGCATACCGGCACCCACCACAGCCGCTTTACGCCATCTTCTTGGCCTTCTCAAAGGCTTCGTCGATGGTGCCGACCATGTAGAACGCCTGCTCGGGCAGGTGATCACACTCGCCGGCCGTGATCATCTTGAAACCACGGATGGTCTCGGCCAGGGTCACGTACTTGCCGGGCGAACCGGTGAACACTTCAGCCACGTGGAACGGCTGCGACAGGAAACGCTGGATCTTGCGGGCGCGGGCCACGGCCAGCTTGTCTTCGGGTGCCAGTTCGTCCATGCCCAGAATGGCGATGATGTCGCGCAGTTCCTTGTAGCGCTGCAGGGTGTTCTGCACGGCGCGGGCGGTTTCGTAGTGCTCCTGACCCACCACCAGCGGGTCCAGCTGGCGGCTGGTGGAGTCCAGGGGATCAACCGCGGGGTAGATGCCCAGCGATGCGATGTCACGGCTCAGCACCACGGTGGAGTCCAGGTGGGCAAAGGTGGTGGCGGGCGATGGGTCGGTCAAGTCATCGGCAGGCACGTACACGGCCTGGATGGAGGTGATCGAGCCGACCTTGGTGGAGGTGATGCGCTCCTGCAGGCGGCCCATCTCTTCGGCCAGCGTGGGCTGGTAGCCCACGGCGGAAGGCATGCGGCCCAGCAGGGCGGACACTTCGGTACCGGCCAGCGTGTAGCGGTAGATGTTGTCCACGAAGAACAGCACGTCACGGCCTTCGTCGCGGAACGACTCGGCGATGGTCA
>NZ_JBLYYB010000157.1:0-9890 GCF_048549895.1 Hydrogenophaga sp.
ACTGGTTCTCTCGGCGGTCTTCGGACATGCAATGGGCAACGTCGCTGCGGGCGCGATGGCGGCGCTAATCCTGTTGATGTGGTGGGTGTTGCCCAAGGTTCTCAAGTCGAGCGGCAAACTTTGAAGGCGATGCCATGACGAAAGCACGTGCCCGGTCTGCACTTGCTGGCTCGCTCGTTCGCTTTATCTGCTTCCGGTGCTGGATACCGTCTACAAATGGCACTCAACGCGACGGTCGAATCGCCGCGGTAATGGCAGGCAGTGGCCGCTCTTTCGACATCAATACTGCCTGCCTGATGGACTGCAAGAGCGAGTAAGTGCCATCAGTTGGTTTTCCATCCCCACTTCGAAAATATGGCACCTCCAGCTGGTGATTGTAGAAAATTCACGAACTTCTGCGCTTGTGGCTTTTCCTTGCCACGGGTGGTCACTGCAATGCCAGCATTTCGGTACACGGCGTACTCAGGTGCAATCGGGATCACATCAGCGAGATCTGGGCTCGCCACTTGCCAGATGTTCCAGATCAACCAAACATCAATCGACTGATCAGCCACCCAAGTGGCTTTTGCCTCAGCGCTGTTGCGCGCATGGGCAGCAATGTTGGAACGCAAGCGACTGACAGTGCGGATGTCCCTTTTGCGCCCTGCAGCGTCCTCCCAAGCACCGTTTGGACCAGCGCCGTTGACCACAAGGACAGACATTCCGGGGCGCAGAAGGTCCTCGAACGAACGAATGCGTCTAGGGTTGCCGGGTCGAACCAAGGGCAAAGACGCGCCTGGGCCCTTATCACTCAAGTTAATCTCCGCTCCTGCCGCACCAGATCGAGTGGCGGGACGGGAACTTGAGGTGAGCGCGGCGGCTCAAAAAAGTAAGCGACGTTGTCCTATCTCCGAGGGTAGTGCTTGTCAGGCTTGTCCTCCCGAGGGGGCAGGAATGACAGCAAGAAAGGAGCATCCCTGATGACCAGCGAAACCCACTCACTACCCGAGATCCGAATACAGCCCAAGACGGGTGGCAGTCAAGCTAAAGCCGATCTGTCGCGGCGCAACTGGCTGGCGGCTGTATCGACAGCCGGCAGTGCCGGCGTTGTTGCGACGTGTGTGCCCTTTATTGCGTCAATGTCTCCTAGTGAACGTGCGCGTGCGTTCGGGGCGCCTGTGGAGGTCGATGTCGCGGCCTTCAAGCCGGGCGAACTGCACACCGTGGCGTGGCGTGGCAAGCCGGTATGGCTGCTCATGCGTACTCCGTCCATGCTCGATGCCATTCGCGGCCACGATGCGTTGCTAGTCGACCCACGCTCCGATCGACGGGAACAACAGCCAGAATACGCGCGCAACGAACTTCGCTCGGTTAGACCTGACATCGCCGTCATGGTAGCTCTTTGCACTCATCTCGGCTGCATTCCGACCTTCCGGCCAGAGCCGGGCGCTATTGACATCGGCGCATCTTGGCCAGGCGGCTTTTATTGCCCCTGCCACGGGTCGCGTTTCGATTTTTCGGGGCGTGTTTTCAAGAACGTGCCAGCTCCCAGCAACTTGGAGGTGCCGCCTCACCACTACACCGGCGCGTCAAGGCTCCTCATCGGCGAAGATCCGCCTCGGACCTGACCCGGACCTGAGAAGAACAACCCGTGAAGCGCCTGATTCTGCCTCTGGCAATCGTGGCCGTGGCGGCTGTGGCCACTGCCGCCGGAGATGAAGCAGCAGTGCGCGCGACCCTGCTTCGCGCATTCCCGAACAGTTCAACCCTGGGGATTTCGAAAACACCGATTCCGGGCGTGTTCGAAGCCGCGATTGACGGCCGGATTGTTTACGTCACGGGAGATGGCCGCTACCTTCTTGGCGGACCGATTTTTGACGTCAATGCCGACCAAAATCTCACCGACATCCGGCTCGAACAGATCAATATGATTCCCTTCAGGAGCCTGCCTTTCGAATGGGCGTTCAAACGGGTCAAAGGTACGGGTGCACGAAAAATCGCAATCTTCGAGGGCCCTGACTGCACTTATTGCAGGGCGCTCGAGCACACACTGAAGGGCGTTGACAACCTTACCGTGTATGTATTTCTCTTCCCGATCGAACAGATCCACCCCGGCGCGGCCGCCAAGTCCGTGGCGGTGTGGTGCGCGAAGGACCAGCTCAAGGCGTGGGACGAGACCACACAAATTGGGACCACGCCCCCTGGCGCTGCGACGTGCGACAACCCACTCAACAAGATCGCGGAATTCGCCAAAAAGCATCGAATAACCGGCACCCCAACGACAATTCTCGAGGACGGACGGCGACTGGTCGGAGCAGTTCCGCTTACTGAATTGGAGGCGCAGCTGCAGAGAGCGTCAAAGCGATGAACCGTAACAATCCTTCTCCATAGTCAAACCGCGCAGGTTTGCCGATGATCAAAGACCCACCTTTGGGCTTTTTTCTGGACCTCAACATGAACACTCAATCCTTAGCTAAACACTTCACTGTCCAGCCCGGTAGCATCCCCGTTTATTCGGGTTTAGCCACGCTCTGTAGGATTTCTCGACCACCTTTCGCGGCAATCAGCGCAACTCCAACGCCCAAGATCAAATCAGGAATGTTCGATCCCAGCCACAAGACCAGCGCCCCTGAAAGCACAATAGAAGCGTTGACGATCGAGTCGTTACTCGTGAAAATCGCAGATGCTTTAAAGTTAACGTCGTTACCGCGGTGCTTGTTGAGCAGCTTTAAGCAGACCAAATTCAGCACCGCATTGACTGCGGCCATGGCCATCATTGCAGCGCCGACAGGCTCTTCGCCTCCGGCGAAACGCCGTACTACCTCGACCAGCAGCATGACGGCCAGGCCGATCAATAGAAACCCCGACAACTTCGCGGCACGGATTTTTACTGAGGCGGCCCGCCCCACTGCGTAGAGGCTGACCGCGTACACCGATGCATCCGCAAGATTGTCCAGTGCGGCACCGATCAATGCGGTGGAAGAGGCCCAGAGACCAATGCCAGCACCAGCCGCAGACTGCACAAGATTGATCACCAGGACCGCTGTCAAAATCGTCCGGTTTTGCGCGTTGCGCGCATCCAGGGCTTGGGTACTTTCGTCAGCACGTCCGTCACTCATCTCGATCCTTTTCAGGCTTTCAGCCAGTGCATTTTTTTGGGCATGGCCAAGTTACCATGTATACGGCTGTGTTCTCCGGCAGGGGGCAAGCTCGGTGGTCGTGTTCAATGGTCTGCGTCTATTGCGTCAAGACAAAATCAATTAAGGACTTATTATGCAGTGCCCGACTTGTAAAGATGTTCAATTGGTGATGAGCGAGCGTCAAGGAATCGAGATCGACTATTGTCAGCAATGCCGGGGCGTATGGCTGGATCGGGGCGAACTCGACAAAATTATTGAACGCTCCGCCACCTTACAGGCCGCACCCGTAGCGCAATCTGAGCGTGGTTCCGCAGCGCCTGATTCGAGTTGGGGGCGAAATGCCGAACATCATGGCAAACCGTATCGCAAGAAAAGCTTCCTGAGTGAACTTTTCGACTGAACCGGTAAACACGGTGCACAGCGCAGATTTGTGCGCGAACCTATAAACAGATCTCTGATCTGACAGCAGCCTCTACGACTGGTACGGCTCGCTGTTTGAGGTGCGCATCGCCGTCATAGCTGAATCAGCCAGTCACAGGCCCAATCGGGCATTGCGTTAGCTTGTAATTCGTGCGCTCCTCAGGATGCTTGCAGCCCCAGCAGTCTGGGCGGGCTTGGTCGGAATGCGGGAACAGTTCGGTTATACCGATAAAGTTGCCGTAGAGGCGCGGCGCCTCGCCTGATCCCGCTTACTGGCCCTAGTCGTCACTTGTCTGTTGAAGTGAGTTTCTGAAATGGCTCGAGCAGTAACAGGCTCCCTGCCTGCTGCACGGGTACTGGCGCCGGTGGAAGGTAGACACAGTTTTCCCAGCAGCACCGCTCTTTATGCCACGCTAGTGGTGGCAGCGTTCTGGCCGATCTTGAAGGAACTCGCACAGCCTGTGCTGATTGCTTCGCTGCCTTGGGCGGGATGGGGTAGCGTTGCCTTACGCGCTTTGCCCGCGGACGTCCTGGACGGCTGGCTGGTGGAACTGCTCTGTTTCGCGGTCGCCACCGCATTGATGGGCAGAAAAAGAACATGGACAACCTCTGAGAAGACCTCATGACCTCTGCGATATCGCGCCCCACTTTTCAGGATCGGTTGGCCACCGGCTGGACGTGGTGGTGTCTGGGCGGTGCGATTGCACTGGCCGACTTCGCCACCAAGCAGCTCGTGCGCATGACAATGCCATTGGGGGACCAGATTCCGCTCACTGGTTTCTTCAACCTGGTTCATGTCAGCAATGCCGGCGCCGCTTTCAGCATGTTGGCGGGCGCCGGAGGCTGGCAACGGTATTTCTTCACCGTTATTGCTGTAGTCGTTTCTCTCTGTCTGGTATGGATGCTCAGTTCAACACTAACTCGCATCGAGGCCCTTGCGTACAGCCTAATATTGGGGGGTGCGATCGGTAACGCCGCGGATCGGGTCATGTATGGCGCGGTCACTGATTTCTTGGACGTGTACTTGCGGAACTGGCACTGGCCGGCCTTCAATCTGGCCGACGTGGCCATTTGCGTGGGCGCCTTGGCGCTGATAACAGCTGCTTTCCTGGACGCGCAAGCCCGAACAAAATCGCAGCGCATGCACGATTCTCTTTGAGGGCGCGGTGGAATAGATCCGCTGTCTGAAACGAAGCAACCGAAATTGTTCTTTTCCGGGTGGTGGCCGTTAGCAACGCGTAGGCGATCTGTTCTTCTGAAAATTTCGACCTCTTCATTGCTTCTCCTTGCACCCTTGCAGGCTTGCCGGAATTGAACAGCACCTCCAGTTTAGAAGTGGCCGAATATGGGGGAGTCGTCAGTCGCCTTGCTCACCCCAATTGCGGACGTCAAAGGCTCCAATGTCACCGCACAGACCAACCGGCGCGGTGAGCCTGCGAGGTCGCATCATGCCGCGTGTCGTCCTCGGCGTGCAGGTAGGTGTTTGTCGTCGAGATGTTTGCATGGCCCAGGTTGTCACGGACGGCCTTGAGGTCCACCTGGTTGCTTTGGTGGGTGCCCGCCGTGTGGCGCATCCAGTGAGTGGATGCCTGCTCAATGTGCGCGGCCGCAGCTTCTGATTCCAGATCGCCGAGCAGGCGAAGCCTCTCAGCTGTCGTGCGCATCAGCGATTTGACGATCTCGTGCACCGCCGTGCGCGCCATCGGCTTGACCGGGCCGATGACAGGCAGGAGCAAAGGCGTGGTTTCGTCATGAGCAGGCAGTGCCGACAAGCCGCGCGAACGCCGGTAGTGCATCAGCTCTGCCATGAGCTCTGTGGTCGCGGGAATGAGCCGCGTTTTGTCGCCCTTGCCCGTGACCTCCAGCCACCAGCGCTCCTTGCCGTCGGCGCCGCGCCGACAGAAGAATCCTGCCATCGTGCCATCGCACACCTCAGTCACGCGCAGCGCGCCGATGTAGAGCAGGGAGAGCAGCCACCGAGCGCGGGCCGCGTGCGCTCGCTCGCGATCACTGTCCGTGGGCAGCAGTTCGATGGTTTGACGAAGCGCATGCCAGTGCGCCATCGACAAGAAGCGCGTTACGCGCGGGGCACGCTGCTGGCGCTTGCGCCGTGCCAAGGTGAGCGGGTTGCCGGCCAGGTAGCCCGCTTCGACCAGCCAGCTGAACAGGTTGTTGATGATGGACAAGGCCTGGCGCACGCTCGCTGGACTCAGCGGGCCGGCAAACGGCCGCCACGCCGGCGAGCTGCGGGCAGGCTTTTGGCCGGGAGCCATGATCCACCGGTGAGCGGGCTGCGGATTGCTCAGAAAACGCTGGTAGACCAGCAGGTCCTCGTGCGTCAGGTCCGACAAGGCCACCTGGTGCTGCAGCACGCACCACAACAGGAAGCGCTCCGACTCCCTGCGGTAGCTGGCCAGCGTGGCTGGTGAGTCCACGTACCGCGCGAGCCAGGCCAGAACCGCCGAGCGGTCGTCGGCCGCAGCGATCTGCTGGCGGCCCGCACCGCGGTTGCGCCCAGCGCGGCCATCGAGCCGTTCGGGCACGACGATTTGGTCAAGGGTGGCGATGTCGGACACGGGCGTGGTTCGTTTTGGCAGGCAGATCCGTGATTATGGACATTAGACGGATTATGTCCATAGATAAGCTCCTGATTCAATGAAAGCAACAAACTACGTTGTATTATTTAGCGATGAATAGCGAATCAGAAATCCAGGCGGAGATCGAATCCCTCAAGGAGCGGTTCACCGAAACCAAGGCCCTGTACCGCGAGGTCTGCGCGCTGCTGTTCTTTCGGCACGGGATCACGCCCACGGCCAGCAAGCTCTACCAGTACGTGCGCAAGGGCTCAATGAGCGCACCGGCAGAAGCGCTGGCCAGGTTCTGGGAGGAGCTGCGCAACAAGGCCCGTGTGCAGATCGACCACCCGGACCTGCCCGAGGCGCTCAAAGTGGCCGCAGCGGATGCGGTGCAGACCATTTGGGGGCAAGCCACCGAGTTGGCCAGGACCGAGCTGGCCGCCCTGCGGGTGGAAGCACAAGCCCAGACGGCCAAAGCGCTGGCTGATCTGCAGGCCGAGCAGGATCACGCCAAGGCATCTGAGGGTCTCGTTCAGGATATGTGTGGACGTCTGGCCGAACTGGAGACCCAGCTTCAATCGAGTAATGCAGCCCATGAGGGCGAGCGACGTGCGCACGCGGCCACCACGGCACGCACGGAGGCACTGCAGCACCAAGTGGGCGAGTTGCAGGCCCAGCAGGAGCGCATCCGAGCGGATTTCAGCGCCGAGCTGGACAAAGGGCGCACCGCCATCGAGGCAGCCAACGAGCGGGCCGCCGGCGCCGAGCGGCGGGCGCTGCGCGAAATTGAACTGGAGCGCACCGAGCGCGCAGCGGCCGAGAAACAGCTGGACGGCGTGCGTGGCAGGCTGATGGAGACCGAGCGCCAGAGCCAATCCAAGGCACTGGAATTCGCCACCGCAACCACCCGGATGAGCGCCGAACTTGAAGCCGCCAAGGCACTTGTCCAAAGCCTCACCGCGTCCCTCGATGCCCAGAGTCAGCAGCTGCAGGACGCCCGGCAGCAGTCCTCACAATTCAAAGCTGAGGCCGACACGTTGCGCAGCCTGGTCGAACAGTTCAAGCCTGGCACTGCATCAAAAGCGGCCAGGGCCAAGCGTGGCAATTCATGAGCGTCGACACGGCATCCGATTGCCAATGCGCGACTGTCAGGGCTTTGGTCTACGCCTTCGGTGTCGGAAGCTGCCGCCACGCATCCTGGTACGAAGCAGTCCAGCGTTGCCACACGTCAATGTGCCTGGGGTCGTAGGCCTTGATCATCACGCTGAATCCATCGGCTTTACCCTTGGCAGACCAATATGCGTCATGCACTGACAGCGCGTAGTCCCGAACTTCTGCGGCTGGCAGTATGAGCAACCTATACCCGCCTGGAACAAGATCGACTTCACTTGACGGGTTCGCAAGGAACGCAAAGATGAAGTTGCCGTCGCTCAGTCGGCTGACGGATTTTCTAGAGCCGAGCCGGAGGTGCTGATGCAGCCGCGCAACTTTGACGGACACAAGAAAGTCGTTGCTCTCTCCGCTTGCCTGAATGTCATAAGTCGGGAAATTCTTCGACAACAGTTCTGCGGTGTAACCGCGCGATGCCAGGAGGCTGACCGCCAATTCCTCCCCATCGTCTCCAAGTTTTTTGGATGAAGGTTGTGTCGTTGCGCGCCGCTCGTTTCCCCGGCGCGTTCCGGATTTAGCAAAAGCCACCGGTAGCGGCGTTTGCAAGCCACCCTGGTTCAAGGGCCATCGGGCGAGCGCCTCGCTGAGGATTTGCTCTTTGTGAGTTCGATTAAGGGCGAACTGGACACCTACGTACATGCACCGTTCCGCCAGGTCGAGGTTGTTCCCTTTCAGCGACTTCGTCGCGCGAAAGTAGGAGATCGCATCCGACAGGTATGCCTTGCGGCCCTTCTCCGAGAAGTGGTGAAGTCGCGCGAAGTCCTCATTCGTGAGGCCGGCAGCACGGAGTGTTTCGAGGCATTGTGAAAGTTCGCTGGGAGTCATCACGACGCTTGGGATTGTTGGCGGCCCGAGATTATTTCTGGATTGAACGTCATCGACCATCACTTTTTGCGGAAGCCTGGTTGGCGAGCGACCGCAGCAGTGAGGTGCTCTTTGTCCAATGGACGGGCCATGTCTGCTGGAAGGCCGGTGGCACGCTTATGGCCAAGTCGGCCGGCGGCAAGGTCACCGCGGAAGGAGGATACCGAAAAGCCCACGGGCGGACTTCTTTGGGAGCCTTCCGTGGGTTCAAACGGCCTTCTACCAGCGGCTTTTTGTCAGTATCCGATAGGCCGCTGCCAAACGCTAACCCCACAATTTGCACGAGAAAAGAGCTGCCTATTTTTTCAGCAATCTGCTAAGCCATTGATTTCATTGACAAATGAAAACTGCTAACCCGGTGATTTGCACAAGAAAAGAGCCGGGTCTGAAAACCAACCATCCCGAAGATGTCGTTTCAGGACACGGGCAGACGGGTGCTTCGCCCCCCACCCTTATCCAGAAGACCAGCATCAAACCCGGCGCGCGCGCAGCTTGGGCTGACGCTGAATGAGCGCGTCGGCGTACGAATCGATCTCGAAGCTGATGGTGCCCTTGAAGTTCACGTGCTCAAAGTGCACCGGCCCGATGCGCCGGATCCAGTGGTCCTCAATGGGGTGCTTGAGCGCCTTCCAGCGGTCCACGACATCCTGCATCTTCATGGTGTTCCAGGCGATCACCACGTTGGTCAGCAAGGTGTGCGACGTCGAGATGGCGCGAAGTTCATCGGCGCGGCGGCCACGTGAGACGCCCACACGGCCGTGGTACACGGCGCGCTGCAACAGATGCACAGACTCGCCGCGGTTCAGCAGCGCGTGCATTTCGCGGCGGAACTCAGGGATGGTGAAGTAGTCGCACAGAAAAATGGTACGCAGGAGCTTTCCCAGTTCGTCAGCGGCCGCGTGCACAGGGTCCCCCCGGGCGGCGCTGCCCAGGCGGGCGATGGCTTCCGCAGCCGTGAGGCGGCCTTGGCGGATGGAGGCGATAAGGCGCAGCAGCTCCATCCAGCCGTCACGGATCTTTCGCAGCGAGACCTTGCCCACGACCAGCCGCTCCAGCGACTCGGGCGGCGCAGCGCCCCTCGCCATGAACATCTTGCGCTCGGACAGCTGGCGCAAGCGAACACACAGGTCGAAGCCCAGCAGCTTGGCAATCGACATGGCTGCGTTGGTGTAGCCATGGGTGTCGACGGCCAGGAGGGACAGGCGGATCTGATCCTCGCGCCGCGTGCAATTGTGTGCTTCGACGCCATGCACCGCGGGCGCGGCCTGCCGGTCGTTGATGACGATGGGCTGGTCGTGAAACAGCGCCCAGGTGTCGAGCATGTGCACATAGATACCGACCCCGTGCTGTTTGCGGCGGTACTCCATGCGCGCCGAGTGTTGGCGCCGATGGAATATTGACCAGCTGTGCCGATTGAATTTTGACCAGGGGCTAAGGCTGCCTCTGCAGGAGGTCAGCTGTGGATAACTATAGAGACGTTCCTGGTTTCTCGCTCCCTTCATTCAACGATTGAGTGGCCGAGGTCTTGCGCTCCTGCTCCCTGGACTTGATGCGGCCCTTGGCTTCCTTGGAGCTGTGGCGGAAGCGGTAGGACTCGTTGCCGGTCTCGATGATGTGGCAGTGGTGGGTCAACCGGTCAAGCAGCGCGGTGGTCATCTTGGCGTCCCCGAACACGCTGGACCATTCCGCGAAGGTCAGGTTGGTCGTGATCATCACGCTGGTGTGCTCGTAGAGCTTGGAC
>NZ_JBLYYB010000158.1:0-4674 GCF_048549895.1 Hydrogenophaga sp.
AATACCGCCCTGACACAACTCCCAAAAAGGAACTCACCATGAACCGCAACACCAAAATCTCCGCGCTCTTGCTCGCTGCTGGCCTGGCCACGGCTGGTTCGCTGGCCTTTGCAAAGGCCAATGAAAACGACGCAGTCACCGATCTGGCCAAGGCCAAGATCTCACTGAGCCAGGCCATCACGGCTGCTGAAGCACACGCCACCGGCAAAGCCGCAAAGGCCGAGCTGGAGAGCGAGCGCGGCGCTCTGCACTACGAGGTGGAGGTCGTCACGGCCGACGCCAAGGTCTTCGATGTCAAGGTCGACGCTGCCGACGGCAAGGTCCTGTCCAGCCAGCTCGACAAGGCCGACCAGGGCAACGACAAAGACGACTCTTGATCGAACACGGGGAGAGGGGAAACCCACTCCCCGTTCCGTAAGGAACGATCATGAACAACAGTGAACGATATCTTTTGGGGCGCCTCATCCGGCGCATCTTTCAAGTGCCGGTAGGTCCTCGGGACGATGAGGCTGCGATACTGGCGTCTGCGCTGCAGAAGACCCGCGAGGATATTGTGTATTTGCTGCTGCAGCGGTGCCTCGTGCTCGAGATGGTCATAGAGCAGCGACGTCTCCCTGGCATTGGCACGGATGGTGGTTTTGATGTGGCTACCGCGCCTACCGCTCGAAGTTCTCCCCACCTGAATGGCGTGTTCAGTGAATCTTTCGATGAGGAGCGACCGTTGCGTGTTCACGAGCTGGACAGCCTCTTTGTCAAGCAGGCAATCGAAGAATTCGTTCGTGAAAGCCTGCCCCAGGAATCAAATCAATTTGATCCACGAAACATTTGAGCGTGCCTGCTGGGGGATTCATGCAAACGGGCGTGTTCTTACGTAGGCATCGTGTCAACGTGGAGGACGGCGGGCCCCCCGTCATGTTTGTGGTTTGTATGGAGACTTCAAGTGAGACTTCTATTGGTTGAAGACGACAAGATGATCGGCGAGGTGGTGCTTGATCTCCTGCGCTCTGAACACTACGCGGTTGATTGGGTGAAGGATGGCGACATGGCATCCACGGCCTTGCGAACGCAGACCTACGATCTGATCGTGCTCGACCTGGGACTGCCGCGCCTTGATGGGTTGTCTGTGCTTCGAGCGCTGCGCGCTCGCAAGGATCGCACCCCCGTTCTGATTGCAACTGCACGCGATTCGCTTTTTCAGCGAATCGAAGGACTTGATGCGGGAGCAGATGATTACGTGTTGAAGCCCTTTGAACTCGATGAACTGTTGGCTCGAATCCGGGCACTACTGCGGCGCGCTTCTGGTCGTGCCGAGCCTGTCTACGAGCACAAAGGTGTCTGTATCAATCCCGCTTCACGGGAGGTGACGTCAAATGGGGTGCCCGTCGTGCTTTCCGCCCGTGAATGGGCGGTACTCGAGCCATTGTTGGCCAGACCGGGCATGGTGCTCTCACGCACACAGCTTGAAGAAAAGCTCTACGGCTGGAAGGACGAGATCAGCAGCAACGCTGTGGAGGTGTACATCCATGGGCTGCGAAAAAAGCTCGGCGCAGAGTTGATCCAAAACGTGAGAGGCGTCGGATACATGGTGCCCAAGGAGTGAGTTACAAATGCCGCTGAAGATCTCCAACTCTTTGCGAACACGTCTGCTGATCCTGTTGTCGGCCGCAATCGTGCTGACTGCACTTGCACAGGCGTTGATCGCGTATCAGACCGCCAGGTCGGAGGCTGACGAAATCTTCGACTACCACATGCAACAGATGGCGATCATGCTGGGCAGTGGGATCACATTGAAGGGCGGCAGCCCGGATGCGCAGGTTCAACACGATGAGGAAGGCTTCGATTTTGTCGTTCAGGCGTGGACTGCAGATGGAATCAACGTCTACCGGACTCATCAAAGCATGCTGCCGCAGGTTGGGGTATCGGGATTTGCTGAAGTCACGTTGGACGATGGGAGATACAGGGTGTTTGCCACGAAGGTGGGTGTGATCAATGTGCAGGTTGCACAAGATTTGGACGCACGCTTGGAGATGGCCCGCAAGCTTGCACTGCGCACTGTTGTGCCAATTGTGTTGATTGCGCCCATGCTCATGCTGCTGGTTTGGGTGGTTGTGGGCGCGTCGTTGAAGCCAGTCCTGCTCGCGAGCAGACAGGTTGCATTGCGCCAGGCCGATGAGTTGGAAAAGCTGGAGGAGGCGACCCTGCCAGATGAGATCAGGCCGCTGGTCCATGAGCTCAATCTGCTGTTTGCGCGCGTCCGCAAGGCTTTCGATGCACAACAGCGATTCGTGGCGGACGCCGCGCACGAATTGCGCTCACCGCTGGCGGCGCTCAAGCTGCAGTTGGAGGGACTGAGGCGGTCTGCGGACACCAGCACCCGGGACATTGCAATGGGTCGATTGACATCAGGTATCGATCGGGCGACGCGCTTGGTGGAGCAGCTTCTGGTGCTCGCAAGGCACGAGGAAGGCATCGTAAACAGCATGCCCCGAGAGTACCTGCCGTTGACTGAGTTTACAAAACAGGCGGTTGCAGATGTTGCCGCGCTGGCCCGAGAGCGCTCCATCGACATCGGCATCACCACCGCAGACGAGGGCTCAATTCTCGTCGCAAAGGATGCATTGGGCATTCTTCTTGGCAATGTGTTGAGCAATGCCATCAAATACACCCCAGACGGAGGAACGGTGGACGTTGCGGTGGTTCGAACGGCAAGCGAGCTGCAGCTCCGAATTGAGGACAGCGGCCCTGGCATCCCATCATCGGAGCGCGAGCGAGTCCTGGATCGTTTTTACCGAATCGCGGGCGCTAGCGCTTCTGGAAGTGGCCTGGGTCTGTCGATCGTCAAGAGCATTGTCGAGTTTCACGGAGCATCGCTCTCTCTCTCAGAATCAGAGAAGCTGGGAGGGCTGAAAGTCTGCATTGCCTTCCGACTTGAGCTTTGACGCGCGATCGGCGTTTATGATGCATCATGCTCCGAGGACTTGCTGGTCGTTGAGAGCAGTGCTTTGTGCTTGACGCCGAAAAGCAGCAGGATGGCTGCTGACAATGCGCAACTGCCCGAGAAGAGGAATGCCGCCCACGGGGCGATGGACTGGTAGATCCAGCCAAAGACGATTGAGGCTGGAAGCAGAAAGATGCCGGTCACCAAATTGAACCAGCCGAAGGCCGTGCCCGCGCGATGGGCGGGCGCCAGGTCAGCCACGAACGCCTTCTCGACCCCCTCTGTCGCCGCCATGAACAGGCCATAGAAACCGAACAAGGCAAACAGCATCCATCCACCGGTGTCGAGGAAACCGATCGCAAAGTAGAAGACCGCATAGGCAACGTAACCAACGATCAACAGCCTCACTCGGCCCAGCCGGTCTGACAGAGCCGACAGTGGGGTTGAGAACAACATCGCGACTGCGGAAACCGCAGCCCAAAGCAGTGGAATCTGAGCCTGTGGGACTCCCAGTTCATTGGCGCGCAGCAACAAAAACATGTTGGACGAATTGCCCAGGGTGAACAGTGCCACCACGAACAGGTAACGTTTGAACAACGCAGGCATGTCCCGCAGCCGCCAGTCGAACGGAGGCCTGGACGTGAGCGGTGCCGCCTTTGGCTCTCGGACGGCAAGTGCCAATCCCACACAGAGGGCAGCCGGGATGGCGGACCACAAAAATATGTCCTTGAGCGGAACATGGGAAGCCAGCAATGCAAAGGCGAGAATGGGGCCAATGACGGCACCTGCGTTGTCCATGGCACGGTGCAATCCGAACGCCAAGCCACGCTGATCGGGACCAACGCTGGCCGCCAGAAGTGCATCCCTGGGCGAACTTCGCAGGCCCTTGCCTACCCTGTCGGCAAAACGGATGGCCAGCAGAAGAGGCCAACTGCTTGCAAAGGCGATCAGAGGGCGACCGACACCGGCCAAACCATACCCGAACACGATCCAGGGCTTTGACCGTCGCGACCGGTCCACGACCACCCCGGAGAACAGCTTGAGCAGACTCGCTGTTGCTTCTGCGATCCCTTCAATGATTCCCAGTGCCCGCGGACCTGCCATCAACACGGACGCAAGATAGAGCGGCACCAGTGGGTACAGCATTTCGCTGGCGCTATCGTTGACCAGGCTGATGAGTCCGATCACCCAAACTGTTCGAGGAAGAGTGAAGATTGCTTTGAGCATGCAAGATGTCCGCTAGGCTGAGTTCCCGCTGAGAACTGCGAAGGAATTTCCCTGAAGCAACCAGGCCACTCACCAAAACGGTGGTGAGTTGTGGCGAGCTATACCAGTCCAATTGCCGCTACTTTTTTTGTGGAAGCTCTCGGATGATTCTCAAGCGAGGCTGCCCGCAAAAACGTTGACTGCCATGGCGAGCACAATCAAATTGAATGCGAAAGAAAGCAGCCCATGCAAAAGCGTCAGTCTGCGCATGCGTCGACCGGTGACTGCGACGTCTGAAACCTGTGAAGTCATACCGACAATTGCCGAGAAGTAGACAAAATCAAGGTAGTCGGGGTCATTACCTCCGGGAAAGTTCAGCCCACCTTCGGTTTGCCCCCCATCCTGACCTTGCTGATAAAACACGCGTGCATAGTGCAACGCAAAAGCTGTCTGCAGCAATAACCAGGACGCTGCCAGCGACAGCATGGCGATTGCAAGGTAACCCCAGCGCGCCAAGCCCTGCATGGCTC
>NZ_JBLYYB010000159.1:0-26734 GCF_048549895.1 Hydrogenophaga sp.
CCAAACCAGCCGTTGCGCGCCCAGGCCACGGTCTCGCCGTCGGTGGCCCAGCCGTAGTGCACGCCATCTTCGAAGTGCTTGGTCGAATGGGGTTCGGTGAAGATCGAGGCGACGAAAGCGTCGAGCACCTTGGGCCAGTGCTCGCAGATGAAATCGCTGTCCTTGCCCCGCATGCGCGCGCGCTCCTCGGGTGTCTGCACCGTCTCGGCAAAGCCCCCGGCGGTGATGAGGTGCGAGATGCGCTGCGGTTGCTCGCCCGCCAGTCGCAGCGCGATCATGGCACCGGCCGACAGGCCCACCAGCGCCAGTTTCTGCACGCCGATCGCGTCCAGCGCGGCCACGAAATCGCCGTGGTACAGCTCGAAATCGTAGTGCTCCTGCCCGCGCGGCCGATCGCTCTTGCCGTTGCCCCGGTTGTCCACCGTGATCACGCGGAAGTGCTCCGACAGGTAGGGCACGGTGGCCTTGAACACCGAGGTGTTGACGAACTGGATGGGGGGTGCGAATGCGATCCACGGACCTTGCGTGCCCCACACCGCGTACCAGATCTTCACGCCGTCGCGGTCCACATAGCCCTGCTGCGCGGGCTCGATGGTGGAGAACGGATAAGGCTTGGTGGCATCGAGCGCACCGGAGGGCGGCAGCGGCCCGGCAATGCGGCTGAAACGCTCGGGCCAGTCGGACGCGGTGGCCTGCGGATCGG
Source organism: Hydrogenophaga sp. (assembly GCF_048549895.1). Taxonomy (GTDB): domain Bacteria; phylum Pseudomonadota; class Gammaproteobacteria; order Burkholderiales; family Burkholderiaceae_C; genus Hydrogenophaga. The sequence goes on from NZ_JBLYYB010000159.1 coordinate 704, forward strand.
TTGTGCGGGTGTCCATGGTCAGCCTTTCGGTGATTTCGTCCTCGTGGCGGGGCGGCGTGCGGGGCGCGCGGCGGCCTGGTCCAGCGCCGTGAGCAACTGCTGGACCGCGTCCAGCGCGAGGTCGTGGCGGGCCTTTTCGGTCTCGCCACCGATGAGCCGCGCGAACTCCATGCCGAGCCAGAACTCGGAGATCAGGCTGGCCAAGGCATCGGCGGTGAACGCGGGTGGCAGATCCACCGCATAGGCCTGCAAAGCTTCGCGCACCGCCTCCAGCACCACCTGTTTCCAGGCCGTGATGCGCGGCACGAACTGCTCGCGCAGACCGGGGTTGGACAGGCTGGCCGCGTACAGCTCGGCCTGCAAGCGCACGAAGCCGGAGTTCACGTCGTCCTCGTAGAACGCGCGCGCCTGCGCCCACTTCTCGGCGAAGCGGCCGGGCGCGGCGTACATCTCGCGCTGGCGCTGCAGCAGGTGCTGGTTGGCCGCATCGAGCACCGCAATGACCAGCTGGTCCTTGGTGCCGAAGTAGTAGTTGATCAGGGCGTGATTGACGCCGGCGTCCCGGGCGATCTCGCGCGCGCTGAGTGCGGCGTAGCCCTGGGTGGACAGGCAGCGGAAGGCTGCGGCGAGGATGCGCGTGCGGGTGTCGACCGGGTCCGGTGGCTGGACGTGGTCCGGCTGGCTCGCCGGGGCCGTTCGATGGCGCGGGAGGGTCGACTTCTTCACGGACGGGACAGACATGCGTTTCAATTAACCATCTGGTTTAACCAATTGGTTAATCTAGTCCCGAAGACCGATGGCGTCAACCCAAATCGAGCGGCGCCGGCATGGCCGATGAGTGGTGGTCCACGATCAACCAGCGCCCACCGGTGCGGCGGTACACGAAGCTGAAACGCGCCGGGATCGAGCGGCGTTGCGCGGCGGCTCCCAGCGCCAGGGTGTAGCCGCCGGTGCTGATGGCGGTGTCGCCATACAGCCTGACCCGCACGTCGTTCAAGACCATGCCGGGCGCGGGTTGCAAGGCAAACACCGCAGAGAAGTAGCCCGCGATGCCCTGGCTTGATGCGATCAGCACGGGCGAGGTGGTGCCCCACAGATGGGCCTGAGCGTCGTAGAGCGCCGCCATGCCCGGGAGGTCGGACGCATTGAAGGTGCTGATCCAGGCTTCGGTGGCGGCGCGCACCGAGGCTTCGTCGATGTCAGAACTTTCCATGGCGCCCCTGCCCTGCGGCGAAGCGTGTGGCGCCTTCGAGCGCATCGGGAATGCGCGCCTTGCCGCGCTGCCACTCCTGCAAGAGCGCCTCGCCAAGCGGCAGGTCCCACTGGACCAGGGCGCTTTCGCGGTCGGCACGCATCGTGGCTTGCGGAAATGCGGCCAGTTGGCGCGCCAGGGTGATGGCGGCGTGCAGGGCTCGTGCGGTCGGGCTGTCCACCGCGTTGCGCACATCGGGGCGGTCGAGGGTGACGATCCAGATGTCGTCTTGTTTTTCGATGGAGACTGGGGATGGGGTCATTTCATGGTTCCTGGATGGTTGGCGGGCGGGCCCTCACCCCAGCCCTCTCCCAGAGGGAGAGGGGGCCAGACACGCGGCTTCGCCAACGCAGCGGAGTTGCTCCCTCTCCCTCTGGGAGAGGGCTGGGGTGAGGGCTCTCCCGATTTCATGTTTTCGCATCACCCCACCACCCCACACGCGGCGCATGCAAAGCCTCCTCCAGCTCATCCTGCGTCACCTCGATCTCCATCCTCAACAGAGCACCCGCCATCGCCTTGCCCAGGTTGTCCAGCCGCAAGTTGCGCGCACCGCCACCCTGCAAGGCCCCGCGCAACACCAGCTTGAGCGCCAGGATGTTGGGCAGTGGCCAGGCGTCCACCTCGCCCGGCAGCCACGGCGCAAAGTGGGCCTGCACGCGCTCGGCCGTCACCTCGCGTTCCAGCAACCGGTAGCCCGCCGCGTTCCACGCGAACAGGCCAAAGTCCACCCAGTCGGCCTTGTCGCCGCTGCGGGCGTGGGCGATGCGCACCAGGGGTATGGTGATTTTCGTCATGACAGCAGCTCCACACGGACGCCCTGCTCGACCACCTCACGCGGTATCAAGGTCGGCCAGATGCCCAGCAGCTCGCTCGTGTTGTGCAGCCCCGTGAAGCCGCAGGTGTAGGCCGGGCCGCTCAGGCCGATCCAGGGGAACAGGCGGCCAAAGCCGTCGGCGGCGGCCTTGTCTTGCGTGCGCAGCACCAGGCGGGTCCAGATTTCGTTGCTCTGGTTGAGCGCGTCGGCTTTGGGCAGTGGCGCCAGCGCGCCGTGCGCCGAGTTGAGCCCGGGGTACTCCACATACAGCTCGTCGTGGGGAATGCGTTTGTCTTTCAGCAAGGTGCGGATGGTCGCCTGCGCGGCCTGCGCCTTGTCCCAGGCGTCGGGCCACGAAAAGCCCCAGGTCACCTCGGCCTTGAAACCGTCGCGAAAACCCGCCACCACCTTGAGCGTGTCGGTGGGTGCGCTGCCGCGCGCGCCGGTGAGGCGCACGCGATCAAAGCCTTCGTCGTGCAGGGTGATGTGGCCCATGTCCAGCACCACGTCGGGCGAAAAGTAGGCGTGCGGGTTGTGCACCTCGTACAGCAGCTGCTGGCGCACGGTGTCGAAGTTGATGCGCCCGCCGGTGTCGGGCGCCTTGGTGATGAGGGCCGTGCCGTCTTCAAACACCTCGGCAATGGGATACCCGATGTGCGCCAGATCGGGAATGGCCTGCCACGCGCCCTGGCTTCCGAAGTTGCCACCGCTGCCCTGGCCCGAGCATTCGAGCAGGTGGCCCACGGTGAGGCCTTGCGCCAGACGGTTCAGGTCTTGTTCGCTGGTGGCGCCTGCGAGCGTCCAGCCCAGGCCGTGCACCAGCGGCCCCAGGAAGAGCGCCGCGTCCGCCACGCGCCCGGTGATCACGATGTCGGCGCCTGCGTCCAGCGCGTCCACGATGGGCTTCGCACCCACATAAGCGTTGGCAAACACCAGCCGTTCGCGCACACCGGCCACGCTCTCCTGGGTGAACAGGTGGTCGAACCCGGCTTCGGCGCTTTGCAGCTGCGGCAACACGTCGTCGCCCGAGACCACCGCCACCTTGGCCTGCCAACCCTTGGCCTGGAACGCCGCCAGCACCGCCTGCGCAGCGCCCCGCGGGTTCAGTCCACCGGCGTTGCAGACGAAGCGCACGCCGCGTTCGCGCATCAGCGGCCACAGCTTCAGGAGCATGGGCACCACATCGCGCGCATAGCCCAAAGCCGGGTCGCGCTGGCGGTCTTTCTGCAGGATGGCCAGCGTGAGTTCGGCCAGGTGGTCGCTGGCGATGAACTGCACACCACCGCGCTCGATGCTCGCGGCCACGGGCTCCCAGTTGTCGCCGTAGAACCCCAGGCCGGCGCCGATGCGTATGGACTTCATGCGGTGCATCTTCATGGCGCATCGGAGACTCTGGATGGGGGTCAACCCCTAGCGGCAGTCCCGGGCAAGACAGCTATAAATCTTTCACACCGCCGGGGCGCACTGCCACCCAGTTCGCAGCAAGTACCCCTGACAAGGCGGCGCCAGAACAATCAGGAGACATGCGTGCAACTGCTGCAACTGCTCATCAGCGGTGCGGCCCAGGGCTGTATCTACGGACTCATCGCCCTGGGTTTCGTGCTGATCTACAAGGCGACCGAAACCGTGAGTTTTGCGCAGGGCGACCTGATGATGGTGGGCGCTTTCGCTGCACTGGCTGCCATGACCGTGCTCGGCTTGCCCTTCTGGCTCGCGGTGCCAGCCGCCATCATCGCCATGGGCCTGTTTGGTGTGTTGCTCGAACGCGCGGTGGTGCGCCCCATCCTGGGGCAACCCGCTTTCTCCATCGTCATGTTGACCATCGGTGTGGGCTATGTGTTGCGCGGGCTCATCACCATGATCCCCAACATCGGGACCGACACCCACACCCTGCCCGTGCCCTACGCCGGCCAGGTGCTGCGCATGGGTGGGCTGGTGGTCTCGGCCGAACAGATCGTGGTGATCGGCGTCACAGGCCTGCTGTGCCTGGGCCTCTTTGCCATGTTCCGCTACAGCAAGCTCGGCATCGCCATGCAGGCGTCTTCGCAAAACCAGCTCGCGGCCTACTACATGGGTATTCCAGTCAAGCGACTCAACGGCCTGGTGTGGGGCCTGGCCGCGGCGGTGGCGGCCATTGCGGGCCTGCTGCTCGCGCCCATCACCTTCGTGCACGCCAACATGGGCTTCATCGGTCTCAAGGCTTTTCCGGCTGCGGTGGTGGGTGGCTTCACCAGCCTGCCCGGCGCCATCGTGGGCGGTTTGATCATCGGCATCGTCGAGGCGTTCTCGGGCTTCTATCTGCCCGAAGGCTTCAAGGACGTGGCGCCTTACATCGTGGTGCTGATCATGCTGGTGCTCAAGCCCAACGGCTTGTTCGGCGAGAAGCTAAGGAAGAAAGTCTGAATTCATTGCGGGTCAGACCACTCGCGCAGCGACGTGCTCTGACCCCAACCAATCAATATGCGTTTTCTCTTCAAGACCGACTACAACCAAGACATCAAACTCGCCAAACACGGCGGGCAGACCTTTTGGTACAGCCTGCTCGGGCTGTTTCTGGTGACTGCGCCCTGGGTGATCCAGGAGTACTGGCTGGCGCAACTCACCTTCGTGCTGATCTATTCGGTGGTGGGCCTGGGCCTCATGCTGCTGGCGGGTTTCACCGGCCTCTTCTCGCTCGGCCACGCGGCCTTCCTCGGCGTGGGTGCGTACACGCAGGCCATCATGGTCAACGCGGGCATTCCGTTTCCGCTGGCGCTGGCCTGCGCGGGTTTGCTCTCGGCGGCGGTGGGCATGGTGGTGGGTTTGCCGGCGCTGCGCGTGAAGGGCATCTACCTCGGCATGGCCACGCTGGCGTTTGGTTTCATCGTTGAAGAAATCATGGCGCGCTGGGAGCACGTGACCGGCGGCAACTCGGGTCTGGTGGTCAACGCACCGGCGCTCTTCGGCTGGGAGCTGGAGTCCACCAACGAGTTCTACTTCTTGTGCCTGGTGGTCACGGTGCTGGCCACATTGGCCATTGCCAACCTCATGCGGTCCAGCACCGGGCGCGCGTTTGTCGCCATCCGCGATTCGGAGATTTCGGCGCAGAGCATGGGCATTCACCTGGCGCGCTACAAGACCATGAGCTTTGCGCTCTCGGCCGCACTCGCCGGCATCGGCGGCGCGCTCTACGCGCACAAGATCCAGTTTCTCTCGCCCGAGCAGTTCAGCATCATCCAGTCGATCGATCTGCTGCTCATGGTGGTGATCGGCGGGCTCGGCTCGATCCACGGTGCGTTTCTGGGTGCCATCTTCCTCATCGTGATGCCGCAACTCATTGCGCTGGGCAAAGACTTCTTGCCCGCAGCCATCGGCCAGGCGGCCGGCCTGCAGGGCACGGTGTACGGCCTGGTGCTGATCGCGTTTGTGTTGTTTGAACCCATGGGCCTGTACGGCCGCTGGCTCAAGATCCGCGCGTATTTCCAGTTGTTCCCGTTCTATCGCAAGGGCATGTTCAAGCGGCAGAAATCGTTCCAGAAATCGGACAGACTCAAATGAACCCTTCGACAAGCTCAGGGCAATCGGTTCTGTTGTCGGCCAAGAACTTGAGCGTGCGCTTCGGCGGCGTGCTCGCGGTCAACAACGTGAGCTTCGACGTGAAGCGCGGCGAGGTGTTCACCCTCATCGGCCCCAACGGCGCGGGCAAGACGACGGTATTCAACCTGATCAGCCGCATCTACACGCCCACCACCGGCACCATCGACTACGCCGGGCCTGAGGGCATGCTGCGCCTGACCGACCAGGCGCCGCACCAGATTGCCAACCTCGGCATTGCCCGCACGTTTCAAAACATCGAGCTGTTCGAACACGCCACCGTGTTGCAGAACCTGCTGATCGGCCGCCACACGCACCGCAAGACGGGGCTGTGGAGCGAGCTCTTCTTCACCGGCCAGACGCGCGCGGCCGAGATCGAGGCGCGCGAGAAGGTGGAGCAAGTGATTGACCTGCTCGATCTGCAGCACCACCGCGAAAGCATGGTGGCCGGCCTGCCCTACGGCGTGCGCAAGGTGGTGGAGCTGGCGCGCGCGCTGTGCACCGAGCCCAAGCTGCTGCTGCTCGACGAGCCGTCTTCCGGCCTGAACGTGGAGGAGACCGAAGACATGGCGTTCTGGATCACCGACATCAAGAACGAACTCGGCATCACGGTGCTGATGGTGGAGCACGACATGACCCTGGTCTCCAAGGTGTCCGACCGTGTGCTGGCCATGAGCATGGGCAGCGAACTCGCGTCGGGCACGCCGGCGCAGGTGCAGAGCGACCCGGGTGTGATCGAGGCTTACCTCGGCTCGATGGACGATGTGTCGGGCCTGCGCCGAGAGAATCACAAGCCTGCAACGGCAGGAGCACGGTCATGAGCGTTGCCACCACCGATGCACCCGTGCTCAAGCTGCTGAACGTCGAGAGCGCTTACGGCCCGATCAAGGCGATTCGCGGCGTGAGCCTGCAGGTGCGCCGCAGCGAGATCGCCACCGTGCTGGGCTCCAACGGCGCGGGCAAGACCACCATCTTGAAGACCATCAGCGGCATCATCGACCCGCGCAAGGGCTCCATCGAGTTCAAGGGTGAAGACATCACCGCCAAGGACCCGGCCTTTGTGGTGCAGCAGGGCCTGAGCCATGTGCCCGAAGGGCGCGAGGTGTTTGCCCTGCTCTCGGTGCGCGACAACCTGCTGATGGGCGCCTACACCCGCAAGGACCGCGACGGCGTGGCGCGCGACATGGAGCTGGTGTTCAACTACTTTCCCATCCTGCGCGAGCGCGCCGCGCAAGACGCCGGCCTGCTCTCGGGCGGGCAGCAGCAGATGCTGGCCATCAGCCGCGCGCTCATGGCCAACCCCGACCTGATCCTGCTCGACGAGCCCAGCCTGGGCCTGAGCCCCAAGCTCACCAAGGAGATCTTCGAGATCGTGGTGCGCATCAACCGCGAGCGCGGCACAACCATCTTGCTGGTGGAGCAGAACGCCAACATGGCCCTCAATGCGTCGGACTATGGCTACGTGCTGGAGAACGGCCGCATCGTGATGGAAGACACCTGTGCCAACCTGCGCGAGAAGGACGACATCAAGGAGTTCTACCTCGGCATGAAAGAAGAAGGCGTGCGGGCCGACCGGCGCTGGAAGAAGAAGAAGAACTGGAGATAGGCTCAATGCACGCAATTTCCTCCGTTCGGGCTGATCTCCCCTCCGTTCGGGCTGATCTCCCCTCCGTTCGGGCTGAGCTTGTCGAAGCCTTCACCCACACCATCGAACGAGCCCTTCGACAGGCTCAGGGCGAACGGAGCTGTGGCTCAGCCCGAACGGTGGGTTGGCACACCACGTTGAGAAGCAAAACATGAGCAATCTTTGGGACCTCTCCGGCATCCAGCCGCAAAACAAGATCGTGCTCGACGGCGAGACCATCCCCGCGCTGTTCTGGAACGGTGTGAAGGCACGCGGACCGCAGGTGTGGATGCGGCAAAAGGAGTTCGGCATCTGGCGCAGCTGGAGCTGGACACAGACCGGCGACGCGGTGCGCGAGATTGCCCACGGCCTGATGGCCATCGGCTTCGAGCCGCGCGAGACCGCGTCCATCCTCTCCAACACCACCATCGAATGGGTGCTGTGCGACCTGGCGGTGCTCAGCGCGGGCGGTGTGTCCAACGGCATCTACCCCACCGACGCGGCCGAGCAGGTGCAGTACCTCTGCGCCGACTCGGGCACCACGGTGCTGTTTGTGGAGAACGACGAACAACTGGACAAGGCGCTGGAAGTGCGCGACCAGCTGCCGAAGCTGCGCAAGATCGTCGTGGAGGACATGGACGGCCTGCGCGAGCTCAACGACTCCCAGGTGATCAGCCTGGTGCAGCTGCGCGAGCTGGGCCGCGCCCACCTGCAGCAACACCCCGGCCTGCTGGAAGCCCGCGTGGCCGGCTGCCAGCCCGACGAACTGGCCATCTTGGTCTACACCTCGGGCACCACCGGCCGGCCCAAGGGCGCCATGCATTCGCACAAAGCCCTGGTCTACACCGTGCGCGGCTACAACACGCTCATTGCCCGCAGCGAGCAAGACGAGTGCATGTGTTTTCTGCCGCTGTGCCACATTGCCGAGCGCATGGGCGGTGAGTATTTTTCGCTCTACACCGGGGCCAAGCTCAACTTTGTGGAGAACCCCGAAACCGTGCCGGAGAACGTGCGCGAGATCGCGCCCACGGTGTTCACCGCCGTGCCGCGCGTGTGGGAAAAGTTTTATTCGGGCGTGATGATCACGCTGAAAGAAGCCGGCAAGATCCAGCAGGCCGCCTACGGCTGGGCCATTGGTGTGGGCCAGCAGGTGGCCGACCTGGTGATGGCTGGCAGGCCGGTGCCCGGCGGGCTGCGCCTGCGGTTTCATGTGGCGCGCACGCTGGTGCTCAACAACGTGCGCAAGCTCATCGGCATTCACAAGGCGCGCTTCCTCGTCACCGGTGCGGCACCCATTTCGCCCGAGCTGGTGCGCTGGTACCTGGCGCTGGGCGTTCCCATGCTCGAGGTGTGGGGCATGACGGAAACCTGCGGTGCCTCCACCGGCATTCCGGCCGACCGCATCAAGCCCGGCAGCATCGGCCCTGCCGCCAGCTACAACGAGGTGAAGCTCGACCCGGTGACCAGTGAAATATTGGTGCGCGGCCCCAACGTGTTCATGGGTTACCTGAACCTGCCCGAGAAAACCGCCGAGACCATCGACGCCGATGGCTGGCTGCACACGGGCGATGTGGGCGTGGTGGATGAGGAAGGGTTTTTCCGCATCACCGACCGCATGAAAGACATCATCATCACCGCAGGGGGCAAGAACATCACGCCCAGCGAGCTGGAGAACGAACTCAAGTTTTCGCCCTATGTGACGGACGCCGTGGTGATCGGCGACAAGAAGCCCTACCTCACCGTGATCATCATGATCGACCAGGAGAACGTGGAGAAGTATGCGCAGGACAACGACGTGCCGTTTTCCAACTACGCCAGCCTCACCAAAGCGCCCGAGGTGCAGGCGCTGATCCAGACCGAGATCGATCGCGTGAACAAAAAGTTTGCCCGGGTGGAGCAGATCAAGAAGTTCTTCTTGCTCGACACCCAGCTCAGCGCGGAAGACGAGGAACTCACCCCCACCATGAAGCTCAAGCGCAAGCTGGTGCAAACCAAGTACGAGCCGCAGATCAACGCCATGTACAGCTGAATCCTTTCAACCGCCAACCCGACCACCACCCCAGGAGACCCACAAGATGAAAACCCGACTGACACTGGTTGCCGCCCTGCTCGCCGCGGGCAGCAGCGCGGCCATGGCGCAAACGCAAGGCGTGAGCAAGGACGAAATCGTGCTCGGCTCCATTCAAGACCTCTCGGGCCCCATTGCCGGCTTTGGCAAGCAGGTGCGCCTGGGCATGATGCTGCGGGTGGACGAGGTCAACGAGCAAGGCGGCATCAACGGCCGCAAGATCAAGCTGGTGGTGGAAGACTCGGCCTACGACCCGCGCCGCGCCGTGCTGGCCGCGCAGAAGCTGGTGAACCAGGACAAGATCTTTGCCATGGTCGGCCACATCGGCACCGCACAAAACATGGCCGCCATGCCGGTGCAGTTCCAGAAGAACGTGATCAACTTCTTCCCCGTGACCGCCGCGCGCGAAATGTACGAGCCCTTTCACAAGCTCAAGTACAGCTTTGCCGCCACCTACTACGACCAGATGAAGATCGCCGTGCCCAAGCTGGCGAAAGAGAAAGGCGCCAAGAAGGTTTGCGCCATGTACCAGGACGACGAGTTCGGCCTGGAAGTGAAGCGCGGTGCTGAAGACGGCCTGAAAGCCGCCGGCATGGCGCTGGCGGTGGAAACCAGCTACAAGCGCGGCGCCACCGACTTCTCGTCGCAGATGCAGAAGCTGGCGTCCGAGCAGTGCGACATGGTCGTGCTCGGCACCATCATCCGCGAGACCATCGGCGGCATTGCCACGGCCAAGCGCCTGGGCTTCAACCCCACCTTCATCGGGTCGAGTGCGGCCTACACCGACCTGATCCACAAGCTCGGTGGCCCCGCCATGAACGGCTTCTACGCCACCATGACGGTGCAGAACCCCTACACCGACGAAGCCTCGCAACCCATCCGTTTCTGGGCCAACAAGTACAAGACCAAGTTCAACGAAGACCCGACCGTGTTCTCGGTGTACGGCTATTCGCTGGTGGACACCTTCTTGCGCGCCGCGGGCAAGGCCGGCAACAACCTGACCACCGAGAGCTTCATCAAGGCCATGGACACCATGACCATTCCGCCGGACATCTTCGGCAGCGCCGAGATGACCTTCAGCCCCACCAAGCGCCTGGGCAGCAATTCAACCCGCCTCTCGCAGCTGACCGACAACCGCTGGAAAGTGGTGTCCGAGTACATGAAGATCGACGCCGCCAAGTGAGCCCCACTTGAGCGCTGTGTGATCAACGAATGACACGTTGCCTGCTTCGGCAGGCCATGCGTGAAACCGCCAACACCTGGTGTGCTGGCGGTTTTTTTTCGCCTGCCCCCGTACCATGGCCGCATGACCCACCTGAGCCCCGCCACAGCCCTGCTGCTCGCCGACGCCATTCTCGCGCTGCACGTGGGCATCGTGCTGTTCGTGGTCGGCCTGCTGCCCCTCGTCTTGCTCGGGGGCGCACTCGGCTGGCGCTGGGTGCGCCACTTCGGCCTGCGCCTCACCCACCTGGCCCTGATGGTCTTCATCGCGGCCCAGGCCTGGCTCGGTCAGCTCTGCCCCCTGACCGTGTGGGAACAAGACCTGCGCCGCCTCGCCGGCCAAAGCGGCTACCGCGAAAGCTTCATCGAACACTGGCTGGCGCGGCTGCTGTACTGGGACGCGCCTTGGTGGGTGTTTGTGGCGGGGTATACGGGGTCTGCTGTGGTGGTGGGGGCGGCTTGGTGGGGGGTTAGGCCGAGACGGTGAGGTCAACACGGTGAAGGTACCGTTTGGCATGCCCAACCTGGTACGATCAAACCGCCTGGGCAGCCAAGCCCCTACTTCGATATCCAGCAGGTGACTACCTTGGTTGACGTTGTTACTCCCGAAAAGCGAAGCGCCATGATGTCGGGCATTCGGGGCAGCAACACCAAACCCGAAGTGATCGTTCGCAAAGCACTCTTTGCTGCGGGGTACCGTTACCGACTTCATCGAAAGGACCTGCCGGGCAGGCCGGACGTGGTGATGTCCGGGAGGAAGGTCGCAGTGTTCGTGCATGGGTGTTTCTGGCACCACCACGGAGACTGCCGCTTTGCCAAGATGCCCAGCACTCGGCCAGAGTTTTGGCAGGGCAAACTCACGACGAACGTGGCACGGGATGCAAAGGCAATTTCCGAGCTTCTGTCCATGGGCTGGCGAGTTCTGGTGGTGTGGGAATGCTTTCTGAAGACGACCAAATCGCCTTCAAATGTTCAGTCAGTACTGACTGACTGGATCGAATCCGGCAAGCCGACTGGTGAACTCCGCGAAGAGCCGACTGACCCGGCAAGAATAACGAAACGAAGCAACTGATGAAATACAAGATAGTGGATCTGTTCGCAGGTCCGGGGGGATTGGGAGAGGGCTTCGCGTCCTACAAAGGAGACGCAAGTTTCGAGATTGCGGTGTCGGCCGAGATGGAGGAGAGCGCTCACAAGACGTTGACGCTCAGAAGCTTCTTCCGATACATCCGGGGAGATCAGAAGGCCCTGGCGGCGTACTACGACTTCTGCCATTCAGCAGAAGCGCCCCATCCGGGAACCAAGGTACCCAGTGCATGGAAGGACGCGCAAGCCGAAGCCAACAAGCTCACCTTGGGCGTACCCGCTGACAACGACCGACTTGACGAACTCATCGTCAAGGCTGGACTCCGGGAGGAGGAGACCGTGCTCATCGGAGGGCCGCCATGTCAGGCGTATTCGCTGGTGGGACGCTCACGCAACAAGGGCAAGGAGCACTACGTCGCCGAGGACGACCACCGCCACTTTCTATACCGGGAATACCTGCGCATTCTGGACACCACGCGCCCGGCTGTCTTCGTTATGGAAAACGTCAAGGGGATACTGTCTTCCAAGGTGAACGGGAAGCTGGTGTTCCACGACATCCTTCGCGACCTTGCGGAACCCGGGAAGGCCCTGGGCAGACCAGATGGCTTGAGATACACCATCCACTCGCTGGTCAGCCCCGTGAGCTTCAAGGCGGGCATGGAACCGGATTTCGTCGATGCGAACGCCTTCATCATCGAAGCGGAAAAGTATGGAATCCCGCAGGCACGACACCGAGTCATCCTGTTGGGCGTGCGGGAAGAATTGAACTACGACGGTCGCCACTTGTTGAACAAGAGTGCCCCCCCAACGGTGGATCAGGCCATCTTCGCGCTGCCACAGCTCAGAAGCAAACTGAGCACGGAAGACACCGATGATCGCTGGAGATCTGTGGTTCATGAGCTCGCGAAGAAGCTTCAAGGTGACGCCGAGGCAAAAGGACTTGACCAGCTGGCCTTTCGGCTTCGAGGAGAGGCGATCAAGCTCGGGCTCACCCTCGAAACTGGAGCACTTCGTTACCACCACGCGAAGCTGCCGGAAATCCCCTCGCGCTTGGTCGATTGGGTGAAGGATGACCGATTGGAGGTCTGGTTGAACCACGAATCCAGGTCACATATGGCAAGTGACCTTGGCCGGTACTTTTACACAGCCGTGTTCGGGCTTCTGAATCAACGAACCCCAAAAGGGCACCTGGACTTTCCGTTGGCGGGTTTGGCGCCAGAGCACAAGAACTGGGAATCAGGCAAGTTCATTGACCGATTCAGAGTGCAACTGCACAACTTGCCAAGCACGACAGTGACCAGCCATATCGCAAAGGACGGTCACTACTTCATACACCCCGATCCGAGCCAGTGCCGCAGCTTGACGGTGCGTGAGGCAGCAAGGCTTCAAACCTTTCCCGACAACTACTTCTTTCAGGGCAATCGGACGCAGCAATACCATCAAGTAGGAAATGCGGTGCCTGCGCTTCTTGCGAACCAGATTGCAGGGGTCGTCTCTGCGGTTCTGAATATGAAAAGACAAGCCGTTTGAACATGTCTGAAGTGGTCTTGGCTGAGCGCCGCCGCTGCTAGCCCGAAATACATCAGAATGTAAGCAGCCTTACAAACGAGGACGCAAGTGACGGGATCGAGGGATTACGGAGCCATAGAACTCATGCCACGCGCCTCGGTGATGATCGAGGCAATGCGCGACATCGGCTACTCCTTTGAGTCTGCAGTGGCCGACATCATTGACAACAGCATTGCCGCTGGCGCAAGGAGTATTGACTTGCGTTTTGGCTGGGTGGCTGATCTTCCATGGATTGCGGTTGTCGACGACGGGTGCGGCATGTCGCGAGAGGAACTTCTAGAGGCTATGAGGCCTGGATCAAAAGATCCCAGACATGAACGCGCTGCCCACGATCTGGGGCGGTTTGGCTTGGGGCTGAAAACTGCCTCGTTCAGCCAATGCAGAGAACTGACCGTGCTGACTAGGGCATCCGAAGGACTCAACGGAATGCGCTGGGATCTTGACCGGGTTTCAGTGACAAACAGGTGGGAGATTACAGAGGTTCATCCAAACGAAATGTCGGATATTCCTTTCGCACTCCCGCTTGAAGAAAGTGGAACATTGGTCTTGTGGCGCAAGATTGACCGCCTCGAGTTGGCAGGTATGGGCGAAGTCGGTCATGAAACGTTCAATGAAACGATGTCAGCCGTCAGGCAGCATCTGTCCAGAATCTTCCACCGTTTCTTGGCCGGTGAGCCTGGACTGAAGAAAGTTCGAGTTTCCATCAACGGTACGGACATCGAGCCTTATGACCCGTTTGCCGAACTAACCATCGCAACACAAAAGTTTCCGCTAGAGGTGGTGCGATTTAGGGATAGCGAGGTCAGGATTCAGGCATTCGTACTGCCTCACCACTCCAAGGTGAGCGCCAAAGAATATGAACGCCTCGCTGGACGCGAGGGTTACCTCAGGAATCAAGGTTTCTACATTTACCGGAACCGTCGGCTGATCATATGGGGAAGCTGGTTCAGGCTGGCCAGGCAGGAAGAGCTCACGAAGCTCGCACGTGTTCGCATTGATATTCCCAACAACACAGATCACCACTGGGGCATCGATGTGCGGAAGGCTCGCGCCCACCCTCCGCTTATCGTCAAAAACCGGCTCAGACAGGTTATCGAGCAGATCCGGTCGGGAGCCAAGAGGCCCTACACACAAAGGGGCAGAGCGGTAATCGAGACGGATGCCTCGCCAGTTTGGGTCCGCAAGATTCACAACGACCGGATCGAGTACGTCATCAACAACGAACACCCGCTGTTGACCGAACTTCTCAACGACCTCCAAATACGTGACCGCCTGCGTCTGAGGCAGATGATCAAGATGTTCGGCCAGACGTTTCCCGCGGCCGCTTTCTTCAGCGATTACTCCAATACGCCAAAGCAGATTGAGACCGAGCAACCGGACATGGATGTGATGCTCGCACTTGCCAAGATGCTCGTACAGGCCAACCCCGATCTTGATCCGGCAGGATTGACGACGGTTCTGGCCAGCATGGAGCCCTTCAGCCGCCACCCGGACCAGATCGGGGTGATCGCAAGACTCGCCACCGCAGACTGATTCGCACCAGGGAAAGCAATGTCACTTCAAGATCTCCAGAACAATGCCATCGGGATCCTTTCGAACATGCCCGCCCGCACTCCGGCGCAGGTCCGGTTAGTCCTGAGAACCGTGTTGCCACTCTATCCGGATCTCTCTGAAACCATCAGCGAAGGTCAGATCGAGGAAGCTGCCCGCCAGATTGAGGCAAGTCTTTCGATCAGCATGAGCGACGCATCGACGATACAGGTGAAATTCGAACAGTGGCTGCCCGGTAGGCGAGCAAGCCTGATCCCGTACTACTACGACCGCTACCGCAGGCATCTGGCTAACCGGGGGTTTGGATCGGCTGTGCTGGGTGTTCTTGACAAGGACACTGACAAGATCGTGGGGCTGATGCACGACCCTGAGAAGCAGGGACGCTGGGCGCGCCGAGGTCTGGTGGTTGGTCACGTGCAGTCTGGCAAGACCGCCAACTACACCGGCGTCATCTGCAAGGCGGCCGACTATGGATACAAGTTCATCGTGATCCTCACAGGGATTCAGGAGGATCTGCGTGTACAGACCCAAGAGCGCATCGAAGAGGGCTTCACTGGCATCAGCTCGGAGGCGACTACTGGAAGAGACTCAGCGATCGGTGTTGGTCTCTATGGACTGGAGAAGCGTCCTATCTGCCTGACCACGCGTGCCGACGATTTCAGGGCCACCACGCGAGATTTGGGTGTTTCGTTGCAATCGCTCAGCGAACCCTTGGTTCTCGTCATGAAGAAGAACTCACGTACCCTGGCCAACCTCATCGAATGGCTGGAGATCCGCAACCGGCAGGCGGGAGCTCGCATCAGCAGTATTCCGATGCTGCTGATTGACGATGAAGCAGACAACGCATCCGTCAACGTCTCTAAAAATGATGACTCCCCATCTGCCATCAACGACCGGATTCGGCAACTTCTGGACTCATTCGACAAGAATGTCTATCTTGGGTACACGGCGACCCCCTTTGCAAATATCTTCATAGATCCGATCAGCAGGGATGAGATGGAGCGCGAAGACCTTTTCCCGAGGGACTTCATCATTTCGCTCGATGCTCCCACCAACTATGTCGGGGCATCCCGAATATTCCCCGAATCTGGGGACCTCCACGACACCTTGACCACGGTAGACGACCACATAGATCTGCTGCCGGAAAAACACAAGATTTCCCATCCCCTGACTCAGATTCCGGAAAGCCTCAAAGAGGCTGTTCGCACTTTTGTTCTTGCACGTGCAATCAGGCTATTGCGGGGTCAAGACAAGAGCCACTCATCGATGCTGGTCAATGCATCACGGTTCAACGACGTACAGACCAAACTAACCGGCCTTGTCGCAGACCTGATGAATACGATTCGCTCCGCTTGCATGGGCCATGCGGGACTGCCTGAGAAACAGGCGCTCCGGGACCCCGAGATGAACAGGCTGCACGAGGTGTGGGAAAGTCAGTTCGAGGGACGGCTTCCTGAAACGTGGTCCGATGTTCAGGCAGCACTCGTCCGCGCGGCTGGGCCGATCGAGGTGAGAAAGGTGAACAGCAAATCGCCCGACAAACTGGACTACAGGAGATACAAGAACGACGGCCTGCATGTCATTGCCATTGGTGGATTTGCGCTTTCGCGTGGTTTCACTCTGGAAGGGCTGACTGTGAGCTACTTCTTACGCAACTCGATGATGTACGACACGCTGCTGCAGATGGGTCGCTGGTTTGGATATCGCGACGGTTATGCAGATGTCTGCCGCATCTTCATGACAGAGGAGGCCATCGACTGGTATGCCCACATCTCGGAAGCCATTGATGAGCTGCGTGACGAGTTCAACCGAATGGAGAGAGCCGGAGCACAGCCTGTCGACTTTGGTCTGAAGGTACGTGCACACCCCGAATCCCTGATCGTGACGGCGAGGAACAAGATGCGGTCCGGGCAGAGAGTCAATCACTCGGTTTCTCTGTCTGAAAAACTGATCGAGACGACCCGTCTGCGTACTGATGCCATAGCTGCCAACAGAAAGGTGCTGAGCAGCCTCCTGACCTCTCTGTCCGACTTGGGCAATCCCGACCAGTCCAATGATTTCGGCTACCTCTGGAAAGGCATGCAAGTTGCGCCACTGGTCCGCAACTTTGTGAATAGCTTTCAAAACCATGATGACGTTGCTTTGATCACCCAATCGGAACCGGTGAATGCCTACATCAAAGCGCGCGAGCTCGAAGAACTTGAGCGATGGGACATTTGTCTTTTCAGTCCACCAACAGGTAACAAGTCATCCACCTCGTTTGGCCCCTTCACACCTAATTCCCAGTCTCGTTCGTCTCTTTGGAAACGCAGCTCAGCGGGAATCGATTACATCGCTGTGAGCGGCAAAGCACTACGAGTGGGTGGCAGAGGGCAAGTAAAGGCAGGCATGAGCGCGGATGAGCGCGGCGCTGCTGAAAGGGAATGGGGTGCCGCTAGCGACATCCCTGACTGGCAGTACATCAAGCTTCGCACAAGGCCCTTGCTCATGCTCCATGTTCTCGACGTCTGGGACAAAGAAAAGGACAAGGAAAAAAGCAACTCTCCGACCGAAACCAGTGTGGTTGCGTGGGGAATAGCTTTCCCGAAGTCAGGCCACGAGACAACAGAAGTGACGTACGTTGTGAACACCACTTGGTGGGCCGAGAACTATGGTAGCCCGCAGGACGATGCAGATGAAGACTGAAAGCCCGTGGCAAGACTTGATGACACCGCATGTCGGAGCACTGAGTGCAAGGCGAGCCGACCCAGATCATCCATTCGCCTTCTACTATGCAGTGAACGCCGAAAGTCAGCCAATGGTGGTGCTTCAGCTGAGCTCTGCAGTCCGTTGGGACCAAAATTTCCCACGCCTAAAGGGCCTAAGGGCTCTGTGGATCGACAAAACACACGAGCTGCATCTTGTGCTCGCCAAGGCGCAGGATGTGGATCTGTTTGCCCTGCTCTGCAAGGACCTGATCAGGTGTACTTCAGGTGCCCATTCCGACGCAGACTGCATTGAACTTCTATGCGCACGACTCTCGAAATGGCAGCGCCTCCTCTCAAGAGGTGGCCCGCATCTCCTCGGGGAGCATGAGATTCGCGGCCTTTTTGCGGAGCTCAGTTTCTTTCAGCAGGAGCTGCTGCCAAGATTCGGCCCCGAAGCAGTCCAAGCGTGGAAGGGACCTGCGGGGTTTCCTCAGGACTTTGCATCGGACAACAAGGTCTTCGAGATCAAGTCACACCTTGTTGGATCACCCCAGTCTGTTCGTATCTCATCACCCTCCCAGCTATGGGTGGACAGCTCCAATCTATACCTGTGTGTCTACCATTTGGCGGTAGTTTCCGCTGGAGGAAAGAGCCTGGGTGCACTGGTTGACGAACTGAATGCAGTCCTTGGCGCATCTGCATCCGCAACCGAAGAATTCGAGGAAAAGCTAGGCAGCCTCGGATATCTGGATCTGCCTGAATATCGGGCTCAAGCGTTCGCGCTGGTGAAGAAAGACGCTTTCGCTGTGACTGACGACTTTCCCAGGATCATCCCCTCGACATTGATGACTGGCATCCAAGAGGTGACCTACGGAATTCAGCTGGCTGCACTATCTCCCTTTGAATCGACCATTCCATGGAGCGATGCTTGAATCATGAATGACGGTGAATTCTTGGCCGACTTGCTGCAACAGGTCGCAGCCAGATCAGCTGCAACGTCCGACTTTTCTGAGACAGCCTTTGCATCTGTTGTGGCAGAAGCTCTCGTGGACTCAGGAGCGGTACCAGGATTCGAGCCGGCTTTCTTCGTCCACAGGGGTATGAGGATTGATGGATATGCCTACGCCGACGACGAAGGCACACTTGACTTGTTCCAAGTCGACTTCCACGGTGAACCTGAAGTGCAGAGCCTGACAAAAACCAGTCTGGATGCATGCCTGAAACGCGCGGAAACCTTCTTTGAACGCGCTGTGGGAGGTGACCTCTCTTTCGAAGTCGATGTGGGGAGCAGCATATGGAGCCTCGCCAGGCAGCTTGCCCAGATGGGGCATTCGGTTGTCCGCATCCGCCTCAACATCCTTTCAGATGCAAAGCTTTCGACTGCGGTCAAGGTCCTGCCGAAATGGAAAAAGGATGACACAGAATGGGCCGTCAGGGTCTGGGATTTGGTTGCGGTCGGCCGTCTCCTGTCAACTGGCGAACCGGAACCGATCGTCATCGACTTTGTGAAGATGTTTGGCAAAGGACTTCCCTGTCTCCCTGCCAACGCCGGGGGATCTGAACTCGACTCCTACCTGACGGTGATACCAGGCGACTGGTTGGCCGAAATCTACGACCTGTACGGCGGCCGCCTTCTTGAACAGAACGTCAGAACCTTTCTCCAAGCAACAAGAGGGGTCAACAAGGGAATACGCAAGACCATTCTCGAAGAACCCCAGATGTTCTTCGCCTACAACAATGGCATCTCTGCGACTGCGGCAAAGGCCGAATTCGACCCGGACGGAAACCAAGTTGTTGTGAACTGGCTCGAGAACCTGCAGATCGTCAATGGAGGACAGACCACCGCCTCGATCTTCAACGTGATGAAGAGAGACAAGGCTGAGAACCTAGACAAAGTAAGAGTGCAGATGAAACTGTCAGTCGTCCGGTCCGATCTGGTAAATGAGATAGTTCCCAGGATCTCCCTATACGCGAACAGTCAGAACAAGGTCAGCGATGCCGACTTCTTCTCCAACCATCCGTTCCACAGACGTATAGAGAACTTTTCGCGGAACGTTTGGGCTCCCGCGGGAGAGGGGTCCCAGCAGATGACCCATTGGTTCTATGAACGGGCAAGAGGTCAATACGCCAACGCATCGGCATACATGACTCCTGCGAAGAAGAGGGAGTTCGAGGTCCAGAACCCGCGCAAACAACTGATACAGAAAACCGATGTTGCAAAGGTACTGATAACGATCATGTGCATGCCACATGTGGTCAGTCAGGGTGCGCAGAAAAACTTCAGATTCTTTGCAGAGAACGTGACCGGGCAGTGGGGAGAGGAAGGCGTTGCATTCGGTGAAGACTGGTTCAAGGGCATCATCGGCGCCACGATCGTTTTCCGGACGCTCGAACGGCTCGTAGGGGGAGCTGAGTGGTACGCGCAGGGCTACCGGGCCAATACGGTGACCTACTCCATCGCTCTGCTGACATACAACCTCAAGAGCCGCAAGCAGGACATTGACTTCCTTAAGGTTTGGAACAGGCAGGCAACGTCCAGCTCGATGAATGAAGCCCTGCTGCACATTGCAAAGCAGGTACAGCTGAGGATCATCTCTTCTGCCGATGCGTACAAGGTCGCCAACGTCACCGAATGGTGCAAGCGTGAAAAGTGCTGGGACGACCTCCTGCAATCTGTGGATATCAGGCTCGGGGTCGATTTGGAAAAGGACCTGATCGATGCAGAAGAGAAAGATGGAGTTAAACGCGCGGCCCGTCGAGAGCAGAAGGTACTGAACGACATTGAGGCTCAGACTTATGTCGTCGGCAGAGGAGCAGCATATTGGTCAAAACTGCACAAGTGGGCCAGCGAGGGTTTGGCTATGACCCCTAGTGAAATGGACTTTCTTGGCGTTGCTGCCAATATGTCAAGCAGGAGGATTCCTTCTGGTCCTCAGAGCCAGAGGGTGATGGCAGCAGAGAAGAAGGCCCGAATGGAAGGCTTCAAGGAATGAAGCCCGACCTGTCTGCATGCAGACCTTAGTCTGCGATGTCGAAAATCATGGAAGATGGGACCCTCCCCCCGGAAAATGCTCCACACCCTCAAGACACGATGAAAGCCCTCGCTCCGGTGTACTAAAACTTTCCGTCCGCGCCCAGAAACTCCATGCGCGTGCTCGCCACGCGCGAACCCAGGCACATGACTTCGGCGCGCAGTTCAAAGTGGTCGCTGATGCCGGGGCGCAGGTAGTCGATGCGCAGGTCGATGGTGGCGAGCCTTCTAAAGCGATTCAGGTGCTTCCGAATCGCCTCTTACATGGGCCAACGGTGATCACCTCGATCGGCAAACCCGCCACCTACCCCACCACCACCTCACTGATCTGCATCACCGGCGCGATGTCCGTGTAGTTCGGGATGTCGGCCATGATCTCTTTGGCGTGGGGGCCAAAGCCGGCCTGGAAGGTTTCGACCGAGTCGCAGAACAGGTGGCACATGCCCACGTAGGTGGCCGGTGCGCCGGGCGCGCCGCCGGCCAGGCCTTTGTCCACCGTGTAGGACTTGAGCGCCGCGCCCATCTTGGCCTGCACCATCGGCATGTGCTTGTCACGGTAGTACTCGTGGTTGAAACGCGCGCCCGGGGTGTTGGGGTACATCACGCTGACTTTGATCATGGCTTGTCTCCTTGGAGTGGTTGGGGAAAATTCACGAAACGATATACGCCCCCGCCCCGGTGGACAACAACTTCCCGTCCGCCCCCAGAAACTCCATGCGTGTGCTCGCCACGCGCGAGCCCAGGCGCATGACTTCGGCGCGCAGTTCAAAGTGGTCGCTGATGCCGGGGCGCAGGTAGTCGATGCGCAGGTCGATGGTGCCGAGTTTGCTGAAGCGGTGCAGGCGTTGCAGCGGCGGCTCAATCATGTGGCGCGCGCCGATGGCGGCCATGCAGGCCAGGCCGCCCATGGCATCCAGGCAGGCGCTGATGACGCCGCCGTGGATGCGGTTGTGGCTGTAGTGGCCGACCAGCTGGGGCTTCATGTCGATGCGGCCCACGACCTTGTCGGGCGTGATGCTGGCGATCTTCAAACCCAGCACCTGGTTGAACACGATCTTTTCTTCAAACAGGTGTTTGAGCGCATCGATGAACTCGGGCTCGAATTCGACGGGTGCGGTGGGGGTCGCTGTTGTCTTGGTCATAGGGCCCATTGTCTTGCAGCGAGTTCTTTCATGATCTCTTCAGCACCGCCGCCGATCATCATGACCTTCACCTCGCGGTACACGCGCTCGCTCACGGTGCCGCGCATGTAGCCCATGGCGCCCAGCATCTGCACGGCGGCATCCGAACAATGCTGCATGGTTTGTGTGGCGTGGTTTTTCAACAGGCACACCTGTGCCACCCAATCGGCGCCGTCGTCGCCCGCGTCCACCCGCGCGCCCAGCGCGTCCACCCAGGCCTGGGTGGACTGGATGCGCATCTGCATGTCCATGAGTTTGTGGCGGATCACCTGGCGTTCGATGAGGGGTGCGCCGAAGGTGCTGCGCTGGCGGGCCCAGGCCAGGGCTTCGTCATAGCAGGCCTGCGCAAAGCCGAGCGCCATGGCCGACATGGCCAAGCGCTCGCCGTTGAAGTTGCCCATGATCATGCGAAAGCCCGCGCCCTCGGCCCCCAGGCGGTAGCGGGCTGGCACGCGCACGCCATCAAAGCGCAGGTGCGCTGTGTCGCTGCAGTGCCAGCCCATCTTGTGCAGCTGGCTGCGCGAGATGCCGGGGGTGTGGCAGGGCACGACGATCAGGCTGATGCCGCTGGCGCCCTTGCTGTTCACATCCGTTCGCACCGCCAGCGTGATCCAGTCGCAGCGCATGCCGGAGGTGATGAACACCTTCTCGCCGTCGATCACATACTCGTCGCCCTCCAGCCGCGCGGTGGTGCGCAGCGCGGCCACGTCCGATCCGCCGCCGGGCTCGGTGATGCCCAGCGCGGCGATCTGCTCGCCGCGCAACACGGGCGGAATCACCTCGGCCTGCAGTTCGGTTGTGCCGTGCGCCAGCACCGGTGGCAGGCCGATGTTGTGCGTGAAGAGGCTGGCCATCACGCCGCCGCTGCCGCCAAAGCGCGCCAGCGTTTGCGACATGGCGTTGCGCACGCTCCACGGCGCAGGTGTGCCGCCCAGGTGCTCGGGGTAGCCCAGGCCCAGCAGGCCGAGCTCGGCCGCCTGGTGGTACAGGCTGCGCGGGAACTCGCCGGCTTCGTCCCACGCGCTCACGTGCGGCGCAATGGCTTGCGTGGCGAAGCGCTGCACGGTGTCGAGCAGGGCTGTGCGGTCCTCGGGGTTGAAGTCGGTGGTCATGTCGGTTCTCCAGAGCGCAACTTCCGTTCGCCCTGAGCCTGTCGAAGGGCTCTTGCTGAGGTGGCTGGCAAGGGCTTCGACAAGCTCAGCCCGAACGGAGATTGGCTCAACTCGAACAAGGATTGGCTCAACTCGAACGGATGGCGATTCATCTTCAGGAACCAAACGTGAGAAGCAGCTGGCCGGGCGCCACCTGCTGACCTGCTGCAACCGACACGCTGTCCACAGTCACGTCGCGCGGTGCGGCCAGGGTGTGTTCAAGCTTCATGGATTCGATGACGAGCAGCGGCTCGCCTTTGGCGATGGTGGCGCCGGCTTGTGCGTGCACGGCGATGAGCTTGCCGTTGAAGGGCGCGCGCAGCTCGCGCACGGCCGACGCACCGCCTGCGCGCTCGCGCGGCACGAGGCTGAGGTCAACCAGCTCGATGGTGTGGGCACCGGCCTGCACCTGCCAGCGACCCGCCCCGAGCGACACGGCCGCCACAGGCCAGCCGATGCCGTCAACGACCACCCGGCCCGGGCTCACGCGCGCCTGCGCGGTGCGCTCGCCCCAGGCCACGCTCAGTGCGCCCTGCCCGAGTTCACGCGCAGCCAGGTCCAGCACCTGCTCGCCGTGTTGCCAGCGCAGCGGGCGGGCAAAGGGGCAGGCCAGCGCGGTGGCGGGTGGCTGCGCGCCGAACGCAGCGGCGAGCAAGCCCGCCAGCACCGCGTCGGGCGGGGGCAGCAGCATGGCGCGAACGGTGTCGCCTTCTTCGGCCAGAAAGGGAATCAGCGCGCCACCTTCATGGAACACGGGGTGGCGCAGGCAGGCCGCGAGGAAGGCGCGGTTGGTCGACAGGCCGAGCACACGGGTCTGGTCCAGCGCGTGGGCGAGGCGGTCGATGGCTTCGGTGCGCGTGGGGGCGTGAGCGATCAGCTTACCCAGCATGGAATCGAAATGCGGCGTGACTTCGCTGCCGGTTTCCAGCGCGTGGTCAAACCGCAGACCGGGCACCAGCGGCGGCTCGGCGAACTGCAGCACGCGGCCGGTGTGCGGTGTGTGGTGGTCGTCTTCGGCGCACACGCGCACTTCGATGGCGTGGCCTTGGAAGGTGATTTCTTCTTGTGTGAGGGGCAGGGGTTCACCGCGGGCAACACGGAGTTGCCATTCGACGAGGTCGAGGCCGGTGAGGGCTTCGGTGACGGGATGTTCCACCTGCAGGCGGGTGTTCATCTCCATCAGAAAAAAGGGTGAGGTGTGGGTGAGCCCTTCGACAGGCTCAGGGCGAACGGGGGTGGGCTCAGGCCCTTCGACGAGCTCAGGATGATCGGAATACCGCCCTTCGACAGGCTCAGGGCGAACGGGGGTGGGCTCAGGGTGAACGGCGTTGGTTGCGGCTTGGGCTGACCCATCCCCCGTTCGGGCTGAGCTTGTCGAAGCCCTCGCCCACCCTGCCTCATCCAACAAAAACTCCACCGTCCCCGCCCCCACATACCCCGCCGCCTGCGCCAGCGCCACGGCGCAGCGCCCCAGATCTTCGCGCAGCTCGGGCGACACGGCAGGGCTCGGCGCTTCTTCAATGATCTTCTGGTGCCGCCGCTGCACCGAACAGTCGCGCTCGCCCAGGTGCACGCAGTGGCCGTGCGCGTCGGCAAACACCTGCACCTCCACGTGTCGTGGGCGCAGCAGCGCGCGTTCGATCAGCAAGTCGCCGTTGCCGAAGCCGCTCAGGGCTTCCGACCGTGCGCCCTTCAGCGCAGGCAGCAACTGGTCCGCGCTGTGCACCAGCCGCATGCCGCGCCCACCACCGCCAGCCACGGCCTTCACCATCAGCGGAAACCCCACGCGCTGCGCCTCGGCCACCAACGTGTCTTCACGCTGGTCGTCGCCAAAGTAACCGGGCAAACAAGGCACGCCGTGCGCCACAGCCAGTGCCTTCGCGGCCGACTTGCTGCCCAGCGCGCGAATCGCCGCCGGCGGCGGGCCGACCCAGGTGAGGCCGGCATCGATCACGGCCTGCGCGAAGTCGGCGTTCTCGCTGAGGAAGCCGTAGCCGGGGTGCACCGCGTCGGCGTTGGTGGCGAGTGCCGCGTCCAGCAGGCGGTCCACGCGCAGGTAGGACTCGGCCGAGGTGGTGCCGCCGAGCGCAAACGCGCTGGTGGCCTCGCGCACGTGCAGCGCGTGGGCGTCGGTCTCGGAGAATACGGCCACGGTCTCGATGCCCATGGCGTGCGCGGTGCGGATGACGCGGCGGGCGATTTCGCCGCGGTTGGCAATCAACAGTCGCTTCATGAATCAACTCCGGCGCCGGGCCGCCCCAAGCCGGATTCGCCCCCTTGGGGGGCAGCGACCCGCGCAGCGGTGGAGCGTGGGGGCACGTTTCCAGCCCAGGGGGCAGGTTGCTTCTTCGCAAATGCCGAGAGTCCTGCGGCGGCTTCGGGGCTGCGCAACGCGGCCGCAAACGGGATGGCCGCCTCGTCACGCAAATCGGGCACATCGCCGCGCAGGCGCTGCAGCAGGCGTTTCGTGCTGGCCACCGCGCCGGGCGCGGCGCGCTTCAAGCGTGCCAGCCGTTCCTGCAGGCCTTGCTCCAGTTCACCGTCCTCAGTCACCTCGTCCACCAGGCCCAGCTGCATGGCGGCCTCGGCGCGAAAGCTCAGGCCCTGCAGCAAACACTGGCGGGCTTTCGCCTCGCCCAGGCGCATCCACACAAAGGGCGCGATCTGCGCCGGCGGCAGACCCAGCGTCACCTCGGGTGTGCCGAACACCGAACGCTCGGTGGCAATCACATGGTCGGCGCAGCACACGAGGCCAAAGCCGCCGCCCATGGCCGCGCCGTCCACCGCGCACACCAGCAGCTGCGGCAGCGCGCAGAGCGCGTGCAACACATCGCCAAAGCCGCGGTTCATGGCGATCAATGGATCGTCTTCGCCGGGCTTGAGGGGTTGGCCGATGGCGCTGGCAAAGTTGCCCAGGCTGCCACCGGCGGTGAAGGCGCCGGGTGCGCCGGTGAGCACGATGATGCGCAGGCTGTCGTCTTGCTGGGCGCGCAGGGTGGCGTCAAACAGGCCGAGCACCATGGCGTCGCTCAGGGCGTTTCGGGTGGCGGGGTCGTTGAGGGTCCAGCGTTCGGTGTCGCCTTGGCGTTGTGTTTGGAAGGGGGTCATCGTGGGGTGTCCTGCAATGTGTTGGCGGGCGGGCCCCCACCCCTGCCCTCCCCCAGAGGGGGAGGGAGTGAAGGCAGGACTCCCCCTCTTGCCCCCTCCCCCTCTGGGGGAGGGC
>NZ_JBLYYB010000160.1:0-32138 GCF_048549895.1 Hydrogenophaga sp.
GCGGTGAGCTCGTTCTTGAGCTGCGCTTGCAGATGCGTGATGGCTTGGGGGTCGCCTTTCATGGGAGTGCTCCTTGTATGGGGTTGTTGTCGGGCTTGAGACCCTTGATTGTCGCCCGCGTGCTGCGGTACCGGAAGAGCGTGCCTGCGCTCAGCACTCCGACCAGCGCCGCAGCAGGTTGTTGTACAGCCCGGTGAGGCGCACCAGCGCCGGATCGGCCTCGCCGCAGCGCTGGCGCAGGTCCATCAAGGCCTGATCCATCTCGTGCAGCTGGCGCCGGCATTCGGTGTCCTTGATCACGCTTTGCATGAAGAGGTAGCAGGCCAGGCGCTCGCCGCGCGTGACCGGCGTGACCTCATGGATCGAGCCCGACGGGTAAATCACCAGACTGCCGGCGGCCAGCTTGATGCGCTGGCTGCCGTGCGTGTCTTCGATGTGCAGTTCACCGCCGTCGTAGCTGTCGGGGTTGCTCAGGAACAGCGTGGCCGAGATGTCGGTGCGCAGCGCACTGCCGTCGGGCAAATAGCGCAGCGTGCTGTCGGTGTGCCAGCCGTAGTGGCTGTGCTCGGGGGTGTAGCGGTTGAAGTTGGGCGGCACCACCTTGTAAGGCAAGGCGGCCGAGAGCAACAGCGGTGAGCGGTTGAGTGCGCGTATCACCACTCGGCGCAGATCCGCCAGGCCTGCAAAGTCTTCCGGCAGTTGCAGGTTTTTCTTGGCCTGCAGCGCCTGGGGTCCCGCGCTCAGCCCGCTGGCCCACGGCGCCTGCGCGAGCTGGCCGCGCACGGCGGCCAGCTCTTCGGTGGTCAGGATGTTGTCGAACGTGACCAGCATGCGTGGCTCAGAAGTCGTGGCGCACGGTGGCGATCAGCTGGCGCCCGTTGCCCGGGATGCCTTGTCCACCGCCCTCGGCCAGTTGCTGGATGTAGCGCTTGTCGAACGCGTTGTACAGGTTCAGGCGCAACTGGGTCTTGGGTGAGAACTTGTAGGTCACGTAGATGTCGGCCACGGTGTAGCTGGGGATGCTGACCTTCAGGTTGCCGGTGGCGGCGGGCTGCACGCCGCTGGTTTGTCCGGCCACGTACTGCAGGCCACCGCCCAGGGTCCACTGGCTGCTCACGTCGTAGGTGGTGAATACATTGAACGAGTGCTTGGGGGTGCCGCCCAGTTCCTGGCCCACGGCGTAGGCGTTGGTGGGCGACGAGGTGACCTTGGACTGCAGGTAGGTGTAGCCGCTGTAGAGCTTCCAGCGCTTGCTCACGTTGCCGGCCGCCAGCACCTCGAATCCGTTGATGTGGTATCCCACGTTGGGGATGGTCACGTCACCCGCCACGGCGGCAGGAAAGCGGCCCTCAGACGTTTCGGTGCGAAACAGCGCCACGTTCAGGTCGAGGTTGGAGCCCAGGTCCCATTTGGCACCGACCTCGATCGCGCGCACTTTTTCGGGCGGCGTGCTGAAGCCCGCGCCCACGATGGCCTCCGTCGCGCCGCCACCGGCCAGTTGCACCTGGTTGCGGTCGAAGGTGCCCGAGATGTTGAAGGCGCTGCCGTACGAGGCATAGAGCGAGGTGTCGGGCCGCAGCTTGTAGACCAGGCCTGCGCTGTAGCTGAATTCGCTGTCCTCGCGTTCGTGGGTGGTGTTGGCAGAGGCGTTGACGCCGGTGAAGCCGCGGCGCGTGGCCTTGGCGTCCACACGGTCCCAGCGACCGCCCAGGCTCAGTTCCCATTTGTCGCTCAGCGCCATGGTGTCGAGCAGGTACACGCCGACTTCCTGCGTCTCGAAGCGGTAGACCGAGCCGTCGTAGACCGGTGTGGCCGCGCCCAGCACCCGCTGCGCGGGGTTGTACAGCGAGGTGCTCGGGCCTTGGGTGTCGCGGCGGCGGCGGTTCTCGTAGCTGTATTTCGCCAGCTCCACGCCGCTCACCATGTCGTGCCGCACGCCGCCGGTGTTGAAGCTGAACAGCAGGTCGGTTTGGTTGTTGAAGCCCTGGTCGTCCTGGTCGCGCGGCTTGGTGTCGCCGCGTGCCGTGGTCGCGTTCACGATGCGCGGTGACGAGGTGATGGAGTCGTTGCCCACCCGGCTCAGGCGCGTCTGGTTGCGCAGCACCAGGCCCGATGCGTAGGCGTGTTGCACGGTGAGACCGAGCTGGTTCACCGTGACCTTCTTGTAGTCGTCCAGGTGGCCGTAGAAGTTGTCGAAGTTCAGGCCCGGGGGCAACACACCGCCGTTGCCCAGCACGTTGGTGCGGTCCAGCGGCAGGCCGGCGTCGGGCAGGTCGTCCTGGCGGGTGTGCAGGAAATCGGCGGTGATCTGGGTTTTCTCCTTGAAGCCCCAGGTGTAGGCGGCATAGATGCCGTAGCGGCTCTCGTTGGCCACGTCACGGCCAGGTTTGTCTGCGTCGTGCGTCATCAGGTTGATGCGCACGGCGCTGTTGTCGTCGATCGGGCGGTTCAGGTCGGCCGTGGCGCGGAAGTAGCTGTCGGTGCCCACGCTCACCTCGGCGCGGTTGAGCGCTTCCAGGCTGGGCTTTTTGGTCACGAAGTTGACGGTGCCGCCGGCCGAGCCGCGACCGGAGAAGGCCGAGTTGGGGCCCTTCACCACCTCGAGCTGGTCGATGTAGAAGGGATCGCGGAAGTAGTTGCCCAGGTCGCGCGTGCCGTTGACGTTGAGGTCGTCGCGGGCATTGAAGCCGCGGATCTTGAGCTGGTCGCCACCGGGCGGGTTGCCTTCGCCAGCCTGCAGGCTGATGCCGGGGATGTTGCGCAGCGCATCCTTGATCGAGGTGACGTTCTGCTCTTCCAGCAGATCGCTGGGCAGCACGCTGATGATGCGCGGCGTGTCCTTGAGGTCGCGCGAGTACTTGAGACTGTCCATTTGCTGACCGCGGAAGTCGATCACCCGCACCTCGTCCAGCGATTCGGCCGGGGTCGGCGCGTTTTGCGCCAGGGCTGCACCGCTGACCAGCAGTGAAACAGCCACGCCGATGGCATGAACGGAGAAGCGTTCAGGCGTGGCGGCTGGCGCGTGGACCAGGCTGGCGGTGAGGGAAGGTCGGGCGCTGCCGTTCGCATGCATCGGTGAAATCTCCTGTTGTTAATGTTTACGCTAATAAGAACTATTCGCAGTCGCATTGTAAGGAAGAGTTAATCTGTGTTCGGGCAACCCCGTGGGTTGCGTGCGGTTATTGCGCCGCGGTTGACATTGCCGGTCGAACCCGCGTGCTCCAGAAACGAAAAAACCGGCCGAAGCCGGTTCTGGTCGAGCCGATGGGGCGGCTTCAGGCGGAGAGGAATGCGCGACCAGCGCCGCTTGCAGACGGAGCACCGACCTGGCGGCCATAGGTGGGCTGCTGCGCGTGCTGGGGCAGCAGGCTGGCCACGGCGCGCTGGCTCTGGGCGTTGGCGCGCAGAACGGCCTGGCGCAGGCGGGCAAACCGTTCGGCGGCGGTCAGCAGGGCGTGCTGCTGGTCGCTGCCGGGCGCTGCCATGACGATGGATTTGGGGGCTTGTTGCAGGACCTTGTGCATGGCCGCACTCGCCAGTTCCACGGCAGGGGCGTCACCGCGCAGCAGGGCGGCTTCCAGAGCGTCCAGCTCCACCTGCAGCGAATCGATCCAGGGGTGGGAGGTCGTTGCGAATGACATGGAGTTGCCCGGTGGGATGGGGTGGATCAGCCGCGCGGGCCGCCGAGCATCTCGGCTGCGTTGGCCAGCATCTTGTCGGCGATGGCTTCGGCGTTGACCTTGAAGCTGCCGTTGGCAATGGCGTCCTTCATGGCCGCCACCTTGTCGGCGTTGAACACGTCACCGCCGCCGGAGACCGCGCGGGCTTCGGTGGTGGAGGACGAGAGGGTCACGGTCACGCCGGCCTGGGGCTTGGCCGCGCTGGCCGCCGATGCCGCAGCGCCGGCTTCGGCCGCCGCAGGCGCCGTGGCCTTCTGCGGGCCGCCAGCCACAGAACCAATGTACGAATCGGGTGATGAATCGACTTTCATGTCACGCTCCAAACCCCGAAGTCAGGGCCTTGTCCTGACTGTATCGGTTCGGGTTTTGAGAACTTTAGGCGCCCACTGCAAATTTTTTTGCCGGCTCCAGCGGTGCCGGCAGGGCTCACAGTGCCAGTTCGACCGTCTGGGCGTCGCGCACCACCCCGGTGACCACCCGTCCGCCCGGCAGCTTGACGCGGGCGTTCTCCCCCACCATGCCGGCATTCAGCGCCTGGCCGGTGGCTGAAATGCTGAAACCGCTGCCTTCGCCGCTCACCCGCACCTGCGCACCCGCCGCAAAGGCCTGCGGCACGCGCACCATGTTCTCGCGCAGCGCCAGGCCGGCGGTCAATGGGAATGCTGCGAGCTGGCCGACCCAGCGTTCGGGCAGGGCCAGCACGCCCGAGCGATGCTCCGCCCAGTCGATTTCGGCGATTTCAGCGTCGTCTTGAGTGAGGGTGTCGCCCGCCGACACGGCGCGCTTGAGCACCCAGGCCGGTCCCCAGGCTTTCACTGTGACCGGCACAAACACGTTCCAGCGGATGGGGCCATCCACGCAGCGCAGGCCGATGCGGCTGCGGCCCCACAGGCGCGTGCCGGTGGGCAGGTGGGGCTCGACCCGCTTGCACGGCGCCAGCTTCAGGCGCGCGTCCAGCGAACCCATCACCACCTCGGCGCGCAGCGGTGCGCCGTCCTTGGGCAGGGCAGCGGCCAGGGCGGGCGTGAGGAAGTCGTGCGCCATCTTCTCCAGCGCGGCGGGCTCGACGGCGTGTGCGCTCCAGCCGCACAGCAGCAACGCCAACAGGGCGATCAGGCGGCCCGCCAGCGGCGAAATGAAGGAGGAGGTCAACGTGGGCATGGCCTGCACTGTAGGCCGCTGCGGCGGGCGGGAAAGCCGGGAAAAGGCCGCTTTAGGGGTCTTTGTTCCGGCCATTGAAGACCCTCAAGATTTCCATAATTCGCTCAACGCTCCGGTGTCTGCGCCCTCTGAGGAAGGCCAGTCACCCGCCCCGCAACCCTTGCCTTGAGGTGAACATGCTCGAACAGATGACCGCCCGGCTGGACTTCCATGCCAACGCCCTGCTGCTGCGCTCCCAGCGCCAGCAGGTGATCGCGAGCAACATCGCCAATGCCGACACGCCAGGCTATGTCTCGCGCGATTTCGACTTTGCCGCTGCGCTCAAGAACGTCTCGGGCATGCAGGGCGGTGCGGGTGTGAACGTCACCAATGCCGGCCACATGACGCTGGGCACCGGCAGCGCACAAGACCCCAAGATGGCCTACACCGTGCAGACCCAGGCCAGCCAGGACGGCAACTCGGTCGACCTCGACCGCGAGCGCGCCAGCTTCGTGGACAACAGCGTGCGCTACGAGTCCACGCTGCGGTTCATCAACGGACACGTCAAAACCATGCTCAGCGCCATCCAGGGCCAATAGATATGAACACCCCCCGCGTCGCTTTCAGCGCCACCCCCCTCCAGGGGGGCAACACCTGCGGCCTGGCAAAGCCAGTTCCGCGGTGTTCTTGGTTTGCACCTTTTCACGCGATGCGTGGTTGAAAGGAATTTTGATGTCGATGTTCTCCATCTTCAACGTGTCGGGCAGCGCGGTCAGCGCGCAGTCCCAGCGCCTCAACGTGGTGGCCAGCAACCTGGCCAACGCCGACGCCGTGGCCGGGCCCGACGGGCAGACCTACAAGGCGCGCCACATCCAGTTCCAGACCGTGCCCATGGGTGGCCAGGGCAATGCCGGGGTGAAGGTGCAGAACATCACCGAAAGCCAGGCACCCGGTCGCCGTGAGCTCAACCCCACCCACCCCAGCGCCGACGCCGAGGGTTATGTGAACCATTCCAACGTGAACCCGGTGGAAGAGATGGTCAACATGATCTCGGCCTCGCGCTCCTACCAGAACAACGTCGAGGTCATGAACACGGCGAAGTCGCTGCTGCTCAAGACGCTGCAGATGGGTCAATAACGAGATCACGCACCATGTTTTCCACCCCCATCGACACCTCCAGCCTCGGCACCACCGTGGGCAGCACCACGGGCACCTCCGCCAAGAACAACATGGACCCCGAAGCGTCGCAAGACCGCTTCCTCAAACTCCTGGTCGCGCAACTCAACAACCAGGACCCGATGAACCCGATGGACAACGCGCAGATGACGACCCAGATGGCGCAGATCAACACGGTCAGCGGCATCCAGGAACTCAACGCCACGCTCAAGGGCATGGCGGCGCAGTTCGGCTCCATGCAGACGCTGCAAGGCACCTCGCTGATCGGGCGCGAAGCGCTGGTCGAGGGCAACAAGTTCGGCTTTGACGGCACGGTCGGCAAAGGCGCGATGCGCCTGGAGGCCAGTGCCAGCCAGGTCGCGGTGGAGGTGCTGGGCAAAAACGGCCAGGTGATCGACACGCTCGACTTCGGCGCACTCACCGCCGGCCAGCACTCGTTCAACTGGGACGGCACCGGGATCGATCCGAACCAGGTGGCCGGCTTCCGCGTGAAAGCGTCCGACGGCGGCCAACCCGTCAAGTCCACCTCCTACACCCGCCAGACCGTGACTTCCGTGGGCTTTGCCAACGGGACCATGAACCTGCAACTGCAGGACGGCAGCACCCTGGGCTACGACCAGGTCTCCACCTTCCTGTAACCCGCACCAATCACTTTCAAGGACACCACCATGGCATTCCAGCAAGGACTCTCCGGCCTCAACGCCGCCAGCCGCAACCTCGACGTGATCGGCCACAACATCGCCAACTCCAACACCGTGGGCATGAAGAGCTCGCGCGCCGAGTTCGCCGAGATCTATGCCAGCTCGGTCAACGCCTCCGGTGGCATGGCCACCGGCATCGGCGTGGCCGTGGCAGCCGTGGCGCAGAGCTTCACGCAGGGCAACATCAGCGTCACCGGCAACGAACTCGACGTGGCCATCAACGGCAACGGTTTTTTTGAACTCACCCAGCCCAACGGCTCCACCGCCTACTCGCGCGCCGGCATGTTCAAGCTCGACCGCGAAGGCAATGTGGTCACCAACGACGGCAGCAACCTCATGGGTTATCCCACCGACGCTCAGGGCAACCGCCTGAGCTTCGACACGCAACCGCTGAACCTGCCCACCGGCGGCCCCATCCCCGCGCAGCAGACCAGCGCCATCACCGCCGAGTTCAACCTCGACACGCGCGCCGACGTGTGGAACGCTGTGACGCCGCCCACGCCGCTGGCCACCTACGGCACATCGCTGGTGGCCTACGACGCCCAGGGCGTCGAGGTGCCGGTGGCCATGGCCTTCCGCAAGACCGCGTCCAACACCTGGACCGTGTACACCAGCGGCGACGGCACGGCACCCACCACCGCCAGCCCCTCGTTCTCCCTCAGCTTCAACGCCGACGGCACGCTCGACCCCGCCTCCATCACGCCCGCACCCACCGTGGCACTGACCTCGGCCAACGGCCCGTTCAGCGCCACGCTGGACCTCTCCGAAGTCACGCAGTTCGGCACCTCGTTCGCGGTGACCAACCTGACCCAGGACGGCTACCGCCCCGGCGAACTCACCAGCCTGAAGATCGACGAAAACGGGGTGGTGACTGGCCGCTACTCCAACGGCCAGTCGCGTGCCGCTGGCCAGATCGCGCTGGTGAACTTCCGCAACTCGCAGGGCCTGGCCCCGGGCAGCAACGGCATCTGGCAGGCCACGTTTGCATCGGGCGATCCGCTGCGCGGCGAACCTGGTGCGGGCAACTTCGGTGCCCTGCGCTCCGGCGCGCTGGAAGACTCCAACGTCGACCTCACCGCCGAACTGGTGAACATGATGACCGCGCAGCGCGCCTACCAGGCCAACGCCCAGACCATCAAGACGCAAGACCAGGTCTTGAGCACGCTTCTGAACATGCGCTGATCAAGCGCCTGAACTGAACCAAGGAGCCCCGCATGGACCGCTTGATCTACACCGCGATGACCGGCGCCAGCGCCGCGCAGCACCGCCAGACGGTGCTGGCCAACAACCTGGCCAACGTGTCCACGCCGGGCTTTCGCGCCGAGCTCTCCACCTTCCGCGCTGTGCCGGTGCGCGGCGACGGCGCCAGCACCCGCGTGTTTGCACTCGAAGCCACCGCCGGGCACTCCGACATGCCGGGTGCCATCACCTCCACCGGCCGCAACCTCGATGTGGCCGCGCGCGGCAACGCCTACTTTGCGGTGCAGGGCCTGGACGGCACCGAGGCCTACACCCGCGCCGGCGCACTTGAAGTCAACCAGGACGGCACGCTGGTCAACAGCCAGGGCCTGCCCATGCTGGGCGACGGCGGCCCGATCGTGGTGCCGGCCAACGCGCGGGTGGACATTGCCGCCGACGGCACGGTCAGCACGCGCGTGGGCAACGAACCCTCGCAGCAGGTGGGCAAGCTCAAGATGGTGCAGCCCGACGAAGACAACCGTCTGAAGCGCGGCGAAGACGGTTTGTTTCGCGGCCCGCAAGGCGACCCGCTGCCCGCCAGCGACGTGGCCCGCCTGCAG
Organism: Hydrogenophaga sp.; assembly: GCF_048549895.1. GTDB lineage: Bacteria > Pseudomonadota > Gammaproteobacteria > Burkholderiales > Burkholderiaceae_C > Hydrogenophaga. Next base: position 8,497 of record NZ_JBLYYB010000160.1, read on the forward strand.
GACGGCTCGCTCGAAGGCTCCAACGTGAACCCCATGGAGGCCATGGTCGGGATGATCGCCGTGGCCCGCCAGTTCGAGGTGCAGATGCGCATGCTGCAGAACGGCGAAACCAACGACAAGACCGCCAGCCAGCTGCTGAGCATGAACGGATAACCCTTTTTCCTCGCGGAGCACACCATGATCAATTCGCTGATGATTTCCAAGACCGGCATGCAGGCGCAGCAGACGCAGCTGGACGTGATTTCAAACAACCTGGCCAACGTGTCCACCAACGGCTTCAAGCGCGCAACCGCCGTGTTTGAAGACCTGATGTACCAGAACCTGCGCCAGGTGGGCGCCAACACCGCCGAGCAGGCCGAGCTGCCCACCGGCCTGCAGGTGGGCCTGGGTGTGCGCACCGTGGCCACCTCGCGCAACTTCACGCAGGGCAGCCTGCAGCAGTCGGGCAACGCGCTCGACCTGGCCGTGAACGGCGGTGGTTTCTTTCAGGTGCAGATGCCCGACGGCACCACCGGCTACACCCGCGACGGCAGCTTCCAGCTCGACGCGCAGGGCCGCATGGTCACCTCCAGCGGCTACCCGCTCACCGCCGGCATCACGCTGCCGGCCGAGTCGCAGAGCATCACGGTCTCCAGCGACGGTGTGGTCACCGCCAAGCTGCCGGGCAACCCGGTGCCCCAGCAGGTGGGCAACATCGAACTGGCCAACTTCATCAACGCCGCTGGCCTGGAGCCGCTGGGCCAGAACCTGTTTGCCGAGAGCCTGGCCTCGGGCAACCCCATCACCGGCGCACCCGGCTCGACCGGCCTGGGCACGGTGATGCAGGGCATGGTGGAAACCTCCAACGTCAACGTGGTGCAGGAGCTGGTGACCATGATCCAGACCCAGCGTGCTTACGAGATGAATTCCAAGGCCATTCAAACGTCCGACCAGATGCTGCAGCGCCTGAGCCAGTTGTAAAGCACCCCCGCGCCGCTTCGCGTCTCCCCCTCAAGGGGGCAGCACCTGCGGCCCGGCAAAGCCGGTTCCGCGGTACTTCTGGACAAGGCACCTCACTCCCCCGTTTCATCCATCAAGGTCCATCATGTGCACTCGTTCTGTTTTTCTTCCGGTGTGGCTTTTGCTGGCTGTGCTCGCCAGCGGTTGCGAAACCATGAGCTCCAAGGTCGATCTGCAGCCGGTGCAGCCGGTGCGCTACGCGCAGGCCGCACCCGGCAACGCGGTGCCCAGCGGCAGCCTGTTCCAGACCGCCAGCTACCGGCCCGCGTTTGAGGACCCGCGCGCGCGCATGCCCGGCGACACGCTCACGGTGCAGATCACCGAGCGCCTGAACGCCAGCCAGACCTCGTCGGCCTCGATCGACCGCAGCGCCGACATCTCGGCCGGCGTCTCGGGCTTTCCCTTCCTGAAAGCGCCGCTGCTGGACAAGCTGACCCTGGGAGCGCAGTCGGAGAACAGCTTCTCTGGCGACGGCAGGAACCAGAACAACAACACCTTCTCCGGCTCGATCACCACCACCGTGCAAGAAGTGCTGCCCAACGGCCACCTGGTCGTGGTGGGCGAGAAGCAGATCGGCGTGAACCAGAACGTGGACGTGTTGCGCTTCTCCGGCACCGTGGACCCCAGGCAGATCAAGCCCGGCAACACCGTGGCCTCGACCCAGATGGCCAACGTGCGCGTGGAGTCGCGCGGACGCGGTGCGCAGGGTGAAGCGATGGCAATTGGCTGGTTGGCACGGTTCTTTTTGAGCGTTATCCCGTTCTGATCCCTGCCCACAATGGGTCTCGTTCTGCCCACTGAGGAATTTGCGGTGAAGTCATCTCTCCCCCCCCTGCGTTTGCTGGCCTTGGTCCTGGTCTCACTCACCCTGGCCTGGCCCGCCGCCGCCCAGTCGATCCGCATCAAGGAGATCGCCGCGGTGCAGGGCGTGCGCAGCAACCAGCTCACCGGCTACGGCCTGGTGGTGGGCCTGGACGGCACGGGCGACCAGACCACGCAGATGCCCTACACCGCGCAGAGCCTCAACAACTACCTGCAGCAGCTCGGCCTCTCGATGCCGCCGGGTGCCAACATGCAGTTGAAAAACGTGGCGGCCGTGCTGGTCACCGCGCAGTTGCCCGCTTTTGCCCAGCCCGGCCAGACGATCGACGTGACCGTGTCCTCTGTCGGCAACGCCAAGTCGCTGCGCGGCGGCACGCTGATCACCACGCCGCTCAAGGGCGCCGACGGTGAAATCTACGCCCTGGCCCAAGGCAACCTGCTGGTGGGTGGCGCGGGTGCGTCGGCCGGTGGCAGCAAGGTGCAGATCAACCACCTGAGCGCGGGGCGTGTGCCCGGTGGCGCGCAGGTGGAGCGCGCCGTGGCCACCCCGTTTGCCCTGGGCGAGACCATCGACCTCGGCCTGAATTCAAGCGACTTCCAGACCGCCATGCGCGTGACCGACGCCATCAACCGCAGCATGGGCGCGGGCGTGGCCAGCGCGGTGGACGGTCGCGTGGTGCGCCTGCGCGCGCCGGCCGACCCCAGCGCCCGCGTGGGCTTCCTCGCCCGGGTGGAAGAGATCCGCCTGGACGCCGCCATTCCCATGGCCCGCGTGATCATCAATTCGCGCACCGGCTCCATCGTGATGAACCAGGCGGTCTCGCTTGGCGCCTGCGCTGTCTCGCACGGCAACCTCTCGGTGAGCATCAGCTCCACGCCGGTGATCAGCCAGCCCAACGCCTTGTCCACCGGCGGCCAGACCGTGGTGACCGAGCAGGCCAACATCCAGATCAGCCAGGACAAGGGCTCGCTCATCAAGCTCGACACCGCGCCGCAACTCGCCGACGTGGTGCGCGCGCTCAATTCGCTGGGTGCCACGCCGCAAGACCTGCTGGCCATCCTGCAGGCCATCAAGGCCTCGGGTGCCATGAACGCCGAGCTGGAAGTGATCTGACGTGAACCCGATGAACGCTCTGTCCAATGGCGGCCTCGCGGCCGACCCCACAGCGCTCAACGCGCTGCGGTACGGCGCGGGCAAAGATGGCAACGACAAGGCCGCGCTCAAAGAAGCGGCCAAGCAGTTCGAATCGCTCTTCATGCGCGAGCTCATCAAGAGCATGCGCGAGGCCACGCAGAAGTCGGGCCTGATGGAAGGCGAGGGCGCCGACCTCGGCACCGATCTGCTCGACCAGCAATTTGCCGTGCAGCTCTCGGGCCTGCCCGGTGGTTTGTCCGAAGCCATCGAGCGCCAGCTGGGCAAACAGATGCAGAACAACGCCGCCGCCGGCGCGACTGCCCTGCCCGCCACCGGCGACGCCAGCACCGTGGGCCGCGCCAGCGCGGGCCCGCGCCAGGCCGGTTTTGTGGACCAGCACAGCCAGGCCGCCGCGGTCGTGGCGCGCGAGTCGGGCATTCCGGCCAGCTACATGATCGGCCAGGCCGGCCACGAGACCGGCTGGGGCAAGAGCGAGATCCGCCACGCCGACGGCACGCCCTCGCACAACCTGTTCGGCATCAAGGCCACCGGCGGCTGGAAGGGCAAGGTCGCCGAGATCACCACCACCGAATACATCAACGGCGAGCCGCGCAAGGTGACGGCGAAGTTCCGCGCTTACGACTCGTACGCCGACTCGTTCCGCGACTACGCCAGGCTCATCGGCAACAGCCCGCGTTACGACCAGGTGATGGACCAGATCGGCTCGGTGCAAGGCTTCGCCGCCGGCCTGCAGAAAGCCGGCTACGCCACCGACCCGCAGTACGCCGCCAAGCTCAGCCGCGCCATCAACACCACGCTGAGCCTCCAGCGAGCTCAGGGCTGAGGACCACCTTCCATGTCTGCTCTGAACATCGGCGCCCGCGCCCTCACCACCAACCTCGCGGCCCTGCAGGTCATTGGCCACAACATCGCCAATGCCAACACGGTGGGCTACTCGCGCCAGAACGTGCAGCTCACCACCGCTGGTGCGCAGGCGTTCGGCAACGGCTACATCGGCAAGGGCGTGGACATGGCCACGGTGGAGCGCTCGCACAGCGCCTACCTCACGCGCGAAGCGCAGCTCACTGGCGCAGTGGCCGCTGCCGACGCGGTGCGCTACTCGCGCCTGCAGGCACTGGAGAGCGCATTCCCGCTCGGTGCGGGCGGCCTGGGCTCGGCGCTCAACGACACCCTCAACGCCTGGGCCGACGTGGCCTCCTCGCCCAACAACCTCACCGCCCGCGTGGTGGTGATCGCCAAGGGCGAAGAATTCGCCAGCCGCCTGCGCAACACCGCCGGCCAGCTCGATGCGCTCGCGCGCAGCACGCAGCAGCAGGTGGAAGGCTCGGTGAATGTGATCAACGGCCTGGCGCAGGACCTGGCCAAGGTGAACCAGCGCATCGTGGAGTCCGCCGGTGGCACCCACACGCCCAACGACCTGTTCGACCAGCGCGACCAGTTGCTGGGCGAGCTCAACAAACACATCCAGACCAGCACCATCTTCGACAAGGACGGCTCGGTGAGCGTCTTCGTGGCGGGCAGCCAGCCGCTGCTGCTGGGCCAGCGCGCCAGCCAGCTGGCCGTGACGCGCGACACCACCGACAACTCGCGCATCGCGCTGTCGTTCGTGCAGGGCGGTGTGTCGACCCCGCTGGCCGATGCCACGCTGGGTGGAGGCGAGCTCTCCGGCCTGATGAATTTTCTGAACAAGGACATGGCCGCGGTGCAGAACCTGCTGGGTCGCATGGCGCTGGCCTCGGCCACCACCGTGAACAACCAGCACGCGCTGGGCATCGACCTGCAAGGCAACCCGGGCCAGGACTTCTTCATTCCACCAGCGCCCGCCGTGGGCATGGCCGATCCCGCCAACACCGGCACCGCCAGCGTGAGCGCCAGCGTGAACGACCCGACCGCGCTGATGGCGTCGGACTACGAGCTGCGCTTCTCTGCGGGCAGCGTGAGCGTGGTGCGCCTGTCGGACGGCGACAGCACCTCGTTTGCCATGCCACCCACCGCCTTCGACAAGGACGGCCTCACCTTCAACATCGACGCCGGCACCGCCGCTGCGGGCGACCGCATTCTGGTGCGCCCCTTCGAGGCCGCCGCGCGCAACCTGCAGGTGGCCATCGGCTCGCCCGACCGCCTGGCCGCCGCCAGCCCGGTGATGGTGACGCCCGCCGTGAACAACGCGGGCGGCCTGAGCGTGGAGAGCCTGTACGCCGTGTCCGGCTCGGCCAACCTCACCGACCCGGTGACCCTGACCTTCCAGGCCGACGGCACCTATGTGGCCGACGATGGCGTGAACCCACCCGCCACCTACAACTTCGCGCCCGGTCAGCCCATCGTCATCAACGGCTGGAGCCTCACCTTGCGCGGCAGCCCGAGCGCCGGGGACACGTTTGCCATCGGCGCGGCGCCCCCGGGCTCCACCGCGCAGAACGCCGGCAATGCCAGCGCCGTGCTGGCCCTGCGCGACCGCCCCACCTTTGAAGGCGTGGCCCTGGCCGACGGGTATGTGAGCCTGTTCTCCGACGTGGGCACCCGCGTGCAGGGCGCGCAGTTTGCCACCGAGTTTTCAGCGCAGATCGCCACCACGGCCGAGACCGCGCGCACCAACGTCTCGGGTGTGAACCTGGACGAAGAAGCCGCGCGCCTGTTGCAGTACCAGCAGGCCTACCAGGCCTCGGCCAAGTTCCTGCAGGTGGCGCAGAGCACCTTCGACAGCCTGCTGCAGACCGTGGGTCGATAGGTCCCCAGAGGAACACACCATGCGAGTCTCCACCGCCAACAGCTACGACAACACCGTGAGCCTGCTCGCCCGGCGCCAGGCCGAGCTGGCGTCGCAACAAGAAAAGATCGCCACCGGCAAGCGGGTGCAAAAACCCAGCGACGACCCGGTGGCGGCCACGCTGGCCGAAACCGCACAAAACCGCCTCTCGCGCACGCAGGCCGACCTGCGCTCGCTGGAGACCGCGCGCAGCAGCCTGCAACAGGCCGAGAGCGGCCTGGCCGAATCGGGCGAGCTCATCCAGAAGGTGCGCGACCTGCTGGTGAGCGCCGGCAACGCCACCTTCGGGCCCAGCGAGCGCGAAGACATCGCGCGCCAGCTTGAAGGCCTGCGCGAGCAAATGATCGGCGTGGCCAACCTCAAGGACAACTCCGGGCGCACGCTCTTCGGCGGCCTGGGCGGCGCGGCCACCCCGTTTGTGGACCTGTACAGCCCCGGCGGCAACAGCGTTCAGTTCAGTGGCCAGCGCGGCCAGGCCGCAGCCGGCAACACCTCGCTGCCCCAGGCCCTCGATGGCAACGCCATCTGGATGCGTGTGCCGCAGGGCAACGGCAGCTTCGCGATAAACCTGGGCGGCGCCAACACCGGCAGCGTGAGCACCAGCGTGGGCGAGGTCACCAACCCGGCCGCGCTCACCGGTGCCAGCTACAACATCACTTTTGCTACTGTGGCCGGCACTCTGCAATACACCGTGTCCGACCCCGTCACCAGCCTGCCTTTGGCCGGGCACACCGGCGTGCCCTATGCCTCCGGCATGACGATCGAGTTCGACGGGCAGTCGCTGCAGTTGAACGGCCAGCCCGCCGACGGTGACCTGATCACCGTCGCACCCGCAGGAAAAACCGACATCTTCAGTGTGGTGCAGGACGCGGTGAACGCGCTGCGCGACCCCAGCGTTGCCGTTCGGTCGCAGGCCCTCGAACGCACCATGACCGAACTCGACGCCGGCCACGACCGTGTGCTGCTCGCACGCGGGCGCGCCGGTGAATGGCTCAACCGTGGCGACTCGCTCGACACCCTGCTGGAAGACCGTGGCGTTGACCTCAAGGCCGAAAAATCCCGTCTGGAAGACCTGGACCTGGTGCAGGGCATCTCCGACTTCCAGACCCAGCAACTCGGGCTGGAGGCGGCGCTCAAGTCGTACGCGCAGGTGCAGCGCCTCTCGCTGTTCCAGGTGATCTGATTGGCGCTGTCTTCACCATGTTGAGTCACACCGTTCTGGACAGCCTGGCACTGGGCTACGAGCCGGTGTGGAACCGCGAGCGCCAGCTGGCCGCCGTGCGCCTGAGCGTGCACCCCATCCACGCCTCGGCGGTGGACGCCGCCCACCTCATGCAGGCGCTGGGCGACGACTGGCCCGAGAGCGCGCCGGTGCTCATCATCTCGGTGGACTCGCCCCGCCTGCTGCAGCAAGCGCTGGCCTGTGAACCCGTGCACAACACCTGGCTGGAAGTGCCCGCCGCCCCGTTCGACGCACCCGAAACCCTGTCCACCCTGTCCATCGCCAACCGGCGCGGGCACCGCCTGATCCGCCGCACCGATCTGCAGGCGCTGCGCCAAGGCAAACCGCCCGGCTTTGATGTGCGCAACCTGCTGCGGCTCAGCCCGCAAGAGGCCAGCGAAATCCTGCAAGCCCAGAACACCCCCGGCCTGCACCAGCGCACCCAGGGCCTGCCGCCTGCGCAGGTGTTTGAAGCCGTGCAGACCCAGACCTTCGCCCGCCATCTGCTCGACGACGCAGGTGCCTGGGGCCTGCTCGGCTGGCCCGACGCCGACGTCTTGCTCGCCCACCGCCACCAGCCCGTCTCGTGCGATCCGCGCGTGATCCGCCAGATCCTGCAGGCCATCAACGACGACTGCTCGCTCGAACGCCTGGAGCGGCTCGTGCGCCAGGACCCGGTGCTGGTCTACCGCATCCTGCTGCTGGTGAACTCGGCCGCGTACGGCGGCCGCCACGAAATCGGATCACTCCGCCATGCACTCATGATGCTGGGCTTTCGCGAGCTCGGGCGCTGGCTGTTCGAGCAAGCACCCGGCAGCGAAACCGACAACGACCTGCAACCCGTGCGCGCCGCCATGGTCATGCGTGCGCGTCTCGCCCAGCACCTGCTGGCCACCGGTTCTGAGGACAACCTGCGGCTGGAGGTCTACACCACCGCGCTGTTCGCCCACCTCGACAAACTGCTGCACGCACCGCTCGCCGAGCTGCTGCACAAGCTGCCGCTCTCGGGCCGTCTGTATGACGCCGTGCTGCGCCACGACGGGCCTTACCACCCGCTGCTGGACGTGGCGCGTGCCCAAGGTGAACCCGCCCATTTGCACCGCCTGAGCGCCGTGTGCGACCGCAACGACGTGAGCATGGAACAAGCCAACCGCGCGCTGATCCGCATGCTGGCCACGAGCCGCGATCACGCGGGTGTTCGCTCCGAACGCCTGGTCTAGCAGAGGCACTTTGGCAGGCGCGCCTTTCCGGAGGGCGGGCTTCACTCCCTCTCCCTCTGGGAGAGGGCCGGGGTGAGGGCCCGCGCGCTACGATCCCACCCATGATCGCAGCCACCCCCCACAACACCCCCCACCACACCAGCGCCCTCGTGCTGTTCTCCGGCGGGCAAGACTCCACCACCTGCCTGGCCCACGCACTGGAGCGTTTCCCGCGCGTGGAAACCCTGGGCTTCGACTACGGCCAACGCCACAGCGTCGAACTGCAGGCCCGCCTTGTGGTGCTGCGCGAGATGCGCGAGCGCTTTCCACACTGGGCCGAACGCCTGGGCGAAGACCACATGCTCGACCTGGCCGTGCTCGGCAAGGTCAGCGAAACCTCGCTCACCCGCGACATGGCCTTTCGCATGGAAGAAAGCGGCCTGCCCAACACCTTCGTGCCCGGGCGCAACCTGCTCTTCCTCACCCTCGCCGCCGCACTGGCCTACCGGCGCGGCATCCAGGTCATCGTCACCGGCGTCTGCGAAACCGACTTTTCAGGCTACCCCGACTGCCGCGACGACACCATGAAAGCGCTGCAAGTCGCGCTGTCCCTCGGCATGGACCACCGCTTCCTGATCGACACCCCGCTCATGTGGATCGACAAAGCCGCCACCTGGCGCCTGGCCGAAACCCTGGGCGGCACAACCCTGGTGGACCTGATCGTGGAACACACCCACACCTGCTACCTGGGTGACCGCGAGCACCGGCATGCGTGGGGGTATGGGTGCGGGAGCTGCCCGGCTTGTGAGCTGCGGGCGCGGGGGTGGGATGGATATTCAGAAGAGCAACCCGATTGATCCAGTTCAGGGTGACCCGTCTTGTTTGGGCAATTTTACCGATTTCAGATAATTATCAGAAATCGGTAAAATTGTCTAAACTCAACTGAGGGATCCCAAAGCATGGTCACCACCGATGTTTTTCACCGCAAGGCCTATGCGGAATTGATGGCCGATCAACTGCTGAAACCGTCTGCCTTGCAGACCAATGTGCGATCCGGTGTCTTTTTGTCGGGCATCCGCAGGGTGGGCAAGACGACATTCCTGCGCCAGGATCTGGTGCCGGCGCTGGAAGCGCGTGGTGCGCTGGTGATCTATGTGGACCTCTGGGCCGACCGCACCAAGAGCCCTGCGATGCTGGTGCACGAAGCCGTTCGCGAAACGCTTTTGCAGCTGAAAACGCCCGGCTCCGCATTGCTCCAACGCTTCAAGGGGCTCAACCTGGGTGCAGCGGGGTTCTCTTTTGGATTTCAGGTGGAGAGCGTTGGTACCAAAGGCGGTATTACCTTGGCGCAGGCCTTTGAAGAGCTGGTCACCAAAGCCAGGCTGGATGTCGTGCTCATCGTTGACGAGGTTCAGCAAGCAACCGGCTCGGAAGAGGGCCACAGTCTGTTGCACGCGCTCAAGGCCGCGCGCGACGCGGTCAACTCCAAGCCGGGCATGCCTGGGCATTTTTTGTTCCTCGGCACCGGCTCGCACAAGTCGCTCATCACCGACATGGCGACGCGTCGCTCGCAGCCGTTCACAGGTGCCTTGGCCACTCCGTACGAGGTGCTTGGGCGGGACTTCGTGCAATGGCAGCTTGCCCGCATCGGCACAACGCCTGGAGTCGTATTGCCCAGCGTTGACGTGGCCTGGGAAGGTTTCCAGACCATGGGGCACCGCCCGGAAGAATTGCTCAAAGCCCTCGTCCAGTTGCAGACCGCGGCCATCTCGCCGGATCAGGCGTTTCCCATCATTTGTGCCACGTTGGCTGGGGCCGCCGCTGATGTGGAGCTGCGCGCCATCGACGAATTTGGCGAGTTGGGCAAAGCCATCTTTGCGCGCATTGCAGTGGGCAAGGAAGAGGGTGTTTCAGGCTTGTTTGGAGCCGAGGCACTGGCGGAATACACGCAGCGTACGCAGGTTCCGGTTGAAGCTCCGCAAGTGCAGAACCTGGCCGACAAGATGATCGCGGCCAATCTGATTGCTCGCCCGGGTCACGGCATCTACACCGTGGCCGACCCGTTCGTGCGCAAGGTCTGGCTGGACCGCGCAGCGCTGTTGCTCGAAAGCCCGGTTCACGCCGCCGCAGGCGCACCCACGGCCAAGCGGTAACGCGCCTCCCCTGCCCCATCCGGCGTGAACGTCCACTGCGTCCGGTGGAACCCGGCCACCCCGGGGCGGTGGGCGATGGACACCAACGCGCCGTTGCTTTCTTTCACCAAAGCCTGAAGCCGCGCATACACCGTGGCTTCGGCCGCTTCGTCCAGCGCACTCGTGGCTTCGTCCACGAACAGCCAGCGCGGTTTCTTGAGCAGGGCGCGGGCGATGGCCAGGCGCTGTTGTTCGCCGCCCGAGAGCTTCTGGCCCCAGGCGTCTTGCTCGTCCAGGCGTGTACCCAGGTCGGGCAACAGGGCATCCGTCAGCGCTTGCTGCAACTGGGCGTCGCTGTAGCGTTCGGCGGGTTCGGGGTAGGCCAGGGCGTCTCTCAAGGAGCCCAGCGGGAAGTAGGGCCGCTGCGGCAAAAACATCACCTGGTTCGCAAAGCCCGCCGGTGTGCGCAGGCTGCGCTGTGCCCAGGGCCAGATACCCGCGAGGCCGCGGAACAGCGTGGACTTGCCGCTGCCCGAGGGGCCTTTGACCAGCACCGTGTCGCCGGGTGACACCTGCAGGCCGTGCACCCCCAGCAGCGCCACGCCGCCGGGCAGGGCGAGTTGCAGGTCGTCGATCGCCAGCGCGTCCTGCGCGTTCGGCAGCGGCGCGGCGATGTGCTCGGAGGCTTCCAGGGCCTGGAAACTTTCTTCAAAGCTGGTGATGCGGTCGGTGGTGGCGCGCCAGGCGGCCAGGCTGCTGTAGTTGTCGACGAACCAGGAGAGCGAGTCCTGCACACGGCCGAAGGCCGACGAGATCTGGATCAGTTCCCCGAGCTGGATCGCGCCGCTGAAGAAGCGCGGCGCGGCCACGATGAAGGGGAACACCACGGCGGCCTGGCCAAAACCCACGGTGAACCAGGTCAGGCGTTTCTGTGCGCCGATGAGCTTGAGGTAGTTGCCAATGACCTCGCCGAAGCGCCCACCGAGTTGCTGGCGTTCCACCGGTTCGCCCCGGTCGAGTGCGATCGATTCGCTGTACTCGCGCACGCGCACCAGGTGGTGGCGGAAGTCGGCTTCATAGCGTTGCTGTTTGAAGTTGAGCGCGATCTGCGAGCGGCCGAGGTAGTGCGTGATCACGCTGCCGAGCGCGCAGTAGAGCACCGCCATCCACACCATGAAGCCGGGGATGGTGTATTCACCGCCGTTGAATGAAAACGCGAAGCTGCCCGAGAGCGCCCACAGGATGCCGACAAAACTCACCAGCGTGACCACCGCGTTGAGCAAGCCCATGGTCAGGCTCACCGTGTAGCTGGTGAAGAGGTTCATGTCCTCGGCGATGCGCTGGTCCGGGTTGTCGGGCGGGGCGTCTTCACCGCGGGCGAAGCGCGCGAGCTCCAAGTGGTAGAAGGCCTTGTTGGAGAGCCATCGGTCGAGGTAATGGCCGGTCATCCAGGCGCGCCAGCGCATCTCCAGCAGTTGCGTGAGGTAGAAGCGGTAGACCGCGATGATGATGAAGCCGAAGGCCAGGTAGGTGAAGCGGCCGAGTTCGCGCCAGAACACCGCCGCGTCCTTGTTTTGCAGCGCGTCGTAGAACACGCGGTTCCACTCGTTGAGCAGCACCAGCATGTAGACCGAGGCCAGGTTGAGCACCACGATGGCGGCGAGCAGGGCGCGCGCTTTCCACTTCTCATCCGACTGGAAATAGGGCACGGTGAGGCGGCCCACCTTGCGTGCGAACACGCGCAAGCTCTGGAATTTTTCGCTCAGGGTCATCGGGTCACCTGCTCAAGGGTTGGAGATGCCGCTGGCCACGTGGCCCGCAGGCACGTGCAGCGACGCCGACTCGATGTGGCCGGTCTGGTCGTCAAAGAAAAAGTCGGGCTCGAACTCGCGCAGGAACTCGCCCTTGGGCAGGCCACCGAGGAACATGGCTTCGTCCACCTCGATGTTCCAGTTCATCAGCGTGCGGATCGCGCGCTCGTGCGCCGGTGCGCTGCGCGCGGTGACCAGCGCGGTGCGCACGCGCATGAGCGGCGTGCCTTCGCTCTGCAGACGATGCAGGGCTTCGAGCAGCGGTTTGAACGGGCCACCGGCCAGCGGCAGGCCGGCTTTGCTGGCCTCGTGTTCCTGAAAGGCCGAGAGGCCTTGCGCCTGGTAGACGCGCTCGGCCTCGTCGGAGAACAGCACCGCGTCACCGTCGAATGCGATGCGCACCTCGTGCGGGTGCGCGTCGCTGGCGTGCACCGAGTGCGGGTACACCTGCGCGGCCGGCACACCGGCATCAAGCGCGGCGCGCACGTCGGCCAGGTGGGTCGAGAGGAACAGGTTGGCGCGCAGCGGGCGCAGGTAGCGCCAGGGCGGCTGGCCGCGCGTGAAGCTGCCGCGCTGGATGGGCAGGCCGTAGTGCTGCGCCGAGCGGAACACCCGCATGCCCGAGACCGGATCGTTGCGCGAGAGGATCACCACCTCCACGCGCTGGGCATCGGCGTCGTTGAAGGCGAGCAGCTTGTGCACCAGCGAAAACGCCACACCGGGCTGCGCGGGCGTGTCCAGACGCTCCAGCTGCAGCTTCATGTAGGCGCGGTCGTCGCCAGTTTCAAAGAGCCGGTTCTCTTCCTCAAAATCAAACAGCGCGCGGGAAGAAATGGCAACCACGAGTTTGCCGTCGAGCGTTACACCCATGGGAAAGTTACCTGAGTCATGTGAAACATCGCGGACCATCGTGCCTTGTACAGCAAACGCCGCGGAACTGGCTTTGCCAGGCCGCAGGCGTTGCCCCCTTGAGGGGGTGACGACCCGCAGGGGCGGCGCGGGGGTGGGTCAAGTGACCAGTTGGTTGAGTTGGATGATGGGCATGAGCACGGCGAGCACGATCAGCATGACCACCACACCCATGCCCACGATGAGCAAGGGCTCCAGTATGGTGGCCATGTGCATCGCCCGGCGCTGCACCTCGGCACTCAGTTGTTCGGCGGCGCGGTCCAGCATGGCGGGCAGCTGGCCGGTCTGTTCGCCCAGGCGGGCAAACATCGACACCAGGGGCGGAAACCGTTTCTTGCTGGCCAGGGCAGACGCCAGCGGCGCGCCCTCGCGCACCAGCACCAGCGCGTCCAGCGCGTCGGCGCGCATGGCCTGGTTGTTCAGGGTCTCGGCCGCTGTCTGCAAGGCCCGCAGGATCGGCACGCCCGCCCCGGCCAGCATGGCCAGCGTGGCGGCAAAGCGGGCGGCGTTGAAGCCGCGCGCCAGCCGCCCCACCAGCGGCAGGCGCAGCCAGGCCGCGTCCATGCGCAGGCGCAGCGCCTCGTTGCGCCGCGCCACCACCAGCGCGCCGCTGCCCGCAGCCAGTGCCAGCAGCATCAGCCAGCCGTGGTTGCGCACGACGTCGCTCAAGCCCAGCATCATCACGGTGAGCAGGGGCAGGGCGCGCTTGCTGCCGGCAAACACGCTGGCCACCTGCGGCACCACGTAGGACACCAGAAACACCACGATCACGATGGCCACCAGCGTGACGATGGCGGGGTAGAGCGAGGCGGCGACGAGCTTGTTTTTCAGCGCTTCGCGCGCTTCCAGGTCGTCGGCCAGGCGCTCCAGCACCGTGCCCAGTTGCCCGCTCTGTTCACCGGCGGCGATCACCGAGGTGTAGATGGGCGTGAACTCGCGCGGGTGCTGTGCCAGGGCTTGCGCAAACGGCGCGCCGGCGTTGACCTCGGAGCGCAACGAGGCCATGAGGTTGCGTTGCTGTTTGTCCTCGGCTTCATCGGTCAGGGCGGAGAGGGCCCGCTCCAGCGGCAGACCCGCCGCCACCAGTCCGGCCATCTGCCGGGTCCACACCGTGAGCGTGGTGGCGCTGAACACGCGCCCGCCCCACAGCGTGAGGTTGAGTCCGCTGCCCTTGGCGGCGGTGCCACCACCGGTGGCGGGCTCCACCAGCAGGGGGACCAGCGCACGTGCCCGCAACATGCTGCGCGCCGAGCGGGCGGTGTCGGCATCGATCAGGCCGCGCTGTGTGGCGCCTTGCGCATCGAGGGCTTCGAAGGTGTACGCGGGCATGTCTTGTCGCGATCAGTCGCGCGTGACCGACATCACCTCTTCAAGCGAGGTGATCCCCGCATCGATCAACCGCTGACCGTCGGCCCGCATCGACTGCAAACCACCGGCCTCGGCGGCCGTGCGGATCTGGCTTTCGGCGGCGCGGTTGTGGATCAGCGCGCGGATCGGTTCGTCCGCCACCATCAGCTCATAGATACCGGTGCGGCCTTTGTAGCCGCTGTGGTTGCAATGCTCGCAACCCACCGGGTGCCACAGGCCCCGGTCGTCCTGGCGGCGGCAGTGCACGCAGAGCTTGCGCACCAGCCGCTGCGCCAGCACGCCCAGCAGCGACGAGCTGAGCAGGAAGGGCTCGACGCCCATGTCGGTGAGGCGGGTCACGGCGCTGGGGGCGTCGTTGGTGTGCAGCGTGGCCAGCACCAGGTGGCCGGTGAGCGAGGCCTGGATGGCGATCTGCGCGGTTTCAAAGTCGCGGATCTCGCCGATCATGATCACGTCGGGGTCTTGCCGCAGGATGGCGCGCAACGCCTTGGCAAAGGTGAGGTCGATGCGCGCGTTCACCTGCGTCTGGCCCACGCCCGGCAGCTCGTATTCGATCGGGTCTTCCACCGTCATGATGTTCTGCGTGCCGGCGTCCAGCCGCTGCAGGCCTGCGTAGAGCGTGGTGGTCTTGCCCGAGCCGGTGGGACCGGTCACCAGGATGATGCCGTGCGGCTGGCCAATGAGTTTGCGAAAACGCGCCAGCACATCGCCCTGCATGCCCACGGCCTCCAGGCTGAGCTTGCTCTCGCTCTTGTCGAGCAGGCGCAAGACCGCGCGCTCGCCGTGCGCGCTGGGCAGGGTGGAGACGCGCACGTCCACCGCACGGGTGCCGATGCGCAGCGAGATGCGGCCGTCCTGCGGCAGGCGTTTCTCGGAGATGTCGAGCTCGGCCATGATCTTCAGGCGCGAGATGAGTGCGGCGTGCAGCGCGCGGTTGGGCTGCACCACCTCGCGCAGCGTGCCATCCACCCGGAAGCGCACGCTGGAGGTGCGCTCGAAGGGCTCGATGTGGATGTCGCTGGCGCCGTCGCGCGCAGCCTGCGTGAGCAGCGCATTGAGCATGCGGATGATGGGCGCGTCGTCGGCGGTTTCCAGCAGGTCTTCAATCGCCGGCAGCTCCTGCATCATGCGGCTGAGGTCGGCGTCGCTCTGCACCTCGCTCACCACCGCTGCGGCACTCGATTCGCCTTGTGCGTACGCCGCGCTGATGCGCTGCTTGAGGCTCTCGCCTTCCTCCCAATGCAGATCCCGCACCGGGTGGTGGCGCAGGATTTCGGACAGCGCCGAGAGGCGGCGGGTCTGCGCAGCGGTATCCAGCGCGGGCGTGCTGCTGCCCAGCAAGGTCTGCGAGCCGCCGTCGTCCTCGATCAGCCAGAGATGCTCGCGCGCAACGGCGTAGGGCAGCGGGTACTTCACGGCTCGGGCCTCATTGCGCTGGCACCTCGGGTGCGTTCCGTGGTGGGGACGATTGCGGGTTGGCCAGCGAAGGCGCCTGCGGCGTGAGCGTCATGCTGTTGGGCGTCAGGGGCGCGGGCATCACCGGCGCTTCGTTGATGCCAAGCACGCTGCTGGGTTTGGGCTGCGAGTCCTGCTGCACCGAGCGCATGAGTTCGTAGCGGTCCAGCGCCAGGCTGCTGGTGGCACGCGCGTCGCGCACCACCACCGGCCGCAGGAAGACCATGAGGTTGGTCTTGCGCCGCGAGCGGCTTTCGCTGCGGAAGAGGTTGCCGAACACGGGCACATCACCCAGGCCCGGCACCTTGTCCTGGTTGGCGGCAAATTCGTCCTGCAGCAGGCCGCCCAGCACCACGATGGCGCCGTCGTCCACCAGCACGGTCGATTCGATCGAACGTTTGTTGGTGATCAGGCCCGAGGCCGAGTTGACCGACGAGGCCTGCACGCTGCTGACCTCTTGAAAGATGGTCATCTTGATGGTGCCGTTCTCGCTGATCTGCGGCTTCACGCGCAGCGTCAGGCCCACGTCTTTGCGCTCGATGGTCTGGAACGGATTGACCGATCCGTTGTTGCTGCCGGTGTTGGTGAACTGCCCGGTGACAAACGGCACGTTCTGACCGATCACGATCTTGGCTTCCTCGTTGTCCAGCGTGAGCAGGTTGGGGGTGGAGAGGATGTTGCCCTCGCCGTTCTGCTGCAGGAAGCGCGCGAGGAACCCCAGCACATACACGCCGTTGGTGCGCCGCGCCACGCCCACGTTGAGGCCGGGCGTGGGTGTGGCGTTGCCGCTGGCCAGGTCGATGATGTTCTGTCCGCCGGTGCCGAAGTTGGTGCCCAGCAGGCCGATGAGCGAGTCGCCCGAATTGCCCAGCGCGCCCTGCCACTGGATGCCGAACTCGGCCGCCTTGTCGGCGTTGACCTCGGCGATCAGGCTCTCCACATACACCTGAGCGCGGCGCGAATCGAGCTGGTCGATCACCGCGCGCAACTGGCGGTATTGCGGCTCGGGCGCGGTGATGATGAGCGAGTTGGTGGCCGGGTCGGCCTGGATCTGCCCGCCGGTGGACGGCTGGGCGCTGGCCGCCACCGGGCTGCTGGCGGGGCTGGTGGTGCCCGCTCCGTTCAGGGGAGTGGTTGCGCGGGCACCGGCACCCAGGCCGCTGCCCCCGCCCCCGACCGACGACTCGCCCGCCAGCGCTGCGCGCAGGGTGGTGGCCAGCGCCACGGCGTCTGCGTTCTTCAGGTACACCACGTGGATGTTGCCGCTCACGCTGGCCGAGGACGGCTGGTCGAGCTTGGCCACCAGCGAGCGCACCAGTGCCAGCCGCGCGGGGTTGGCCGCGCGCAGCACCAGGCTGTTGCTGCGCGGCTCGGCGATCAAGGTGGTCTTGTAGGAAGCGTCGGCCTGGCCGGCGCCACCACCGGTTGCGGTCGGGTCGATCAGGCGCGAGACCAGCGCGGCGAGGTCGGCCGCCACCGCGTGCTGCAGCGGGATCACCTCCACGTCGGTGGCGCCCGCCACGTCCAGCGAGGTGATGATGCGGCCGATGCGCTGCAGGTTGTCCGCGTAGTCGGTGATCACCAGCGAGTTGTTGCCCGGGTTCACGTTGATGGTGTTGTTGGGCCCGATCAGGGGGCGCAGCACCGGCACGAGGTTGTTGGCCGACTCGTGGTTGAGGCGGAAGATCTGCGTGACGATCTGGTTCGAGGTGGGCAGCGCATTGACCGAACCGGCGTTGACCACATTGCCCTGCAGCTTGGCGTCGGCCTCGGGCACGATCTTGTACAGACCCCCGGTGTCCACGATGGAGAAGCCCTGCAGGCGCAGCACCGCCGCGAACTGGTTGAGCGCGACGGTGGGCGACACCGGACGCTCGGTGGCCAGGTTGATGGTGCCTTTCACGCGCGGATCGACCACCACGTTGCGACCCGTGATGGTGGCCATGGTGCGCGCCACGGATTCGATCTCGGCCGCCACGAAATTCAACGTCACGGGCTCGCTGTTGCGACTCTGCGCCCACGCCAGCGGGGCGGTGCAGATACCGAGCGCCAGCAGCACGGCCAGTGCCGTGGCCGTCGTGGACTTGCCGGGGACGGCGGCGGTGGTGCTCGGTTTCATGGCGCGATCGTAAGGGTTGGGGGGTGTGAAAACATCGAAAATTTCACCCGATGTTGAGCAGCGAACGCGGGCCTTGCCGGCGTCCGATGATGTTGAGCAGGTTGGCCAGCGCGGCTTCGCTCTCGGGTGCGGCTTCTGCCACGCCGGAGAAGCGCAGGCGCCCGCCCACCCACCGACCTTGACCCTGCAGCTGCAGGCGCCCGTTGAGCGTGCGCAACGACAGCGAGGTGTCGCGTCCATCGGGGTCCGAGCGCAGGTCCATGCGGTAGCTGCCCAGCGGGCGCAGCGTGGACAGGCGCGAGGCGAGGTCTTGCGCTTCCAGCGCCAGCCCACCTTGCAGGCTGCCGCGACCGTGCGCCCAGCGCAGGCTCAGGCCATCGGTCTGCAGGCTCAGGAGGCCTTCCATGCGCAAGGTGTTCCAGGGGGTGCCCAGCCCGGTGAGCAGGTGGGCAGGCCAGCGGCTGCGCGCAGCGGCCAGGCTCAGTTCGGCACCACCCCCATGGGGCTTGAGTGTCAACGCCAGGGGCTGTGGCGTGCAGCACGGCGCAGCGAGTTGCAGGGCCATGGCCGGCCTGCCGCCCAGCCAGGTGGGCGACAGGCGCCACTGCACACCTTGCGGCAGTGATGCACGCGTCTGGCTGCCCTCGCCCCCGGTGAGCAGCAGATCGGCCTGACCGTGCCACACCGTGCCGCGCGCATTGACCAGCTGAACCTGGCCCGCCGTGGCCGAGGTGACGGCCTGCGCCAGCCAGCGCGCGGGTGCGAACAGCAGCACCGCCATGGCCAGGCCGAGCAGCGCGCCCAGCCAGGCCATGCGTGAGGGCCAGCGCGGGTTCATGGCTCAGCCGCCCCCGGCCAGGCCCGGACCGGAGAGCACCACGGTGCCGCTCCAGTGGCCGGAGGAGGGGTCGCGCGTGATCTGCGTTTCCAGCGGCAGCAGCCGGGCATTGATGCGAACCTGCGTCAACCACTGCGCCAGGGCTTCAGGTGCCGCGCCGCGCAGGGTGGCGGTGGCACGGTCGCCTTGCACCGCGAGCTGGGCGGCGCCGCCCAGCGAAGCGGTGGCCGCTTGAAGCGCGCGCTGCACCGCGTCCCTGCCCGGGGGCTGGGTGTTGGTGTCTGCCCGCAGCGCGGCGGCGGTGGCCGCCATGCGTTGCATCTGCAGGAGTTGGGCATCCAGCCGGGCGTGGTGCTCGGGGGCCTCACGCAGCGTGGTGAGGGCCGGTGCCACCGCCAGCCACCACACCAGACCCAGGCCCAGCACCCAGGCGGCGCTCAGCACGGCGCGGCGTTCGCGCGGCGAGAGGCGACCCAGCGCGGCCGACAGCGGTGCTGTGAAGCGGGAGAGCAGCGGCAGGGGAGACGCAGTGCGCGTGCGGGTGGTCATGGGGTTCAGGGTGCCGGTGGTTTGAGGGTGAGCTCGCTGCCATCGAGGCGCACGCGCCAGCCGCTGCGCTCCAGCGCCTGCTGCAGCGCACGCATCTGTTCGTCGGTGGCGCCCCAGCCCGACAAGCGCCCGTCTCCCGGGGTGAAGGCGATGGTGGTCGGCGTGAGGCTCTCGCCGCCAGAGGCCTGATCGATCGCGCCCAGCAGCGTTTCCAGATCGCCCGACGACAAGGACCCGCTGGCCTGCTGCAGGCGCGCGAGTTCGCGCTGCATCTGAACCGGCACGTCCAGCACCAGCGTGACCTGTGGAAAGGTTTGCTGCAGCGTCTGGCGCACCGCTTGCTGCTTGGCCGCGAGTGCACTGCGCTCGTGCCAGGCGGCGGTGTTGAGTCCCACCAGGTGCACCGCCACCAGCGCGGCCAGACCCCGGCGCGCTGGGCGCCACTGGGGAGCACTCAGCCCCTGCTGCAGCGCGCGGCGCCAGCGTTGCCCACGCCGCGCGCCCGACGACAGGCTGAGATCGAACTGCGCCAGATTCCATTCGGACTGGGCACAGCGCAACAGCCACTGCGGCAAGGCCACGAGTTCAAATCGTTGGTCCAGCACCTGCTCCGCGAGGGCCGCTACGCCGGGGTCTGCCAGCCAGATGCCGTGTTCGACGGCGTCACCGGGCAGGTTTCCCGGCTGCTGGCCCGCCAGGTGTGCTGGTGGTGGCATCAAGGTTTTCACCACACTGGCGCTGTTGCCACCGGCCACCAGCGGTGTGCAGCTCACGCCGAATGCGCTGGCGCTGGCCAGCCAGGCTTGCCCGCTCTCGCCGTGCGCCCAGTGAATGGGGCTGGGCACATCGGGTACGGTGCTGCGCTCAGCGCCGGGAGGCGCCAGTGCGGCTTGGCCACGGAGGGGCCACAGCGCGGGCACGATGCGCGACACCGGGCGGCCTGCCGCCTCCAGCAGTTGCAGCCAGGCGCCAAGCCGTCCCCTGTGGCAGGCGGCGACCCACACCGTCTGGCCCGATCTGCCGCCGGGCTCCAGCGCGAAATGGAGTTCGTTCACGTCGGCGAGCACGCGGTCTTCCAGCAGGCCATCGAGGGCGGCGCGCAGCCGGTTGGCGGCGACCTTGGGCAGGGCAACGCTGTGCCACGACACCGCGCGCGGCGGCAGCACCAGCACCACGTCGTCATCGCGCGGCAACAGCGAAGCACCACACTGGCCGGTGTCGGTGATCTGCTGGCCATTGGCCGACAAGGCCCAGTCGAGCAGGGCCGACGCAGGTGCGGGGCTGGCAGCGGAAAAGTCCGAAGGGGTGACGATCAGCACAAGGGTTCGGCCGGGGTGGCGGACGCCACGGAGCAAACCATTCTAAAGAGCGAGTGTGACAACCGGACATGCATCAGAAGACCGATGCGGCCGGCAGGGACATCAGGGTCGGGTGAGGCGCTCGCGCCATGTCACGCGCACGTCCAGATCGTTGCGCACCACCAGGGAGCGCTCTTCAATCACGGCGTTCTCCAGCCGCAGGCGCCCGCGCACTTCGAAGTAGCGGCTGCGGGTGCTGTGGGCCTGATCGCCCAGCTTGCCGGCGGTGGCGGGCACGGCAGCCACCACATCGGCCAGTGTCTTGAACGGATTGCGTTCCCGCGCGGCCACCACCTGTCGGGCCTGGGCCAGGTCCAGCTCGGGCACGCTGGCAAAGATGGCCTCTGCGCTGGCGGTGTTGAGGTTGAGCGCGGAGCGCTCGGGCAATACGGTGACGTGCGGCTCCAGCGCCGCCAGGCTGGTGCGGCTGATGCCCAGCCAGCCCAGTTGGGACAGTTTGTTCGGCACCAGCGACGTGGGCGAGGGCAGGGGGTCGGTGAGCGCCAGCTGGGTGGTGTTGCGCAGCGCCTCGGCAGCGACGGTGAGCTCGCTCGCCGGCAGACCGAGCTGCTCGAAGAGCCGGGCGAACGCCAGCCGATCCGCTTCTACTGTCTCCACCTGGGTCGCCGCTCCACCACCGGTGCTGCGCACCAGGTTGTTGAAGTTCAGCCGCGACTGCATGTCGATCAGTTCACCGGAGAGAAAGGCCTGCAGGGTGCCGTCGGTGTTGTTGCTCTGGTCGGCTGCCAGAAAGCTGGAGAGGCGCGCCTCCTCCAGGGGCAGCGCCCAGGGCTCGCCGAGGTGGTCGGCGTTGCCGCTGCTCTGGTTGCCGCGCGCGTCCTCGCGCAGGATGAGGCGTGCCCAGTCGAGCGCGCCGGTGAGGATCCAGCCCGCCTGCACCCGCTGGCGCTCGGCCTGTTCGATTTCAGTGGATCGCCACTGCTGCCACAGCGCCGCCGAGGCCAGCGTGGCCACCAGCGTCACGGTGAGCATGGCCAGCAGCAGCGCCGCACCGCGCTGTCTGCAGCGTGGGGGCAAGGTTTCACCGCCGGGCCGCCCCAAGGTGAAACAGCCCCCTCGGGGGGCAGCGACCCGCGAAGCGGCGGAGCGTGGGGGCAAAGTTTCACCGCCGGGCCGCCCCAAGGTGAAACAGCCCCCTCGGGGGGCAGCGACCCGCGAAGCGGCGGAGCGTGGGGGCAAGGTGTCGCCGCCGGGCCGCCCCAAGGTGAAACAGCCCCCTCGGGGGGCAGCGACCCGCGCAGCGGCGGAGCGTGGGGGCAAGTTCACCGGCCAGCCTCCAGGGTGGGGCGAGCCCAGTCGCGCAGGAGATCACCGCTCAAGCCCTGAGTGCCGGTCAGGGTGAGCTGCAGCCGCACGCCGTTGGGCATGCTGTTCGAGGCTGGCGTGTTGCCGCCGGCGGCTTCGGTGCCCACCGATGACAGGGGGTTGCCCCAGGTCTCGCCGCGGTGAAAGAAGAGCTGCCACCGATCGACACCGATCACGGCCAGTGAACTGTCAGCCCCGGCAAGGGCTGTGCCCGAAGCGCCGCGCCCCCAGTCGGCTGCGCGCTGCCAGGCGCGGGCCAGCTCATCGCGCTGGCGCAGCGGCCCCGATTGCCAGCGCGACCATTGCCCGCCCGCAGCCGTGGGACGAAGTGCCCACGCCACCACCCGAACACCCGGGCTGTCCAGACCCGTCTCTGCGCTGTCGCGCCGGGTGATGCGCAGCGTCTGCCCGTTGAAGTCCACCGGTGTCACCTCGCCGGTGTCGAGCACCGCGTCGAGGTCGGCGATCCATTGCCCCAATGCCGACTGCAGCCGCAGCAAACCGTCGGAGCGTTCCTGCGTGAGCGTTTGTGTGCGCGTCATGCCGTCGATGGCGCGCCAGCTCAGCAGAGCCAGCATCGACATCACTGCGATCGCAACCAGCAGCTCGACGAGGGTGAAGCCTTGGCTGCGGCGCATGTTTTCAGTACCGACCCAGGATGGTGGAGAGGGACAGCAGACGCACCGTGTTGCCATCCACATCGCCTTGCACCGTCGCGTCGATGCGCCGGAAATTGGGGTTGGGTGTGGGCAGCACCGACACCTGCACCAGCATTTGCCGGCCGGCTTGCGCGCAAGCTACCTGGCTATCGCCGGTGCCGGGCAACTGGCGCAGCAGCCGCAGCCGCGTGAGCTCGTTTTCGGCGCAGATCTGGGCCAGCCACTGATTGCTTTGCCGCTGCGCCGCCCGCGTGAGCGCGCCGGTGGCCTGCAGCCCGGCAGCCAGGGTGATGGCGATCACCGCGAGCGCCACCAGCACCTCGATGAGCGTGAAGCCGCGCTGCACTTTCATGGCGTCTCAGACACCACGACAAACGGTGAGAGGCCATCGGTGGCCAGCGTGAGGCGCAAATCACCCTGCTGGAGCACCAGGCGCTGCGCGGCAATGAGGGGCTCCGGTCCCAGCACCAGACTCAGTGCCCCCGGCGGCAGGGTCACCTGGGCCACGGTGTCGGGACTGAGCCAGGGGCGTGGTCCGCTCAGGCTGAGCTGCGAAGACGCGCCACTGCGCAGCGCAGGCAAACCCACAAACTCGAACCCCTGCGGCAGGCTGCGCCACACCACCGGCAGACCGCTGGTGCGCGATTGCACGCGGGCCGATTCGATCAACGCCGACAGCCGCAGCGCCTCACGCTCCAGCCGCGTCGAGCCATCATCGCGCAACGCCAGCGTCACCCCGGCGGTGGCCAGCGCCACCAGGGTCACCACCACCATCAGTTCGATCAGGGTGAAGCCTTGGTCGCGTCGCATGGTTTGTCAGGCGACCCGCGCAGCGGCGCAGCGTGGGGGCAAAGTTTCGCCGCCGGGCCGCCCCAAGGCGAAACAGCCCCCTCGGGGGGCAGCGACCCGCGCAGCGGCGGAGCGTGGGGGCAAGGTGTTCACTGCCAACTGCC
>NZ_JBLYYB010000161.1:0-2804 GCF_048549895.1 Hydrogenophaga sp.
CTGCAATTCAAAGGCAAACGGGTCACGGTCCGGCGCGGCAATCATCCCGCCCATGTCCTTGGCCTCAAGTTCCAAGCTGGCTTCACAAGAGCGCATGTTAGGAGCACCCAAGGTTTTTCGTCAGAGAAATTCACAAAGGTTGATCGATCATGGAAATCTCCAAGGCTGAAATCTCTTCAGCGGCCGCTGCTTCGCAGGGCAACACCTCCCCCGCTTCCGGTGCTCAGGACCTCATGGGTTCCGAGATCCTCATCAAGTCGCTTCAGGCTGAGAACGTCCAGTACATCTGGGGCTATCCCGGCGGTGCAGTTCTCTACATCTACGACGCGCTCTACAAACAAGACACCATCCAGCACGTGCTGGTGCGCCATGAGCAGGCTGCCGTGCATGCTGCTGACGGCTACGCACGTGCCACGGGTGAAGTGGGCGTTGCGCTGGTCACATCCGGTCCAGGTCTCACCAACGCAGTGACCGGTATCGCTACGGCGTACATGGACAGCATCCCGATGGTGATCATTTCCGGACAGGTGCCCACCCCCGCCATCGGGCTGGATGCCTTCCAGGAGTGCGACACGGTCGGTATTACCCGCCCCATCGTCAAACACAATTTCCTCGTCAAGGACCCGCGCGATCTGGCCATGACGATGAAGAAGGCCTTCCACATTGCCCGCACCGGCCGTCCTGGCCCCGTGGTTGTGGATGTGCCCAAGGACGTTTCCTTCAAGAAGGTACCGTACAGCGGCTATCCGCAAAGCGTGGAAATGCGCTCGTACAACCCTGTGCGCAAGGGCCATGGTGGTCAGATTCGCAAGGCGCTGCAACTCCTGCTGGCGGCCAAGCGCCCCTACATCTACACCGGCGGTGGCGTGCTGCTGGGCAATGCCACCAATGAGTTGCGCACGCTGGTGGACATGCTGGGCTACCCAGTCACCAACACGCTGATGGGCCTGGGTGCATACCCCGCGTCGGACCGCAAGTTCCTGGGCATGCTGGGCATGCACGGCACCATCGAGGCCAACAACGCCATGCAGAACTGCGACGTGCTGCTGGCTGTGGGCGCGCGTTTTGATGACCGCGTGATCGGCAATCCCAAGCACTTTGCGCAGAACGACCGCAAGATCATCCACGTCGATATTGACCCGTCGAGCATTTCCAAGCGCGTGAAGGTCGATATCCCGATCGTCGGCGACGTCAAGGACGTGCTCACCGAGCTGATCTCCATGATCCGCGAGAGCAGCACGCGCCCTGACTCGGGTGCTCTGGCCGCCTGGTGGGACACCATTGAAGGCTGGCGCAAGCGCGACTGCCTCAAGTACAGCATGGGCAGCCCAGACGTCATCAAGCCACAGTACGTGGTCGAGACGCTGTGGAACATGACCAAGGACGCGGACACCTACATCACGTCCGACGTGGGCCAGCACCAGATGTGGGCCGCGCAGTACTACCGCTTTGACGAGCCACGCCGCTGGATCAACTCTGGCGGCCTGGGCACCATGGGCGTGGGCATCCCGTACGCCATGGGCATCAAGCTGGCAAAGCCGCAGTCCGAGGTGTTCTGTATCACTGGCGAAGGCTCGGTGCAGATGAACATCCAGGAGCTGTCCACCTGCCTGCAGTACAACACGCCGATCAAGATCTGCTCGCTGAACAACCGCTACCTGGGCATGGTGCGGCAGTGGCAGGAGATCGAATACTCCGGCCGCTACAGCCACAGCTACATGGACGCGCTGCCCAACTTCGTGAAGCTGGCAGAGGCGTACGGCCATGTGGGCATGTTGATCGAGAGTCCCAAGGACGTAGAGCCCGCTCTGCGCGAAGCCCGCAAGCTCAAGGACCGCACCGTGTTCATGGACTTCCGCACCGACCCCACCGAGAACGTGTTCCCGATGGTCCAGGCCGGCAAGGGCATTACCGAGATGCTGCTGGGGTCGGAGGACCTTTAAGCCAAATCGGCCTCCAGCGCTTGTTCATCAAGCGCTACCAGCTATCGAATAGATAGCATTCACTTTTTTGACGAATCTATTGCCTGCCAAGCCCATGCATTACCGTGCACGGGGGAGGGCAGCGAAAAGAGGAATCTGCACCTATGAAACACATCATTGCCGTTCTGCTGGAAAACGAACCCGGTGCGCTGTCGCGCGTTGTCGGCCTGTTTTCTGCCCGTGGTTACAACATCGAATCGCTCACCGTGGCGCCCACTGAGGATCCATCGCTCTCGCGCATGACGATCCAGACCACGGGCTCCGACGATGTGATCGAACAGATCACCAAGCATCTGAACCGCCTCATTGAGGTCGTGAAGGTGGTCGATCTCACCGAAGGTGCCTACACCGAGCGCGAGCTCATGATGGTGAAGGTGCGCGCGGTGGGCAAGGAGCGCGAGGAGATGAAGCGCATGGCCGACATCTTCCGTGGCCGCATCATCGACGTGACCGAGAAGAGCTACACGATTGAGCTGACCGGCGACCAGTCGAAGAACGACGCTTTTCTGCAGGCCATTGACCGCACCGCCATCTTGGAAACCGTACGTACGGGTGCCAGCGGCATCGGCCGCGGCGAGCGCATCTTGCGCGTGTAAGACAATTCACCCCGTTTTTCCCATTTCAACCCCCAACAACGCATTTCAACCGGAGCGACCCATGAAAGTTTTCTACGACAAAGACACCGACCTGAGCCTGATCAAAGGCAAGACCGTGGCCATCATCGGCTACGGCTCGCAGGGCCATGCCCACGCACAAAACCTGAACGACAGTGGCGTGAAGGTCGTGGTCGGCCTGCGCAAGGGTGGTGCATCGTGGGACAAG
>NZ_JBLYYB010000162.1:0-4083 GCF_048549895.1 Hydrogenophaga sp.
GGGCAACATGGCCTTCATCGTGCGGTGCAACTTGCCGCTCTGGGTGCGGTGGCATTCGTCCACGAACACGAACACCTCGCCCACGGTCGGGCTGGGCCGGGCCTCCAGCTCCTTGATGAAGGCGTCAAAGTCGGCCACGTCACGCCTGCCAAACTTGTGCACCAGCGAGCACATCAGCCGCGGGCTGGGGCTGGCCAACTGTGTCATCAAGTCCCGGCCGCTGCGGCTGCGCTGCATGGCCTCCCCGGCATCGGTGAACACGCGCAGGATCTGCTTATCCAGCTCATCACGGTCGGTGATGATGGCCACCCGCGCCTGCGGGTTGTGCTCCAGAATCCAGCGCGCCAGCAGCACCATGACGATGCTTTTGCCGCTGCCCTGTGTGTGCCAGAGAATGCCGCCGCGACGCTCCCGCACATGCTGCTGCGCCGCCTTGATGCCAAAGTACTGATGCACCCGCGGCAGCTTCTTGATGCCGCCATCGAACAGCACGAAGTGCTGCAACAGGTCGAGCAGGCGCTGCTTGTCGCACATCCTGAGCAGATACTTGTCGAGCTTGTAGCGGCTGTTGTCGGCCTCGTCCTCTTTCCAGCGCAGGAACATCTTTTCCGGCGTGCCGATGGTGCCGTACTGCAAGCCTTCGGAATCGTTGCCGGCAAACACGAACTGCACGGTCGAAAAGAACCCCGCGTTGAACTCGGGCCGCTGATTGGACAGGTTCTGGCGAATGCCGTCGCTCAGCGACACGCGGCTGTTCTTCAACTCCAGCACAACGATGGCAATGCCGTTCACGTACAGCACCACATCGGGCCGCCGCTCGTGGCCGCCCTTGAGGGTGACCTCTTCGGCCACGGCGAAGTCATTGCTTTCGGGATGCTGCCAGTCGATCAGGTGCACCTGTTCGGTGACCTGCCCGGCCTCGGTTTTCACCGGCACGCCGTAGCGCAGCAGTTCGTAGACCGCCTTGTTGTTGCCATACAGACTGCGGTCGTGATGGCCCGCCTCGGTGCGCAGGCGGTGCAGCGCCATGCTGATCTGCGCCGGGGTATGCCCGCGAGCGGTCAGCCACGGGCCCAGCAAGGATTCCTCGATGTTGCCGTTGTCGCGGTCGGTCCAGTTTCCCAGATAGCGATAGCCCAACTCGTCGCGGAACAAGGCCACCACACGGTTCTGCGTGACGCGCTCGGCTTGGCCAATCAGGCTCATGTGGTTTCGGGTTCCCGCCGTTGGCACCCGCGCTCAGGCGGCGTGCAGTTCCTGGCGCAGCACCTCGCGCAGTTTGCCAACCGTCAACGGGGCGTCGTCGGCTTTCATCGCCGCACGCAGGGTGTCGTTGATCAGCGTCTGATAGTTGCCACCACCGCGCACCTGCGCCCTAAACCAGGCCAGCACGTCGGCGTCCAGGCGAATCGTGATCCGCTCCTTGCTCTCGTTCTCCTTCTGGAGCCGGGCAAGCTGCGGCACCTGCTTGGCGCGCTTGCCGGCACTGAAATCGCGTTCTGGCATTTCGGTCTTCATGGCTCAGTCCTGATAGTGGCGCGCTTCGCCGGGGCTGGCTTTGCGCGCAG
Source organism: Hydrogenophaga sp. (assembly GCF_048549895.1). Taxonomy (GTDB): domain Bacteria; phylum Pseudomonadota; class Gammaproteobacteria; order Burkholderiales; family Burkholderiaceae_C; genus Hydrogenophaga. The sequence goes on from NZ_JBLYYB010000162.1 coordinate 1,569, forward strand.
AAATGATGCGAATGACGTCAACCCCGCGCTCGGTCCACACCACATACAAAACCCGGTCACAAAAGCCCCGGCCCATGGTGACGAAGCGCGGCTCACCGGTGGCGGAGGTCTCTTCAAGCGTGAGGTTGAACGGGTCCTCCAAGGCGCCCACCGCATCGGCAAAATCGACACCGTGCTTGCGCAGATTGGTCCGCCGCTTAGCCTCGTCCCACTCAAAGTGCATGGTAGAGTGTATGCACAACGTGCATATTACTCAAATTCTCTTCCAGAAACGATCCAGGCCCGGCGGGCTCGGCGCTGCCCCGAAGCGGGTCTAGTCCACACACAAATGGCAAGCTGCGGGCATGACGTCGCAAAGCAACATCCGTCGCAAGCGCAGCACCCCAGCGGCACTCACCCGTGCGGTGATTGTGCGGTCGGTGGCCAGCTCGACGGCCATCGAGACCGGGCAAAGCATCGCCCGCCTTGAGCGGGCCCTGTTGAGTCATACCAGCAAGTTTCGGGACCTGAAGCTGGCCGACTGACCGCACGGGATAGCGAGTAGGTCCCGGCGGATCGACAGCGGCGACAGGGCAGATACCGTCCGTCAGGCAGCGCTTGCCATTTCGGGCAAACGTACACAGTATGTGTCGTGTGGGCTGGTCACTGCGTAGCGGGGGCTGGCCCCATTTTTTGGGCGTCATCGGGGCAGCACCACCAAGCCATAGCCCTCGATCCTGCCGTCCCGGCTGCGTCGGAACTTCTCTTCCACCACCCGGTAGTCTTCCTTGACCGTCTTGCCCAGCACCTTTCGGCCAATGGGCGTCACGACCAGATCGGCAAGCTGCAACCCGGCCAGATTCGCAGACTTCGGTCGAAGGTTGAGTCCGGCAATGCGCTGCTGAATCTGGGTTGCCTGCAAATAGCGCGTGCCTTGCACCTTCAGATTCAACCACGCGATTTCAAGCTGGCGGTCCAGCGTAGCGTCTCGGCACTCCGCAACAATCACGCCGCTGCCAGAGCCGGAGCCAAGCTCCATGCAATAACGTTCGACCAAAACGTCGAGGCTGAGCATGTAAGGATCCAGCGCGGCAACGCCATAGCGCCCCAAGTGCTCCTGCTTTCTGATCACGCAGGCCACCACCGTAAACGTCAGCGATCGAAGCAACGCGTTGAGTTCGCGGTAGAACCGCTCTCGAAATGCGGGCTCTTTCAACCGCTCGAAGCCGTTACGGTTTCGGGTGATGTCCGCCGTGTGCAAAACCAGATCATCGCGGCCAAACAGGTCTCGCTTGAAGCGTCCCAGCGCCTCTTCCAAAGCCCCCTCGGCATAGCGCTGTTCCATGATGACGCCGCCCAGCACGAACAGCGGGTAGGACGGGTCGATCACAGCCAGGTTGTGGTCACCCGATTCATCCAGATAAAGCACTTTCATGCCGACCGCCTGGGCACGGCCCGGCTCATACCAAACGCGTCCGGCCGGTGAGTAGCTCCTGCATCATCCCCTGCTTGAGCTGACGGGTTTTCTCGCGGCGGGCTTCGAGGGCGGCGAGTTCAGCATCCATGTCGCTGAGGACTTGGGTGATGGCGGTTTGTTCAACGGGATCGGCTACCACGGAAATCTGAATGGCTAGCGCCGCGGCTGGGCTTATGCGCTGATGACTACCAGTTGTTCCCGTAGCCGCGAGCTCCATTCGCTCACAAAATATCGGCGATGAGCACAGCAAGAACAAGTAACTACGATCGATTCCCCCTCTTGGCGTCAATATCAACCATTCGGTTGAGGCAACTGCATTCTCAGGGATTGTTGACGGCGCCCAAATTCGGGGAATACGAGGATTCAACTTGGAAACTAGAACGGCCCCTGGGGGCACGCCGAACTTGCTGCTACCGATAGTGGCCCCGAGTTCAACATTCGCAGTCTTCTCGTTATCAAATCCGGGAAGACTGAAATGAACGAACTGTCGTTCCGGCTGCTCGGAAGGCAAGACATTAACTTTATTCAAGGTGGCGATCTCACCCAACCGCTTCACCTCCCACTCCCCCTGAAAGCCGGGGAGGCGGGTCTGGCCGGTGAGGAGTTGCTGCATGGCAGCCTGTTTGAGGTCGCGCTGTTTGGCGATGAGTCGGTCTAGCCCGCTCAGCAGGGCATCCACATCGCTCAAGGTTTCTGCGATGGCGCGTTGTTCATGAAGTGGGGGTAGCGCGACGTTAAGCTGTTCGAATTTTTTCCTCTGTATTCCTTGTGCAGTTGATCCGCTAGCGTTATCGAATAGATTGCGCTGGAATTGGGCTGAGCTCAGTTGCTGAAATACGAACGGGCTCAATGCTTGGGCCTCGTCGACCTGAATGAGTATTGTCCGCTGGCTAAGGATGTACTTCTGTGAATCTGGGACGAGTGCGACGTTGCCTAGTGGCGCTTCGGTGGTGAATAAAATGTCGTTCTTGCGAATATCGCCGCGAGTCATCCACCGCTTGTAGAGCTCTAACGAGCCTAAATAGCACTCGGCAGTAAAATCGATGAACCCCATTTTCA
>NZ_JBLYYB010000163.1:0-4265 GCF_048549895.1 Hydrogenophaga sp.
ACCGGACAAGGGAAGAAGCCAGGTCCGACGTGTTCGACTACATCGAGCGCTTCTACAACCCGGTGCGCAAACACTCAAAGCTAGACTTCCTCAGCCCCGTCGACTTTGAGCAAGGCTTAATGGGCTAAGCAAACCGTCCGGGAAACTGGGGGAAGCCCATGAACATGTTTACGGGAAGAAAGCGGCTCTGGATCGCGTTAACGGTGTTCTCAGCGCTCATGATGACGCCGATCGTGTTGATCCAGTTCAAGCAATCGCGCTTGATTCAAGAGCTCACCGACACCCAGTACGACTCGATCACCTCGCAATTTTTCCAGCTGGAGAGGGAGCAGGCAAAGCTCCTGCGCGTACTGGACCGGGTCCGCGATATGGATGCCCAGCCTTCTCCAGACGAGCTGGTTGAGCGGTACGAGATTTATGTGAGCCGGCTGATTCTGATTAAGGATTTTCAGAGCACCGCGCTGGTCGAGCAATCACCGGCTTACCCCAAGCTGTTGAAAGAGCTTGATGCCATCGTCAAGTCGGCTGATCCCGTGTTTGCGCAGCCTGAGAGTTTGCTGGCTCGCCGAGACGAGCTGGACAATCTGTCGACTCGCCTGCTCGACGTGGAGCCCGTGCTCAGAGAGATGAGTCGCGAGGCTTCCCGAGCCACCTCGCTCTTTTTAGAAGAACGCAATTTTCAGATTCGTCAACAGGGCAAGGCCCTGACCGCGTTGACGGTTCTGCAGGTGCTGCTGTTGCTGAGCTTGGTGGCTTTACTCGTGAGGCACATCAACCGCCAGAAATCTCAGTACCTGAAACTGAAAACACTGAGCGACGAGCTGGAGTCGGCGAGAGAAGAGGCGGAACGCGCAAACCAGGCGAAGAGCGTGTTTCTGGCCAACATGAGTCATGAAATCCGCACACCTTTTCAGGGACTCATGGGCATGCTCAATCTGCTTCACTCCACCGATCTGAACAATGGACAACGTGATCATGTCGAGACCGCGATGGACTCCGCCGAACACCTTCTGGGGGTTCTCAATGACATTCTGGACATTTCAACGATCGACTCGGGGGGGGTCAAGCTTCTGATGTCGACCGTTGACCTTGAAGAACTCGCCAGCAACACACAAGAGCTGATGCGCCAGGTCGCGGCTGGTAAGGGCATCAACCTTCGTGTTGAGTACGGAGAGCAACTGCCTAGATGGGTGCGTGGTGACGCCATGCGTATTCGGCAGATCCTCTTTAACCTGGTTGGTAACGCCATCAAGTTCACGCACCAAGGTGAGGTCAAGGTCAGCATCAATGCCAAACCGGGAACCCACGGGACAGTGTCCATCGTGGTTGAAGACACCGGAGAGGGCATGAATGAGGCCACCATTGAGCGGTTGTTCACGCGCTTTTATCAGGCTGACAATTCGTTTCTGCGCAAAACAGGCGGAACCGGTCTGGGTCTTGAGATCTCGCGCAGTCTTGCGCGAATGATGGGCGGTGATATCACTGTGACCAGCAAGCTGGGCGTTGGGTCCCGCTTCGAACTCACGCTCAACCTGCCCGAGACAACCGCGCCGACCCAAGTGAAGGAAGATTTTCAGATGGAGTTCGCGTCGTACCAAAGCCTCAAGCTGCTGGTCGCGGAGGACCATCCCGTCAACTTGAAGTACATGAACCTGCTTCTGGACAAGATGGGTCATGAGGCGGTGTTCTGCGGCAATGGTCTTGAGGCGCTGCAATTGTTGAAGGAGCAAACCTTTGATGCGGTTTTGCTCGATTACCACATGCCTGAGCTCGATGGAATTTCGACAGCAAAAGCCATTCGGGGTATGGGCGGAAAATCGTCGGGCATCACGATCATGTTGGTCACAGCTGACGTTGTGGGTGAGGTCAAGAACCGGGCGGAAGAAGCCGGCGTTGATTGGTTTGTAAGCAAACCTTTGACACTGCACGACCTGAACAAGGCGCTGTTGGGTTGCGGATTATTGACGCCCAATGTGCCGAAGGAGGACAAGGTGCTCGCCTCTGCTGAACTCACTGCGGTTCTTGAGAACCTCAACATGCAGTTTCCTCTGGTGGTCGATCTCTTGGGTTACCAGCAGCTGGTGCCGCTTGCCACTCGCGAAGTCCGCGCTGAGCTGGTGTCACTGGTGTTGTGTCCGAACACGGGCTCTCTGGATGCGCTTATCAATGCGATGAGTGAGGGAGACCACGGGACGATCGAGCTGGCTGCCCACAACCTCAAAGGCGCCAGCATGTTGCTTGGCATGTCCGCCTTGGGCAGCGCTGCCGCTGAAATAGAAACGTCTTTTGCGCAGCTAAATGCTGCGGACGTGGCGCGTTGGACGGCGAAGCTTCGGCACTTGGGTGAGCGCAGCAGGGATGAGATCGACTCACTTGAAATGATGATGGACGAAGCACCTCAAACCGTTTGAAATCGGTAGACGTTTCAGGACTTATCAGGTCATCAGCTCGCCCAGCTTGGATTCGTGGACATAGGCAAGCGGCTGCAGACCCCGCAGGACCTGATCTTCATTGAGCCGCCGAATCCTGCAATAGTCTGCAACTTCCTCACCACTTTCGCTGCGGCCACGCAAGACCCGCTTGCGTTCAAAGGCGTGGATGGCTTCGGCCTCGCTCGCGTTTGTCAGCAGGTAGGGCGTGTTGGGGTCGCGACAGGAGCGCACTGCGATGAAGGCATAGTTCAGTCCTTTGTCGGATGTGGACCCCACGATGATCCTTGTGGGCTGCGCGCGGTCCATCGCGATACTTCCCGTCCGCATAAGCAATGGCGCAGGTATCACGATGATGCGATGCTGAAGGCTGGCCTTGAGGGAATAGCCGACGGGTGCCGGCGCTTCGAGAATCACGGTTGCTCGGGGCCTGTGGCGCGCCACCGCCTGCAAACAGCGCTCCACAGGGGCCATGTCGAACCTGCGCTCTGTGGGTAGAAACTCTGGCTGCTCAGCGACCACAACAAGATCGGCGGTGGTCAGGGCTTTCACGAAAGCATCAGTGAATTTGATATGCCCCGAGGTCCGGCCCAGCAGTTCATCCAGCTTGGGCTCAGTGGGATACAAAGGTGCTCGCGCCAGTTGCTGCTGGGTGCAGTAGCCACCAGACTCGCCCAAGGTCACGGAGTGGTGGCGTGACAAGCACACAGCGCTGGCCAGTGCGCGTGGACCCGACCCGAGTACCGCGATGCTGAAGCGTGGCAACTCATTGAACATTGATCAGCGTGCTTTGAAGCCGCGTGAATCGACGATCACCGACGACCTGTTGTGAATCGACGAAGGCTTGCCGTTGTCGTTGCTCCACGTCGTCTGGCCCCTGGGCGTGTTTGTGGGGTAAGTGCTCAGGGCCTTGGGTGTTGCCGTCAGCTTCTGGTCTGGCACCTGTTTGCACCGGATCTGGACCTGAGCCTGAACCGAGGCGGGACTCTGAGGTTTGGCGGCCTCGCCCGGCAGTACGATTTGCACGTCACCCAAGCCACAGTCCAGTTCCCCACTTTGGGCCTGGCCTGCTGACAAGAGAACGAGACCCGCGGCAACGACAGCGAGCGATAGCGAGTGTTGACCCAATTCCATTTGGAATATTTTAGGCAATTTAAAATGCCAAAAATAATATATATGGTTTTTGGAGCGTGATGGAGTTCACGCTATCAACCACTGGGTGAATCAGCGGAGCCCGGATGAACGAATCGTGAAAAACTCACTGAAGGTGGTCAGCCCGACGTCTCTCTGGCAACGCGCCTTTGACTGCTCATCAGCAGCTGATTTCATCCACAACGAGACGATTGCCGTGTGGGCCCGCGACGAGACTGATTTGTGCCGGTCGACCGCGAAATGATTCATGCACTGGACGATCACTTGTGTCGTAGATTCCAGCAATACCGATCATCTGTGAAGCCATGGACAGGGCAAAGACACGCGCAGTGGTGTCGCCCGTGGCGCCCGCAAAGGCCTTCCCTCGCAACGGTGCGTAAACGTGAATGTGGCCATCGGAGATCAGCTCTGCTCCAGCATTGACCGTGGCCATGACGACAAGATCGCGTCCACGAGCGTAAACCTGCTGCCCGCAGCGAACCGGCTTGTCGATCACAAGTGCTCGCAGTGGAGGAGAAGGTACCGGTGCTGGAGGCTTGTGATCACAATGGACCGAAGGGGGGGGTGACGCCAAGGTTTTTTGTTGCAGCAGCGAGGGCGTGTAAAAAAAACCCGCAGCCACCGCTGCTGCAACTTGCCTCGGGCTGCCCCCTCGTACCGCCACAGGACGAAGGCCATATTCCC
>NZ_JBLYYB010000164.1:0-26295 GCF_048549895.1 Hydrogenophaga sp.
GACAAGTTTGTGCGCACCCCGGGCGATCCGAGCAACGCAGCGTGCCCGCAGGGACAGCGAATTCGGCTCGCCTTTCATTTGGGTACTTTTCTTTGGGCGAAGCAAAGAAAAGTGCCTCGGCCGCCGGGCCGAGACCCGGCCTGCCACGAAAGAAGAAACATCATGCGAAGCCTACAATTTCATAACCAACCCAAGCAAAAGAAGCCATGACCACCCCCCCCGACCTCACCACCATCCCCCCCCGCGACAAAGCCGAAATCCTCGCCCAGGCGCTGCCCTACATCCGCAAGTTCCACGGCAAAACCATGGTCATCAAGTACGGTGGCAACGCCATGACCGATCCGACCTTGCAACAAGACTTTGCCGAAGACGTGGTGCTGCTCAAGCTGGTCGGCATCAACCCGGTGGTGGTGCACGGGGGCGGGCCGCAGATCGAGACGCTGCTCAAGCGGCTGGGGAAGCAGGGGCAGTTCATCCAGGGCATGCGCGTGACCGATGCCGAAACCATGGAGGTGGTGGAGTGGGTGCTGGCTGGGGAGGTGCAGCAGGACATCGTGGGGCTGATCAACCAGGCCGGTGGGAAAGCCGTGGGGCTGACCGGGCGCGACGGCGCCATGATCCGCGCGCAGAAGCTGCGCATGACCGACCCGAAGGACCCCAGCCTTGAACACGACGTGGGCCAGGTCGGCAACATCGTGAGCATCGACCCCAGCGTGGTGAAGGCCTTGCAGGACGACCAGTTCATTCCCGTGGTCAGCCCGATCGGTTTTGGTGAACAGAACGAGAGCTACAACATCAACGCCGACGTGGTGGCCGCCAAGCTCGCCACCGTGTTGCAGGCCGAGAAGCTGCTCATGCTCACCAACATCCGCGGCGTGCTCGACAAAGATGGCCAGTTGCTCACCGAACTCACGCCCCGGCGCATCGACGAGCTGGTCGAAGACGGCACCATCTCCGGCGGCATGATCCCCAAGATCGCAGGTGCGCTGGACGCCGCCAAAAGCGGTGTGAATGCGGTGCACATCATCGACGGGCGCGTGCCGCATGCGCTCTTGCTGGAGGTGCTGGGCAACGAGCCGTTCGGCACCATGATCAGGAGCCATTGACCTCCTGGGTGAGGGCCGTGGCGGTGCGCGGAATGCGATTGCCCACTGACATCGGGTACCCCGCCCCCGTTGGGTTTGTTGTGCCTTGTTGATGTGCGAAAATTCGTAACAGGACGACAAGCCATGGCCCGCAGTGTGGCCACCGGCACCCATCAGCACCCACCGATCGGACCGCCTGCCCATGACCTCCCATGTTCCCGAGTCTCCGTCTCCGCAAGACGCTGCAGCGATTGAGGCAGCCAGCGTGATCGAAGCCGCAGCCCATGTCGACGCGGGCACCCGAAAACGTCCCAAACCCGGTGAACGGCGCGTGCAGATCCTGGAGGCGCTGGCCACCATGCTCGAGCAGCCCGGCGCCGAACGCATCACCACCGCCGGCCTCGCAGCGCGGCTCGACGTGAGCGAGGCCGCTCTCTACCGCCACTTCGCCAGCAAGGCGCAGATGTTTGAAGGGCTGATCGAGTTCATCGAGCAATCGGTGTTCGGCCTGATCAACCAGTTGGGGGAACGCGAGCCCGACGCCAATGCGCGCTGCCGCAAGCTCGTCACGCTGCTGCTGCAGTTCGGCGAGAAGAACCCCGGCATGACGCGTGTGATGGTGGGTGATGCTCTGGTGTTCGAAAACGAGCGCCTGCAACAGCGCATGAACCTGTTCTTCGACAAGATCGAATCGGCTTTGCGTCAAAACCTGCGCGAAGCGGCCGTGGTGGCCGGCGTGGCCACCCCCACGGTGGACGCGCAGGCCGATGCGTCGGTGGTCACCGCCTTCTGTGTGGGCCGCCTGCAGCGCTTTGCACGCAGCGGTTTCAAACGCCCGCCCAGCGAAAACCTCGAACACAGCCTGGCGCTGCTGCTGCCGGTGACGCGGCTCTGACCGAGCGCGACTTGCTCCGCGCATCCTGGGTGCCGGTGCAACTGGCCGAGGGCCTGTCGATCTGGTTGCACCCCTCGGGTGCGGCCTTCCTCCCCGAACACGCCGCCCTGCTGGTGGCGGACGCTCACCTCGGCAAAGCCGCGAGCTTTCGTCGCCTGGGTGTTCCGGTGCCTTCCGGTTCGACCGCCACCACGCTCGAAGCGCTGGGCGATGCGCTGGCCTCACTGGGCGGCACACCGCTGCACCACCTCGTGTTTCTCGGCGATCTTCTGCACGCCGCGCGCGGACGCAGTCCAGAGCTGAGCCGGGTGGTCGGGCAGGCGCTCACTGCGTGGCGCGCCCGCCGTCCAGGCCTGTGCGTGCATCTCGTGCGCGGCAACCACGACCGCGCCGCAGGTGATCCACCCCCCGAGTGGGACATGGCACTGCAGGCAGAACCATGGCCGATGGGTCCTTGGGCGCTGTGTCACGAACCACAGCTGGTGGCGGGCGCCTACACCCTGGCTGGCCACCTGCATCCTTGCATCGGCTTGCGAGGCGGCGCGCGTGAGCGCCTGCGCCTGCCGTGCTTCTGGTTCGGCGACCCAGCCCACCATGCGATCGGCGTGCTGCCCGCCTTCGGCGACTTCACCGGCATGCATCCGATCCAGCGGCGAGCGGGCGACCGGGTGTGGGCGGTGGCGGATCAGGCGGTGCGCGAATTGCCCGAGGCCTTGCGCTGAGTTTCTAGGGCCACAGGCCTAAACAAAGTCCCCACAAACCCCGCCGGAGGTGCGCACAGACCGGGTTTTGCGGTAAAAATAGAACGACCGTTCGATTATTGGCATACTTCACCCCCACCCCTACCACCCTCACGCATGAGCACCACCCCCACCGCCCGCCGTCCGCGCGCCGACACCTCGGCCCACAAGCCGCTGCAAAAAGGCCAGCAGACCAAGGCCGCCATCGTCGATGCCGCGCTCGGTCTGGCCACGCAGATCGGGCTGGAAGGCTTGTCGATCGGGGCGTTGGCCGAGGTCATGCAGATGAGCAAGTCGGGCGTGTTTGCCCACTTCGGCTCGCGCGAGGAGTTGCAGATTTCGGTGGTGCGCGAGTACCACACGCGCTTTGAAGAAGAGGTGTTTTACCCCGCGATCAACGCGCCGCGTGGCCTGCCGCGCCTGCGCATGTTGTTCGACAACTGGATGAAGCGCACCTCGGTGGAAATCGATTCGGGCTGCATCTACATCAGCGGCGCGGTCGAGTTCGACGACCGCCCCGGCCCGGTGCGTGACGCGCTGGCGAGCTCGGTCAACACCTGGCTCAGCGCCATGCGCCGCGCGGTGGAAATCGCCATTGAAGAAGGGCATCTCGCGCCCGACACCGACGCCGCGCAGATGGCGTTTGAAATCCACGCGCTGATCCTCGCGTTGCACTACGAGGCGCGCTTTCTGCGCAGCCCCGACTCGGCCAGCCGCGCCGTGCGCGCGTTCGAGAACATCGTCACCCGCTTCGGCAACCCGCAGGCGCCCGCGCCCCGCAAGACAGCCACCAAATCCCCAGCCGCTGCACGCACGCAGGGCTGATTTCCCTTTCGTTTTTTCGCAAACCCAGCACAGGAGTTTCCCCATGCCCGTTTACAACCCGCCCCTGCGAGACATGCAGTTTGTGATGCACGAAGTGCTCAAGGTCACCGACGACCTCAAGGCCATTCCGGCCCACGCCGACATCGACGCCGACACCATCAACGCGGTGCTCGAAGAAGGCGGCAAGTTCGCCTCCCAGGTGATCTTTCCGCTGAACATCAGCGGCGACACCGAGGGCTGCAAGCTCGACCAGAAGACGCACGAAGTCACGACGCCCAAGGGCTTCAAGGAAGCCTACAAGACGTATGTGGACGGTGGCTGGGCGGCACTCTCGTGCGATCCCGCGTTCGGCGGGCAGGGCCTGCCGCTGGTGGTGAACCAGTGCATGTACGAAATGATGAACTCGGCCAACCAGGCCTGGACCATGTACCCCGGTCTCACGCACGGCGCCTACGCTTCGCTGCACACCTTCGGCACCGACGAGCAGAAGGCAACTTACCTGCACAAGATGACCAGCGGCGAGTGGACCGGCACCATGTGCCTGACCGAACCGCATTGCGGCACCGACCTGGGCCTCATGCGCACCAAGGCCGAGCCGCAGCCCGACGGCACCTACAAGATCACCGGCAACAAGATCTTCATCAGCGCCGGTGAACACGACATGGCTGAGAACATCATCCACCTGGTGCTGGCCCGCCTGCCCGATGCGCCTCCCGGCATCAAGGGCGTGAGCCTGTTCATCGTGCCCAAGTTCAACGTGAACAAGGACGGCACCCTGGGCGAGCGCAACGGCATCTACTGCGGTGGCCTGGAACACAAGATGGGCATCCACGGCAACGCCACGGCGCAGATCGTGATCGACGGCGCCATCGGCACCATGGTCGGCCAGCCCAACAAGGGCATGCAGGGCATGTTCGTGATGATGAACGCCGCGCGCCTGGGCGTGGGCAACCAGAGCCTGGGCCTGACCGAAGTGGCTTACCAGAACGCACTGGCCTATGCGAAAGACCGCATCCAGATGCGCAGCCTGACCGGGCCGAAGGCCAAAGACAAACCGGCCGATCCGATCATCGTGCACCCCGATGTGCGCCGCATGCTGCTCACCGCCAAGGCCTACGCCGAAGGCGGCCGCGCGCTGGCCATCTTCTGCTCGGTGCTGCTGGAGAAGGTGCACAACCACCCCGACGAGAAGGTGCGCAAGGACAGCGACGACATGCTCTCGCTGCTCACGCCCATCACCAAGGCCTTCCTGACCGACAACGGCTACAACGCCGCCACCCAGTGCCAACAGGTGTTTGGTGGCCACGGCTACATCAAGGAATGGGGCATGGAGCAGTTCGTGCGTGATGCCCGCATCAACATGATCTACGAAGGCACCAACACCATCCAGAGCCTCGATTTGCTGGGCCGCAAGGTGCTGGGCAACAACGGCGCCACGCTCAAGAAGTTCGGCAAGCTGGTGGGCGCGCTGGTGATGGAAGAGGGCGTCAACGAGAAGATGGCCGAGTTCATCAACCCGCTGGCCATCCTGGGTGAGCAGATCACCAAGTTCACCACCGAGATCGGTTTCAAGGGTCTGCAGAACGCCGACGAAGTGGGCGCTGCCGCGGTGGACTACCTGCGCGTGGCCGGCCACCTGGTGTTCGGTTACTTCTGGGCCCGCATGGCGCAGGTGGCGCTGCGCGAGATCGCGGCCGGCAACACCGACCCGTTCTACGTCGCCAAGCTGCAGACCGCGCGCTTCTACTTCGCCAAGCTCTTCCCCGAGACCGCGACGTTGATGCGCACCGCGCGAAGCGGCAGCAAAGTGCTGATGGACACGGACGCGGCCTTGGCATAAACCTCGGTTTTCCAACAACCATCAGGAGACCGCCATGATCAAGACCGTTCTGGGCACACTCGCCCTGTCGCTGGCTTCGCTGTCCGCGTTCGCGCAGATGTCGCCCGTGGGCCTGTGGAAGACCATCGACGACGACTCGAAAAAAGAGAAGTCGCTGGTGCGCATCAAGGAAACCAACGGGGTGTACAGCGGCACCATCGAGAAGCTGCTGGACCCCGACAGCAAGCAGGACGCGGTGTGCGACAAATGCACCGACGACCGCAAGGACAAGCCCGTGCTGGGCATGACCATCCTGCGCGGCCTCAAGCAAAGCGCCACCGACAAGGCCATCTACGAAGGTGGCGACATCGTCGATCCCAACAACGGCAAGGTCTACCGCACGCGCCTCAAGCCCGTCGACGAAGGCAAGAAGTTGGAGATGCGCGGCTACATCGGCCCGTTCTATCGCACACAGGTGTGGCTCCGGGTGGAGTGAGCGCGCCTCATCCAGTCAACATGGAAAAACAATGAACCGATTTCAAGTGAAGAAAGTCGCCGTGCTCGGCGCAGGCGTGATGGGTGCGCAGATCGCTGCGCACCTGGTCAACGTCAAGGTGCCTGTCGTTCTTTTTGATCTTCCGGCCAAAGAAGGTCCGAAGAACGGCATCGTCACGCGCGCCATCGAGAACCTCAAGAAGCTCAAGCCCTCGCCGCTGGGTGTGGCGAGCGACGTCGACCTGATAGTCCAGGCCAACTACGAAGAGCACATGGAGCAGTTGAAAGACTGCGACCTGATCATCGAGGCCATCGCCGAGCGCATGGACTGGAAGCTCGACCTTTACACGAAGATCGCGCCCTTCATCGCGCCGCACGCCATCGTGGCGTCCAACACCTCGGGCCTGTCGATCACGAAACTGTCCGAAGTGCTGCCCGAAGCGATCAAACCGCGCTTCTGTGGCATCCACTTCTTCAACCCGCCGCGCTACATGACGCTGGTGGAACTCATTGCCACGCCGACCACGCAGCCGCAGATCCTCAACGATCTGGAGAGCTTTGTGACCAGCGGCCTCGGCAAGGGCGTGGTGCGTGCGAAAGACACACCCAACTTCATCGCCAACCGCATCGGCATCGCCGGCATGCTGGCCACGATGAAAGAGGTGGAGAACTTCGGCCTGAGCTTTGATGTGGTCGACGACCTCACCGGCAAACGCCTGGGCCGCGCGAGCAGCGGCACCTTCCGCACCGCCGACGTGGTGGGCCTGGACACCATGGCCCACGTGGTCAAGACGTTGCAGGACAACTTGAGCATCGACACCGACCCGTTCTACGGCAGCTTCGGTACGCCACCGGTGCTGGCCAAACTGCTGGAGCTCAAGAACCTGGGCCAGAAGACCCAGGCCGGTTTCTTCAAGAAGGTCGGCCGCGACATCCTGCGCTTCGACCTGGAGAGCGAGGACTACGTGCCCGCGGGCGAAAAGGCCGACGAGGTCTACGGCCGCATGCTCAAGCGCCCGGCCGCCGAGCGACTGAAACTGCTGCGCAACGCCGAGGGGCCGCAAGGCCAGTTCCTCTGGGCGATTCTGCGCAACAGCTTCCACTACGCCGCCGTGCACCTGGCCACCATTGCCGAGACCGCGCGCGACGTCGACCAGGCCATGCGCTGGGGCTTCGGCATGAAGCAGGGCCCGTTTGAGCTCTGGCAGGAAGCTGGCTGGCTGGACGTGGCGAAGATGGTCCAGGAAGACATCGACGCCGGCAAGGCGCTGAGCAGCGCACCGCTGCCCGCCTGGGTGTTCAAGGGCCCGGTGGCCGAGGCCGGCGGCGTGCACACCGCGCAGGGTTCGTGGAACCCCAGCACGGGCACGTTTGATGCGCGCCGCCAACTGCCGGTGTACCAGCGCCAGCACTTCCCCGAGCTGCTGCTGGGCGAAGCCGGGCCAAAGTTCGAGACCGCGGGCACGACCATCGAAGAGAACGATGCCATCCGCATCTGGACGCTCGACGAGCAGGTGCTGATCGCCAGCATCAAGACCAAGATGCACGCCATCAGCCCCGAGGTCTGCGAAGGCCTGATGGCTGCGGTGGACCTGGCCGAAAAGGCATACCAGGGCCTGGTGGTCTGGTCGGGCGACGAACCGTTCAGCGCCGGCGCCGACCTGCAGGCCATGCTGCCGGCCTTCATGGCCGTGGGCGTGAGCGCGATCGAAGACGCCGAAGGCTTCATGCAGCAGACCATGCTGCGCCTGCGCTATGCCAACGTGCCGGTGGTCTCTGCCATTCGCGGTCTGGCACTCGGCGGCGGTTGTGAACTGGCCGTGTACAGCGCGCGCCGCGTGGTGCACATGGAGAGCTACATCGGCCTGGTGGAGGTGGGCGTGGGCCTGGTGCCCGGCGCCGGCGGCCTGACCTACATCGCGCGCCGTGCGGCCGAGAACGCCGAAACCTCCACCGGCAAAGACCTGTTGCCCTTCCTCACCGAAGGCTTCACCGCCGCGGCGATGGCCAAGGTCGGCACCAGCGCGCTCGAATCCCGCAAGCTGGGCTTCGTGCTGCACTCCGACGTGATCGTGCCGCACAAGGACGAACTGCTGTTTGTCGCCATCAACGAGGCCAAGAGCCTGTTCAATGGCGGCTACCGCGCACCGCACAAGCGCCTGTTCCCGGTGGCCGGCCGCGACGGCAAGGCCACCATTTTGGGCAGCCTGGTCAACATGCGCGACGGCGGCTTCATCAGCCAGCACGACTTTCACATCGCTTCGCTGATCGCGAACGTGGTGACCGGTGGTGATGTCGAACCCGGCACGCTGGTGAACGAGGACTACCTGATGACGCTGGAGCGCCGCGCGTTCTGTTCGCTGATCGTGCATCCGAAGACGCAGGAGCGGATTCTGGGGATGTTGAATACGGGCAAGCCGGTTCGGAATTGAAGTGATGTGGTTGGTGTGCGTGCCCCCATCCCAGCCTTCCCCCAGAGGGGGAAGGAGCAGCACCCCTCTCCGGGGGAAGTGCCTCACCCCTTCCCCCTCTGGGGGAAGGTAGGGATGGGGGCTCCCCGCCAGCCAACGAACCATGCAGAACCAAGCCACCCCCAAAGCCCAAGTCAACGCCCGCGCCCTGCGCCGGGACATGACCGACGCCGAGCGCAAGCTCTGGTCGGGGCTTCGGGGTGAGCAACTGGGTTTCAAGTTCCGCCGCCAGCACCCGCTGGGCAACTTCATTGCGGATTTCGCCTGCTTAGAGCCGAAGCTCATCGTCGAACTCGATGGCTCGCAGCATGCGGACAACCAGGCTTACGACCTGGCACGGGACGCGTTCTTCAAGGCCCAGGGCTTTGCCGTGATGCGCTTCCCGTCGAACGCACCGTTTCAGAACCTCGATGGCGTGCTGAGCGCCATCCTTCATCAACTCAATATGTTGGCGGGCGTTGCCCCCATCCCAGCCTTCCCCCAGAGGGGGAAGGAGCCAGAGACCGCACAAGGAGCGAAAGCATGAGCAAACACATCCAGGACGCCTACGTCGTCGCCGCCACCCGCACCCCCATCGGCCGTTCGCACAAGGGCTCGTTCAAGCACCTGCGCCCCGACGATCTGCTGGCGCTTGCGCTGCGCTCGGCGCTCAGCCAGGTGCCCACGCTGGACCCGAAAGCCATTGAAGACATCATCTGCGGCTGCGCGATTCCCGAAGCGCAGCAGGGCCTGAACGTGGCGCGCATTGGTGCCATCCTGGCCGGCCTGCCGCACAGCGTGGGCGGCATCACCGTCAACCGTTTCTGTGCCTCGGGCCTGTCGGCCCTGCAGATGGCGGCCGACCGCATCCGGGTGGGCGAGGCCGACGTGATGATCGCGGCCGGCACCGAGAGCATGAGCATGGTGCCCATGATGGGCAACTCGCCCAGCCTCTCGCCCACCATCTTCACCAACACCGACGATGTGGAAAGCTACGGCATCGCTTACGGCATGGGCCTCACGGCCGAGAAGGTGGCGCAGCAGTGGAAGGTCTCGCGCGATGCGCAAGACGCGTTCGCGGTGCAGTCGCACCAGCGCGCTGCGCTGGCCATGAAGAACGGCGAGTTCACCGACGAGATCACACCGGTGGAAGTCACCGAGCGCAGCGTCGATCTGGACAGCGCCGACGTCACCACCACCACCCGCACCGTGAGCCTGGACGAAGGCGCGCGGCCCGACACCTCGCTGGAAGGCCTGGCCAAGCTGCGCACCGTGTTTGCCGCGCGCGGCTCGGTCACGGCCGGCAACAGCTCGCAGACCAGCGACGGCGCGGGCGCGCTCATCCTCGTGAGCGAAGCCGCCCTGAAGCGCTACAACCTCACACCGTTGGCGCGTTTCGTGAGCTACGCCAGTCGGGGCGTGCCGCCGCACATCATGGGCGTGGGCCCGATCGAGGCGATTCCGGCCGCGCTGCAATACGCCGGCCTGAAGCAGGACGACATCGACTGGTTCGAGCTCAACGAAGCCTTTGCCGCGCAGTCGCTCGCGGTCATGAACACGCTGGGCCTGGACCCTAGCAAGGTCAACCCCATGGGCGGCGCCATTGCGCTGGGCCACCCGCTGGGTGCCACCGGCGCCATCCGCGCCGCCACCGTGGTGCACGCGCTCAAGCGCCACAACAAACGCTACGGCATGGTCACGATGTGCGTGGGCATGGGGCAGGGCGCCGCAGGCATCATCGAGCGCGTCTGATGGCTGCGCACGCCTTCGACACGGCCATTGCCCTGCAACCGCTTGGCGACGGGCGCTTCACCGGCAACACCTCGTCCGCCTACGCCAACATGGTCGGCCCGTTCGGCGGTGTCACGGCGGCCACCGCGCTGGGCGCTGTGTTGCAACACCCTGCCTTGCTGGGCGAGCCGGTGGCGCTCACGGTGAACTACGCCGCGGCGCTGGCTGACGGGCCGTTTGAAGTGACGGCCCGTGCTGCACGCACCAACCGGTCCACCCAGCACTGGGTGGTGGAGATCGTGCAGGCGGGCGAGGCCGTGCTCACCGCCACGGCGGTCACGGCCGCGCGCCGCGAGACCTGGAGCGTGGACGAGCTGACCGCGCCCGACATGCCCACACCCGACGCGGTCGGCAAGCCCAACATGGCGGCTCCGGTGGAGTGGGTGAAGCGCTACGACATCCGCATCACCGAGGGCGCGATCCCCACCGCGTGGGACGGCAGCGGTGACGCCAGCCGCACCACACTGTGGATGCGCGACGAACCCGCGCGCCCACTCGACTTCTGCAGCCTCGCCGCCATGGCCGATGTGTTCTACCCGCGCGTGTGGCTGCGCCGTGCCACGCGGGTGCCGGCGGGCACGGTGTCGATGACGGTGTACTTCCACGCCGGCGGCGCGCAGCTCGCGGCTGTCGGTGCCGGCTGGTTGAAAGGCCAGGCGCAAGCCCAGGCCTTTCGCAACGGCTTCTTCGACCAGACCGCCCAGGTCTGGAGCGAATCGGGCCAGTTGCTGGCCACCACGCACCAGGTTGTTTATTACAAGGAGTGACCGCCTTCAGGGGCGGCCGAGAAACAAGTACAGCCCGGTGTAGCCGCGCGGCGCGCTCACGATGCTCAGGTACAGCGGGCCGATGCCGGTGTCTGCGCCGACAAACAGGCTGCCCGCGCCGCGCAGTTGGCGCAGCGTGATGTCGCTGCGCTCGGTCCAGGCGTTGCCGGCTTCCAGCGAACCGCCCACGAACAAGGCGCGTGCCACGCCCGCCGACGAGGCCAGGCGCTGGTAGTAGGTGAGTCGGCCGAACAGCAGGTAGTTGCCGGCCACCTGCGCCGTGCGGTAGCCCGAGAGGTTCTGGAAACCACCGAGCGAGTACTCGTCGATGGCGGCCAGCGGGATCTGGTTGGTGTAGGCCAGGCGGCCACCCAGGTTGAAGGTGTGCACGCCCCAGGATTTCACGGCGGTGAAGGTGCTGTCCAGGCGGGTGAAGTCGGTGGTGGCGCCGCCGTCCACAGCGCGGCGACCCCAGGTCAGCTCGGCCTGGCCCCGGTAGCCGCGCGACGGGAAATTCGCGAAGTCCAGCTGATCGGCCACGATGGCCGCGCGCAGGCCGCGCTCGGTCCAGCGCACCGCCTGCGACGACACCGGCAGTGCGGCTGCGATCAGCTCGGGTTTGGCCCGCCGCGCACTCGCCACCACGCCCAGCCGCGCCTCGCCGATGGTGCCGCGCAGGCCGATGGGCCAGCCCAGATCGGCACCCACCTTCACACCGCGGCGTTGCACCAGCGCGAGCGCGTCGCCCGCGTCGCTGAACAGCTCGACCTTGTTGATGCTGGCGTCCACATAGGCCGCTGCGAAGCGATCACCGTCCGCCCCCAGGGGTTGGTACAGCTCGGAATACAGGCCCACCGTTTCGCCCAGCTGCACGCGGTTGCGCCATTCGGCACCGCTTTCGCTCAGCCAGTGGCGGTTGTGGCTGATGCGCAGGTTGAACGCGCCTTCGCCCTGAAAGTCGGTGCGCAGGTCCAGGCCCACGCGCAGGTAGTTCGGCCCCCATGCGTTTTCTCGCAGGTTGATCGTGAGGTCTTCCGTGCCGTTGTCTTCGCGCCGGGTCAGCGTGTAGTCGATGCGCTCGTAGTCGCCCGCTGCCGAGAGCTTCTGCAGATCGGCTTCGAGCTTGGGGACATCCACACGCTGGCCAGGCTCGGTGTCCAGCGCCCGGGCCAGGCGCGTTGCGCGCTCCTCGCTCACGCCTTCAAAGCGGATCGCGCCGATGCGGCCCACCTGGTCGGCGTTGGCCAGCGCCTGCGCGCTGCGCGATGCCACCCAGCGTGCGTAACGCGGCTCGTCCACCGCGAAGCGCGCCAGTGCCTCGCGCACCGTGCCGGCGTAGTCGTGGCCGATCTTCACCAGCGCTTCGGCCTTGTCGAAGTCGCTCGACGTGAGCTTGCCCAGCGGCGGCGCGAGCAGCAGGTCTTTCGGTGTGAGCGTGGCAATGCTGGCCTGCACGTTCTGCTCGGTCAGGATGTTGACCATCTGCGTGGTGACGCCCAGCACCGTGCCCAGCGTGTCGCGCCCGGCCAGCGGCGTGCCGATGTTCACCGCGATGATCACCTCGGCGCCCATGGCGCGCGCCACGTCCACCGGCAGGTTGTTCACCAGCCCGCCGTCGCCCAGGATGCGGTCGTTGATCGACAAGGGCGAGAACACACCGGGCACCGACATGCTGGCGCGCAGGGCCGCGGCCAGATCGCCCCGGTCCATCACCACCGCCAGGCCGGTTTCCATGTCGGTGGCCACCGCGCGAAACGGCGTGGGCAACTGGTCGAAACTTGCGAGGTGCCGGGTGGAGAGCGTGTAGCGGCGCAGCAGCACCTCCAGCGAACGGCTGGACACCGCGCCCGTGGGCAGGCGGAATTCGCCGTTGCGAAACCCGAGTTGCAGCACCGGCGAGAGCTCGAAGTCTTCTTCCTTGCGGCGTTGCGACAGCAGCTGGCGCGGCTCGCGGCTGTTGAACAGGCCGCCCCAGTCCACTGCCAGGATCTCGCGCTCCAGGTCGTCGGCCTTCATGCCGCTGGCGTACAAGCCGCCGATGATGGCGCCCATCGAGGTGCCCACGATCATGTCCACCGGCACCTGCGCGGCCTCCAGTGCCTTGAGCACACCCACGTGCGCAAAGCCGCGTGCCCCGCCGCCCGAAAGCACCAGCGCCACGCGCGGGCGTTCGCTGGCGGTGCTGCCTTGCGCCGCCGCGGGCAACGGCCCGAACAAGGTCGCCAGCGTGGCGAAGACGAGGGGGATGAAACGGGAACGCATGCAACACCTGTGAGCAGAGGCGGCGCGCGGGCGCCGGGATGCGGCCAAGTGTAGGCGGGGCATCCACCACAAAACGCCGCCGATACATGCTGTCACGCAGCCGTCAGGGCTGGTGAGCGCGACCCAGAAAAGCACGCCCGTTCGTGGTAATTTGCGGCTTCCCTTTTGCCCACCGAGAGACACCCCATGAGCGACATCCTCGTCCACACCGAAGCCGGCGTCTGCACCCTCACGTTCAACCGCCCCGACAAGAAGAACTCCATCACCGCCGCCATGTACGGTGCGCTGGCCGATGCGCTGCAGGCCGCGCAGGACGATGCGCAGGTGCGCTGCGTCGTGTTCCAGGGCAACGAGGCCATCTTCTCCGCCGGCAACGACATCGCCGACTTTCTGAACAACCCGCCCGCCACCACCGACTCGCCGGTGTTCCGCTTCCTGCGCGGCATTGCGCAGTTCCCCAAGCCGCTGATCGCCGCCGTGTGCGGCCCGGCCGTGGGCGTGGGCACCACCCTGCTGTTCCACTGCGACCTGGTGTACGCAGGCGACAACGCCGCCTTCTCCATGCCCTTCGTCAACCTCGGTCTGTGCCCCGAAGCTGCGTCGAGCCTGCTGGTGCCGCAGATGCTGGGCTACCACCGCGCGGCCGAAGCCCTGCTGCTGGGCGAACCCTTCATGGCCGAGGCCGCGTTGGAGGTCGGCCTAGTCAACCGTGTGTTGCCGCCGCTGGAAGTGGCCGGCTACGCCCAGACCGTGGCCCGCAAGATGGCCGCCAAACCCATCAGCTCGCTGATCGAGACCAAACGCCTGATGAAAAAAGGTCAGCTCAAACAGGTGATGGACGTGATGGCCGAAGAAGGCGTGAGCTTCGGCCGCATGCTCGGCGAGCCAGCGGCCAAGGAGGCGTTTGGTGCGTTCATGGAGCGCAGGAAGCCGGATTTCTCCAAGGTGTGAAATGCAACAGGGCGGTCAAGCCGCCCTGTTGCATGGGTGAAGTCGCCGCGCTGCGGCGACGTCGATCTCAGACTTTGCGCCGACGAGCCGCAGCCATGCCTACCAAGGCCAGGCCCAGCAAAGCGATGCTGCCAGGTTCCGGCACATCGAACACCTCGGCAGCCGTGCCCTGCACGCCGACCGTGAACCCATTCCAGTACTCGTTGCTCAGGCTGCGCCAGCTGACCGTGTCGAACGTGCCGGTGAAGCGCAGAGTGCCGTGCGGCTCGCCGGTACCGAGCAGGCGGTATTCCATGACGCCGCCGACATCAACGATCTCTTTGTACGAGGTGCCACAACCCCAGTACCCGCAGGCGTTGCCGTTGCTGGCGTCACCGAAGCTGAGGATGTCGAAGTCCTGGTCGAAGGCATACCCATTGCCATTCAGGCTGACATAGGCGAACACCGGATTGGCAATGGCTTGGGAGAAGCGGAGGGTCTGTGAACCCGCGAATTGCAAGGCAATGATGTCGCTGCCCGTCGGGCGGTTGTCCACGAGCGCGCTGGTGAACGGCGAGGTGGAGGCATCGCCACCGGTGTAGTAGTCGGTGCCGACAGTGGACTGGTAGAAGCCGACACCGTTGCGGTTGGTGTAGGTGACCGTGACCGAGCTGGTGGTCGTGGTGATGGTGCCCTGGGCCTGGAAGCCGGGGGAGGCGGGGTCGAGGTCGCCGCCGGTCCAGTCGGTCCAGAAAATGGGGGCTGCCACAGCGAAAGCCTGGGTGGATGCGAGACCCAGTGCCAGCGCGCTGCGGATCAAGGTGTTTTTCCAAAGAGTCTTCATGAATGTTTGTCCGTGTTGTCAGGCCCCGACCGGGCGGTGTAACCATCTGTTAGCAAGGACTGCGCCACTGAGTGCCACGCCCCGGGGAGCTGTTGATCAGCGCCAGGTCGACCATATGTTTGTAAGTTTTTTCGACACTGGCGCACCCCTTGCCGCCGCGCTCATTCGAGGTCGGGGCTGGTGTAAGGTTGGCCGCCATGACCGATCCCACCGAACAAGCCAAGTCCCACTTTTTCGAAGGCAACGCGCTCTTTGAAGCCGGCCGCCTTGAAGACGCCGCCGCCCGGTTCCAGGCCGCGCTGGCGCTCGTGCCGGGGCGGCCTTCGGTGCTGGCCAACCTGGGTGTGACGCAGTGCCGCCTGGGGCGGTGGCTCGATGCGGTGGGCACGCTCACCCTGGCGACAAAAGCAGACCCTTCTCACCGCGATGCGTGGGTGGCGCTCGGCCTCTCACACGAAGCGCTGTCGCACTGGGCCGAGGCTGCTCACGCCCTGCACCAAGGCATTCGCCTGGGGGCCAACACCGGGCAGCTGTGGTTGTCGCTGGCCATGTGCCGCATGCGCCTGCAGCAGCCGGTCGAGACGCTGCACGCGCTCGACCAGGCCATCGCGGTGGAACCTACGCTGGCCGAAGCCTGGAGCCAGCGCGGCAGCCTGCTGCGCGACACCGGGCGCTTTGAAGAGGCCGCGCGCTCCTACGAGCAGGCGCTGGCCAACGGCGGTGACGAAACGCTCAACCGCTTTTATTTGTCGTCGGTGCAGGGCGGTGCGACGCCGGCCCATCCGCCGTCCTTGTACGTGGAGGCGCTCTTCGACGAGTACGCCGACGAGTTCCAGACGCACCTGGTCGAGCAGCTCAACTACCAGGCGCACACCACCCTGCTCGCGCCATTGCGCGCCAGTGGCCAGCGCTTCGAGCGGGTGCTCGATCTGGGTTGCGGCACCGGTCTGTGCGGTCGGCTCATCCAGGCGCAGGCCGGCGCGGTCGACGGGGTGGACCTGTCTGGCGCCATGGTGGCGCAAGCCCAGGCCAGCGGTGTTTACCGGCGCGTGGTTCACGGTGATCTGTTGGCGTTTTTGCGTGAGAGCACCGAGCCGGTGGATCTGGTGATGGCGGCCGACGTGTTCATTTACGTGGGCGCGCTCGACGCGGTGTTCGAAGCGGTGCGCGCTCGCCTGCAGATGGGTGCGTGTTTTGCGTTCTCGGTGGAGCTGGCCAGCGACGGCAGCGAACTCAAACTGCTGCCCAGCCTGCGCTACGCCCACTCACCGGCCTGCATCGACCGGCTCGCCGCGCTCAACGGCTTTCGCATTCGCCAGAGCTGGCAGGCGCCGCTGCGCGAAGACCAGAAAAAGCCGGTGATGGGTTTGTATGTGCTGCTGGAGCCGGTGGCCAGCGCCTGAACTTCAAACCACCTTCGCCGGGCTGTACCTGAACGTCGCCCGGATCACGCCGTGGTCGCCGGTGCCCAGGGCTTTGTGGTCGTCGAAGTTCAGGTGGTCGTTGTTGATCACCAGGCCGTCGAACATCCAGATCCGCTTCCTGCTGTTGTCGTAAAACTCCTGGCTCACCAGGATGTGGTCGAGCGACTCGCGGATGTCCTGGTGCACGTGGGTGTAGTACACGTCGCGGGTGTCGCGGTATTCCTGCAGGGTCTGCGCGGTGTAGAGCGAGGTGTCGCCGCCGCCCTTGCTCTCGCCCACCAGGTACATGGGCTGCTCGGTGAGGATGTTGGCGGTGTTGCTGTGCTGGCCGTCGTTGATGTCGCCGAGCACGATCACCGGCGTGTCGTTGCCCTTCATCTGTTCTGACAGCAGAAACCGCAGCGCCGTGGCCTCGGCGGTGCGCCGGATGGTGGAGATGGCCGAGCCCAGACCGGTGGCGTGTTTGCCGTAGAGCGCTGTGTCGGCCTTGAACCACTTCTCGTTGAAGACCTGCGTCGGCCCTTTGGACTTGAAGTGGCACACGTACACATGCACCTCGGGGCCCGGGTTTCGCGGCTGGATGGTGAAGTGCAGCACGGGCCGCGAGTAGCCCTGGATGTTCACGCTGATGCTGGGCGTTTGCGGGTCGTCGCCGGTGGAGCGCAGCACGAAGCCGGGTGGAAACTTCGTGATCCACTCCGGCTGGCCGGTGAGCAGGCCCTTGCGCACCAGGGCGCCGCAGTCGATGCGTTTGCCGTTGGAGTTGGGTGGTGCCAGGAGGTCGTAGCTGTCCACCACCCCGGCCGAGGTGAGCGCGCGTTGCACCGACACCGGGTTCCACATTTCCTGCAGGCCGAACACATCGGCGTCCAGCGACTGGAGCTGGTGCGCGGTCCAGCCGATCTTGCGGTCGTACTCGGCCTGGGTCCAGCCCGTCTTGTCGGCGTACATCGGCAGGCCGGGCTCGTTCAGGTTGTACAGGTTGAACGAGGCGATGCTGAGCTGTTTCAGGTTCATGGCGAGATCTCCGCTGGATCGGGATCACCACTGTGCACCTCTCAAGTGACAACGCCACCCCCGGATGAAGGAAAGCGCCAGGCGGTTCAGGCGTTGCGCCGCGCCACCCAGTAGGCCGCGCCCTCGGCACCGTAGCGCTCGGCGTGTGGCACGTGCGCGTCCAGCTCGAAGGTGTCGCCCGCCCGCAGGTGGCGCGTGTGCTCGCCCACCGTGAGCCACATCTCGCCGCGCGCCACCAGCGCATTGGCGGCAAACGGGTGGCTGTGGGTGTCGAGCACGGTGAGCGGTGCCCAAACGCGCTCCAGCACCTCGTCAAAGCCCTCGGCGAGGCGTTGCTGGCGGAAGGCGTCAAAGGTGGTGTTCATGGGCGGGATTCTCCGCAAGCAAGGCGGCGGGTCAAGCCCATGGGCGACGCAGCGGTGTCAGGCCAGCCGTGCAAGCTTCACTGCCATGGCCGAGCCGCTGCCCACCAGTGCGCACCACGCGCTCAGCAAGGCACCCGGTGGACGGGTCTGCAGGGTCAGGGCTTCGTCGCGGTGCGCCACCTCGTCGGCCTGGCACTCGACCAGCAGCGCGCGCAGCGCATCCACACCCGCGCGGCCTTCCAGGCGGTCGATCTGCTGCTGGTAATGGTGGTCCACAAAGGTCTCCACCGACGCGATGGTGGCGTGCACCGCGCGCGGCCCCACCAGCGCAGGCAGGGCACCGGTGAGAAAACCCGCCACGCGCCAGGCCGGCAGCAGCCAGCTGCGCCGGGCCCAGGGCAGCACCTCGCACACGCGCCGCAGGTGGTCTTGTTCGGTGGCGCCATGGCGCAGGGCGAAGGCCTTGAGCTCAGCGTCGCGCGTCACCAGCGCGATGCCGCGGTAGATCCACACCGCACCGGTTTCGCCCGCGTGGTCCGAGCGCAGCTCGGCCAGCATGTCGTCGGGCACGGCGGGTGCGTCAAGCCCGCGCGCCACACGCTGCATGGCCGGGCGCACGCGCAGAAAACCCACGTAGGCGCGCTCCATCAGCCACGGCGCGCTGGGCAAACGACCCAGAAACGCGAGCCAGCGCCAGCCCGGCAGGCGCGCCCACAGCGCCAGAAACGCCTCGGCACCACTGAGCAGGCTGCCGTCTTCGCGCTGCACGTGAAAGCGTGCGAGCAACGTGCTGCGCTCATCGGGGAGGGCGGTGTCCGGGGCGCTCACGTCCACCCAGCGCACCGGCTCCCGCGCCGCCAGGCCCTGATAGACGGCGATCTCGCGGCGGCACAGCGGGCAGTCGCCGTCGTACAGCACGGTCATGCAGCTTTCGGCGGGAGCGGGTTCAGACATGCGGCAAATCGTATCGGTGCGGGCCGCGCGCCGCACAGCCGCAGCCGATGACCCCAGGCGGTGCGGTGTCTGGAGGGCATGCGTTGGTCACATGCCCGTCTGGCAACGGGTGAGAGCGAACTTTCCTGCTGGAACGGACACGCAGCTTGCGCTGTTCTGTGGTCCTTTTGCACGGGTGTAAGTCCTCATGGCGCGTCGCCTGCCTGCCCGCCACACTGGCTCTCAACAACGAGTGTTCATGGACTCCAACCCCACCACGCGCACCGAGGTTGACACGCTGGTCATTGGCGCCGGGCCGGCTGGCCTGGCCACCGCAGCCTGCCTGGCGCAGCACGGCCTGCGAGCATGGGTGATCGACCAGGCGCGCGACGTGGGCTCCAGCTGGCGCCACCACTACGAGCGCCTGCACCTGCACACCGTCAAGACCCATTCCGCGCTGCCCGGCTTGCCATTTCCCGAGAGTGCACCGCGCTATGTGCCGCGTCAGGGCGTGGTCGATTACCTCGTGCGCTACGCCGATCGCCACGGTATCGAACCCGAGCTGGGTGAAGCCGTGCAAAGCATCGAGCCTGCGCCCGAGGGCTCAGGCTGGCTCACACGCACCGCGAGCGGGCGGCTGATCGCTGCGCGCCGGGTGGTGGTGGCCACCGGAGCCAACCGCCGCCCGCGCGCACCGGTCTTCCCCGGCCAGAGCCATTTTGGCGGGCGCGTGCTGCACAGCCGCGAATACCGCAATGCCCAACCGTTTGCCGGGCAGCGCGTGCTGGTGGTGGGCATGGGCAACACCGGCGCCGAGATCGCGCTGGACCTGGTGGAACACGGCGTGCGCGCCGCGCTGTCGGTGCGCTCGCCGCTCAACATCGTCTACCGCGATGTGCTGGGCCGGCCCACCCAGCTCTCCAGCATCCTGCTCAGCCGCTTGCCGCGCGCTCTGGGCGATGCGGCGGCCACGCTGTTGCGCAACCTCAGCGTGGGGGACCTCGGCCGTTACGGCCTGCACACCGCCACAGCCTCACCGCTGCGCCAGTTGCGCGAAGAGGGTAAGACGCCTGTGATCGACGTGGGCACCGTGGCGCGCATCAAGCACGGCGACATCCTGGTTTATCCCGGCATCCAGACCCTGCTGCACGGCGGTGTGCGCTTCACCGATGGCACCGAGCACCCGTTTGACGCGGTGCTGCTGGCCACCGGCTACGACGCTGCCTTGAGCGACTTGTTTCCCGCCACGCCCCTGCCGCTTGACGCGCGCGGCATGCCTGCCGAGGTGGTGGGGCAGGGCGCACTGGCCGGCGTTTACTTTGTCTGCTTTGATGTGCGCCAGCCGGGTGGTCTGCTGCGCGCCATTGCGGCGCAGGCGCAGCGGGTGGCGGATCACATTGCCGGGGCCCAGAGCGCTCAGCGCTGACCGATCTTCACATCGCCGAACAGCTGGTTCATGCCGCGCGGCTGGCTGCGCCAGTACTGCGGCGGGGCATCCACCTGCGCGCCGAGCTGGGCGGCGGCGTGCCAGGGCCAGCGTGGGTCGTACAGCATGGCGCGCGCCATCGCCACCAGATCGGCACGGCCGCTGGCGATGATGTCTTCGGCCTGCTCGGGTTCGGTCACCAGGCCCACGGCGATGGTGGGCAGGCCCACCTCGCGTTTCACCTGCTCGGCCAGCGGCACCTGGTAGTTGGGGCCGAGCGGAATCTGCTGCAGCGGCGAGATGCCGGCGCTGGAGACATGCAGGAAATGGCAGCCGCGCGCCTTGAGCGCGTTGCCGAACACCACGCTCTGCCCGGCATCCCAGCCACCGTCCACCCAGTCGGTGCCCGAGAGCCGCATGCCCAGCGCCATGTTGGCCGGCAGCACGGCGGCCACCGCGTCGAACACCGCGAGCGGAAAGCGCATGCGGTTCTCCAGCGAGCCGCCGTACGCGTCGGTGCGCTGGTTGGCAATCGGCGAGAGGAACTGGTGCAGCAGGTAGCCGTGGGCCGCGTGCAGTTCGATCGCGTCGATGCCGATGCGCTGGGCGCGCAGGGCCGCGTCCACAAACGCCTGCTGGATGCGCTCCAGGCCCGAGGCATCCAGCGCGTGCGGCGCTGCCTCGTGCGCCAGGTGGGGAATGGCCGAAGGCGCCAGCGTTTCCCAGCCGCCGTCGTCGGGGGCGATGAGTTGCCCGCCTTCCCAGGGCGCATGGCTGGAGGCCTTGCGTCCCGCGTGCGAGAGCTGGATCGCGATCGGCATGGCCGAGTGCTGGCGCACCTTGCGCAGCACCTCGCCCAGCGCGTGCTCGTTCGCCTCGTTCCACAGGCCCAGGTCGGTGGGCGAGATGCGGCCTTCGGGCGTGACCGCCGTGGCCTCCAGGATCAGCAGGCCCGCGCCCGAGAGCGCGAGATGCCCGAGGTGGATCAGGTGCCAGTCGGTGGCGTTGCCGTGTTCGGCCGAGTACTGGCACATGGGCGCGATCACGATGCGGTTTTTCAACCGCAGCGGGCCGAGGGCGAATGGCGAAAAGAGCTGGCTCACGGGGTTCCTTGAAACGGAGGGGAAACGGAAGAAAAAACGGGAGAAGGGGTGTGATTGGCGGGCTCAGGCGCTGCCCACTGCGTCGAACTGCAGGTGCTCTTGCACCCAGTCGGCCGCGTTGGCATAGACCTCACCTCGTGAACCGATGGCCACATAGTCGGGGTGGCGCACTTCGAGCGGACCTTCCAGTGTGGTCAGCAGCGCCACCGTGTCGGGCGGCACCTGCACCAGCCGGCTGCGCTCCACCTTGCGAAAGCGGCCGGGCCCGGCCGCCTCATACGTGCGCGCGAACAGGTCTTTCTTGATCGGCCAGGCTGCGCCATCGTCCTGCACCACCACCCAGTCCACGCCCGGCTCGGCGGTGAGATCGCCCCAGGCCAGCGAAAAGGTCTCCCGGCCGCGCGGCGCGCGAATGGCCACCGTGAAGCGACGCGACGCCGTGCGCGGCGCACCCCAGGTGGGCGGGATCTCGCTGGCGTGGCCGATGGGAGTTCGTTGTTCGGGCATGGTTCAGTTGGGCTGGAGTTCGTCGAGGATCTGAAACGTCAGGCCCGCACGTTCCTGCAGCCGGCGCACGAGCGTGAGCCCCATGGCCGCACCGGGCGTCCACACGCCGCCGGGCGTCATGTCGTGGTCGGTTTCGCGCGCCAGGCACAGCGCCGTTTCGCTGATGAGTTTGCAGGTGGAGCCGTAGCCCGGGTCGCGGTCGCCCTTCACGCTGGCCCGCAGGGTGCGCCCGTCGGCGGTCTGGCCGATGAACAGCACCTCGTAGCGGCCCTTCTCGCGTTGTTCTTTCGTCGGACCTTGCCCCGGCTGCGGCAGCGCAAAACGGCGGATGAGCGCGCGCGTGGGGCCAAAGGCCAGCAGTGCGTTTTGCACCCGTGTGTTGCGCGCGAGCGCCCTGGCGCGCTTCTCCCCACTCGCACCACCGCCGGTGAGCATGCGCTCGCTGTAGATGAAACCGGCGCCCCACGGGTGGCCACGCAGCGCGTGGGTGCGGTGCACGTTCTTGGTGTTGATCGGGGCCATCACGAACGGCCCGCTCCACGACTGTGCGAGTTCGTCAAACGCGGCGGTGCTGTCGTCGGGCTGCGGGGGGCCGCGAAAGCCGGGCGTGAGCGCAAACGGATCGGCCAGGGTGCGCGCCAGTGTCGGGTCGCGCCCGGCGGTTTCCAGCGTGGCCAGCAGGCTGGCCGCCGTGCCGCCCGAGAAGCCGCCCTTCATCACCTTCACCCGGCCGTGCACACGCACCAGCGGCGCGCCCAGGCGCTGCAGGGCTTCGTGCTGCAGGTAGACCACGCCGAGGTCGAAGGGGATGGAGTCGAAGCCGCACGAGAAGACGATGCGCGCGCCGCTGGCCA
Organism: Hydrogenophaga sp.; assembly: GCF_048549895.1. Taxonomy (GTDB): domain Bacteria; phylum Pseudomonadota; class Gammaproteobacteria; order Burkholderiales; family Burkholderiaceae_C; genus Hydrogenophaga. Next base: position 22,533 of record NZ_JBLYYB010000164.1, read on the forward strand.
CCGCCGGACCTTGCAGGCGCGGGATCATCTGCGCCATCCAGCCCGGCTCGCCGCACAGGTCCACGTAGTCGGTGCCGGCCTTCGCACATGCGTCCACCAGCGGCTGGCCATGCTGCTGGTACGGTCCCACGGTGGTGATGACCACGCGGGCCTGTGCCACCAGGTGCGCCAGCGCCTGCGTGTCGGTGGCGTCGGCCACCAGCAGGGGCAGGGCGGTGCAGATGCCGAGTTCATCGCGCACCCGGGTCAGCTTCTCCAGGCTGCGCCCGGCCATGGCCCAGGCCACGCCGCCGTCGGCACCGTATGTCTTGAGCAGGTGCTCGGCCACCAGCCGGCCCGTGAAGCCAGTGGCACCGAACACGATGATGTCGAAGGCTTTGTCCATGCGGCATGGTCGCAGAAACGGGCGTGAGGTCCAGTCGGTTTGTCTCCTTCGGAACACCCGGTTGGGCGTTGAGGCAGAAATCTGCACAATGGCCGGTGTGTTCGGTGGGTCCGGACCCCGAACCTGCCCTCCAACAGATCCTTTATGCGCCCTTCCACTGCCCTGAACGAAAACCGCGATGCCATCCGCGCCGTGGCTTTGAGTCACCGTGTGACCAACGTGCGCGTCTTTGGCTCGACGCTGCACGGGGACGATACGGAAGCGAGCGACCTCGATCTGCTGGTGGATCCCATGCCCGAGACGACGCTGATGGACATTGCGCGAATTCAGGTCGAGTTGGAGGGTCTGTTGGACGTGGGTGTTGATGTCCTGACGCCCAATGCCTTGCCGGCCAGCTTCAGGGACCAGGTGCTCAAGGAAGCCTTGCCCATATGACCCGGGCGCAAGCGCAGCGCCTGTCGGACTACCTGGCGCACATGGTGGACGCGATCTCGCGCATCCAGCGGTATGTCGATGGCATGACCGAGCAGTCCTTGATGGACGATGAAAAGACGCAGGACGCGGTGATCCGCAACCTCGAAGTGATGGGCGAGGCCGCGCGCAATGTGCAGACGCAATATGAAATCTTTGCCCAGGCCCATGCAGAAGTTCCATGGGCACTCATGTATGCCATGCGCAATCGGGTGGCTCATGGGTATTTCCAGGTGGACTGGGCCTTGATCTGGAAAACGATTCATCAGGATCTGCCGGAGCTGCGTCGGCAGATCGAACGGCTTCCGCGCAGCTTGTCCCCAGACTGAGTTCCCCGCGCTTTGGCGCGCGGCCTGTCGACGGCGCGACAGGTGGTTTCTATTTTCACAAAGCAAGTGCTTGTTGAAATTCAGCAGCACTGCTATGGTGGCCGCCATGAACCTGGACATTCCCGAACCCGTGGCCGCCGAGGTGGGTGCCGAAGCGCCGCGCCGCTCGCGCGGGCGGCCGCGCAAGACCGCCGATGAGCGCGACGATGGCAACCGGCGGCGCGAACTCGTCACCGGGGCGGCGCGGCTGTTTCGGGCGCAGGGTTTTGCGGGCACCAGCACGCGCGACATCGCCACCGCCGTGGGCATGCGCTCGGGCTCGCCGTTCTACCACTTCGAGAGCAAGGAGGCCCTGCTGGCTGCGGTGATGCTGGAAGGCATGCAGGGCGCGCTGCAGCGGCAGAACGCCGCGCTGGCCGGCCTGCCACCCGGCGCCGATGTGCGCGAGCGCATGCGGGTGCTGGTGCGCAACCACTTTGATGTGCTGCTCGGCCCCGACAGCGACTTCATCCCGGTGATGCTGTACGAATGGCGCTCGCTCGACGCCACGCAGCGCAGCGAGGTCAACCGCCTGAAGGACGACTACGAAGCGGCCTGGGTGCCAGTGTTCGAGGCACTGCACGCCACCCGTCAACTCGCGGGCGATCCGGTGCTCGCGCGGCTCATGATCTTCGGTGCGCTCAACTGGTCGGTGCAGTGGTACGCACCACCTTCGGGGCGCAGCGCCAGGGCCCGCGCGCGCGCCTCGCTCGACGACCTCACCACCTCGGCCTTGCAACTTTTTCTGAAGGAGCCGACATGACCACCGAACACAAACACTACCGCTCGGCGTTTGCCCCCGGCCTGTTGCACGGCCGCATGATCGTGGTCACCGGTGGCGGCTCGGGCATTGGCCGCTGCACCGCGCACGAGCTCGCCAGCCTGGGCGCGCACGTGGTGCTGATCGGCCGCAAGCTGGAGAAGCTGCAGGACGTGGCCGGCGAGATCGTGGCCGACGGCGGACGCGCAAGTTTCCACGCCTGCGACATCCGCGACGAGGCCGTGGTGCGCACCGTGGTCACGGCCATCGTCGGCGCGCACGGCCGCATCGACGGCCTGGTGAACAACGCGGGCGGCCAGTACATCACGCCGCTGGAGAACATCAGCGCCAAGGGCTGGCAGGCGGTGATCGACACCAACCTCACCGGCGGCTTTCTCATGGCGCGCGAGTGTTATGTGCAGAGCATGCAGGTGCATGGGGGCTCCATCGTCAACATCGTGGCCGACATGTGGGGCTCCATGCCCGGCATGGGCCACAGCGGCGCGGCGCGCGCGGGCATGGTGAACTTCACCGAGACCGCCGCGCTGGAGTGGGCCAAGAGCGGCGTGCGCGTGAACGCGGTGGCACCGGGTTACATCGCTTCCAGCGGCATGGACCACTACCCACCCGAGGCGGGGCCGATGCTGCGCGAGATGCGCGACACCGTGCCGGCCGGGCGCTTCGGCAACGAGGCCGAAACCTCGGCCGCCATCGTGTTTTTGCTCAGCCCCGCGGCGAGCTTCATCAGCGGGAGTGTGCTGCGTGTTGATGGCGCGCGCCCGCAGGTGCGCATGGGCTGGGGCCAGGTGGCCGCGCCGGTGGCCGTGCAGGACCGAGATGCGGTGAAGCCCTTTGGTGGGTTTCATCGTTATGTGACGCCGAAGGTGTTCCAGGAATGAAAAAACATCCGTTCGCCCTGAGCTTGTCGAAGGGCTCACCCACACCTGGGCCAGGGCTTCGACAAGCTCAGCCCGAACGGAGATCGGTGGATTCCCATGTTTGAATCTTCTTTCAACCCCCAGAGCCCGCAGGCGCTACAGCGCCGCGACGCCATGCTCGCGCGCATCACCCAGTTGCGCGCGCTCGAAGACCGCACCGCACAAACCTCGGCCAGATCCAGACCCGTGTTCGACAAACGCGGCCAGCTGCTGCCACGCGAGCGCGTGGCCCTGCTGCTCGACCCGGGCGCGCCGTATCTGCCGCTGTGTTCGCTCGCCGGCTTTCTGCAAGACACCAAAGACCCTGGGAAATCGGTACCCGGCGGCGGCATGGTGGCGGGCATCGGTTTCATTGCCGGTGTGCGCTGCATGGTGGTGGCGAGCGACTCGGGCATCGACGCCGGTGCCATCCAGCCGCGCGGGCTGGAGAAGATCCTGCGCGTGCAAACCATCGCGCTGCAGAACAAGCTGCCCTTTGTGCACCTGGTGGAGAGCGCCGGTGCCAACCTCATGAAATACCAAGTCGAAGGTTTCGTGCACGGCGGCGCGCTGTTTCGCAACCTCGCACGCCACTCGGCCGCTGGCCTGCCGGTGATCACCGTGCAGCATGGTTCGGGCACGGCGGGTGGGGCCTACATGCCGGGGTTGAGCGACGTGGTGATCATGGTGCGCGGGCGTTCACGCGCTTTTCTGGCGGGGCCGCCTTTGTTGATGGCGGCGACGGGCGAGGTGGCCACTGAAGAGGAGCTGGGTGGGGCGGAGATGCACACGGGCGTGTCGGGGTTGGGGGAGTATTTGGCGGAGGATGACCGGGAGGCGTTGGGGATTGCGCGGCGGTTGA
>NZ_JBLYYB010000165.1:0-52908 GCF_048549895.1 Hydrogenophaga sp.
ATCGGCATCGTGCGCGGCGTGCACTTCATGGAGATCGGTGGCTACATCGTTGATCCGCAGTTCCTGCTGCCGTTCGGCAAGCTCAGCGCCAAGAACGACATCGCCGCGCTGGGCAGCAACACCGGCGTGGGCGACCTGCTGCTGGCGGCCACTGTGTGGTTGACCAAGCCCGGCGACAAGACCCACTTCGGCATCACGCCCTTCATCTCGGCGCCCACCGGCCAGTACGACCGCAACGACCCGCTGAGCCTGGGCGAGAACCGCTGGAAATACGCGCTGCAGGCGGGCTTCATCACGCCGCTGGCCGACAAGGTCATGCTTGACCTCGCGGCCGACGTGCAGATCCACGGCAAGAACAAGGATTTCGGCGCGAGCAGCGCCACCATGGAGCAGAAGCCGCTGTTCCAGGCTCAGGCCTTTCTGCGCTACCAGCTCTCGGCCACGACCGATCTGCGCACGGGCGTGTCTCACACCACCGGTGGTCAGACCACGCTCAACGGCGTGAGGCAGGACGACCGCATCGCCACCACCAAGTTTCAGGTGGGTGTGGCGCATTTCCTGAGCGCCAAGACGCAGGTGTTGGCCACCTACGGGCGCGACACCTCGGTGCGCCAGGGCTTCAAGGAAGACGGTCGCATCAACCTGCGCCTGCTGCAGATTTTCTGATGGTGTGGGTGCGCTGACCGTCAGCGCACCCACTGTGCCTCCAGGCGGCCGCCCAGCAGAAAACCGTTGGGCACTTTTTCTTCGCGCTCGAACTTCACCAAGCCCTTGCCCTGGCAATACCACTCGCGGCTGGTCAGGGGCACGTCTGTGAAGCCGTTCACCGGGTCGGTGAAGAGGTTGAGGTTGGCGCGGCCCACCACGCGCAGGCAGGGCTGGTGGGTGCCGGTGGGGGTGGTCACGCTGTCGTCCACCGCCTCGATGCGCCAGTACATCAGCGCCTTGTGGCTGTAGCGCAGTTCGCGCGGGTGTTCGTTGCGCCGCAGGATCAGGTAGGGCACGGTGGTGGTGGTCCATTCGGTGCCCACCGCATACGGCGCCTTCAGCACCCACATCGGCTCTTTCTCGGGTGTGGGCTCGGTGTCGATGTCCATTTGCGTTGCCACGCGCTTCACACCGGTCTCGTCGGTCTTGAGGAAGTAGCCCACGCCGGCCGAGTGGTGGCGCACCATCACCGGTTGGTCGTTGAGGGTGCGCGGGCCTTCCACGCGCAGCGTCCACTCGTCCACGGGGGGCGCTTCTTCGCTGGTGACCTTCACCTCGTACACCTGGGAACTGCCTTCGACGAGCGGGAACCAGCTGTCGCTCTGGGCGCCCTGGCAGCCCGCAAGCAGAGCGGCGAGGCCGATGGCGTTGAGGCGCTTCATTTTTCGGGCAACTGCGCGCGGGGCAGGTCGCTCAGCTTGATCTGCAGTTTGTCGTTGCTGGTCGGGCGCAGCCATGCAAAGCCACCTTGGCCCTTGACCGGCTCGGTGCTGCCCATCTGGGTGTTGCCGTCGCGCGCTTTCTTGATGCCGTCGCCCAGGATGCGTGCGAGGTCTTTCTCGTACGGCAGGCGGTGCACGCGCGGCATCTCCAGCGGCTTGTTGTCCTTCATGGGGTTGACCCAGATGAAGATGGCGCCGGGGTGGTTGCGCCCGGGGCTGGGTTCGTCGAACACCGCAGACAGCAGCACAAAGCGCTGGGGCAGGGCGTCGTCGCTCGGCCAGCCGGCAATGCCTTGCAGGGTGTTGTGGCTCAGGGCATAGAAGGCGGTGACCAGCAGCACGGCGCAAGCCTTGACGCCCCAGTGCCAGCGCGTGGCCAGCAGCAGGCACACGAGCAAAAAGGCGAGCAGCGCGTACACGAGCACCAGCAGCAGCAATTGGGATGAAACGGTGGGGATCATGGGGGTGGTGTCAGAGACCGGTTCTTTGAACGATGGTGAGCGGTCGGGTGTTGATGTCGGTCACGGCGCCGGTGTCGTTGATGCTGAAGCGCACCAGCGTGCGTTCGTCGCCCTTGCGCGGAATCTGCTGCGTGCCGGTGAACACGATCTCGGCCTGCGGGTTCACCTTGACCACCGCCACCGACACGTCCACCGGCTGCTGGTCGCGCGTGTCGTAGTAGTGGGCGTTCACCACGTACTCGCCCGGCACCAGGCCGCGCAGTGTGACGATCTCCTGGCGCACCGGGCTGGTGATCTCGCGGCCGTTGACGATCACGGTGTTGTTCTTGGCGCCGCGGTCGTCGCGGTCCAGGTGCAGCATGCCGGCGTCGCGCGCGCGGAACCACAGCGTCTTGCCGCCGGGCTCGTTGACCCAGGCGTCGATGTCGTTGGGGTTGTTGTCCGGCCAGGAGATGGTGACGATGAACTCGGCCTTGGCCGGGATGTCGCCGGCCTTGCGCGACTTGGGGTTGAACGAGAGCAGGGCGATGACGAAACAGAAGACGAAGGCGATCAACATGTTGAACAACATGTCGTAGAACGGATCGGTCTCCGTGTCACGGACCGCTCGGCCGATCGCCATGCGGCGCTCCTGCAAGTGCCTGGATCGCGGGCGCTGTCATGGGGGGTGTGGCGGCCAGGGTGTCGGCCACCAGCGCGTCGGCAAAGCGGTCCAGCCGCATGAGCTGCAGGCCGAGCAGGATGTTGCCGGTGAGCCCGGTCACGGTGGTCAGCAGCGCGATGCCCAGGCCGCCCGTGAGGTTCTTGAGCAGCTGCGCCGACTGGCTCGCGTCGAAGCTGTCCATCTGCCCGAGCTGCAGCGCGAGGATGGAAAAGCCGATCACCTTGCCCAGCAGGCCGAGCTTGAGCTGGATGCCGTTGAGCCACCAGGCCATCTCGTGCGGGCCGTGTGCGCGCTCGCCCAGGATCTGCATCCAGGTGTTCTGGTCGGCGCCGGGCTGGGTGCAGCCGCGCAGGTACTCGGCGCTCCAGTCTTGTTCGGTGTTGTTCGTCGAATCTGGGCGCGCGAGCAGCGCGTCCAGCCGCTGGCGCTGCAGGCCCAGCGCCCACGCGCGCCGGCCGGCCCACACCGAGCAACCGATGAACAGCAGCACGATGATCACGGTGAGGCCGGTGGGGTCGGCCGCCACCAGCCGGTGCCACGCGCCGGCCTGCCACAGCAGCAGCGCGCCGAAGGCCAGCAGGCCCATGTAGGCCAGCCACAGCAAAAACAGGCCGTTGGGCGCTTGCTCCAGTGCCAGCGGGCTGCGCCGTGCGCCCGGCAGGTGGCTCACCAGCGCGGCGCCGAGCATGCGGTGGTGGTGGGGTGTGGCGGGCGCGGTGTCGGCCATGGTCAGGCTTCGGGGTGCAGCGCGCGCGATTCCGCGTCGCTTCGGAAGACGATGGGAATGTGGCGCTGGGTGGGCGCCTGTTTGACGAGTTGAACCACCTTCTCGTGGTGCGGCGATTTGCTGCACACCGGGTCGGCCTGGGTGGCGTCGCCGGTGATCAGGAAGGCCTGGCAGTGGCAACCGCCAAAGTCCTTGTGGCGCTCGTCGCAGCTGCGGCAGGGCGGCTTCATCCAGTCTTCGCCACGGAAGGCGTTGAAGGCCTGGCTCTTCTGCCAGATGTCGGCGAGCGCCATGTCGCGCACGTTGGGCAGCTTCAGGCCCGGCAGGTCGCGCGCGTTGTGGCAAGGCATGGCCACGCCGTCGGGTGCGACCGAGAGGAACACCGAGCCCCAGCCGTTCATGCAGGCCTTGGGCCGCTCTTCGAAATAGTCGGGCACCACGAACAGCAGCTTGCAGCGTTTGCCGATGGTCTCGCGGTAGCGGTTGACCACCGCCTCGGCCTCGACCAGTTGCTCATGCGTGGGCATGAGGTGGTCGCGGTTGACCCAGGCCCAGCCGTAGTATTGCGTGTTGGCCAGCTCCAGGTATTCGGCGTCGAGCGCAAGCGCCATCTCGATGATCTGGTCCACGTGCGGCAGGTTGTGCCGGTGCAGCACGCAGTTCATCACCATCGGCCAGTCGTGCGCCTTGATCAGGCGCGCCACCTTCTGCTTGAGCTCGAAGGTCTTGGTGTGGCTCAGGAAGTCGTTGAGCTCGCGTGTGCTGTCCTGGAACGAGAGCTGGATGTGATCCAGCCCCGCGTCTTTCAGGCGCTGTGCACGCGCTTCGTTCAGACCCACACCCGACGTGATGAGGTTGGTGTAGTAGCCCAGCGCGTGCGCTTCCTGCACCAGTTCTTCGAGGTCGTCACGCACCAGCGGTTCACCGCCCGAGAAACCCAGCTGTGCGGCGCCGAGCTTGCGCGCCTGGCGCATCACGTCGACCCACTGCGCGGTGGTCAGCTCGTCCTGGATGCGCGCGTGGCGCGTGGGGTTGTAGCAGAACACGCAGTGCAGCGGGCACTGGTAGGTGAGCTCGGCCAGCAGCCACAGCGGCGGGCCGGCTGGGTGCGTTTTGGCGGCCAGCAGCGAGAGCGCTTCGGAGACCGGTGCGAACTCAGTCGATCCAGCCACGGCGGCCTCCTTCTTCAATCAGCGATTCGACCTGGGTGGTCAGGCCCTGAACCGAAAACGCAGCTTCAAGCTCGCTCACGATCTGTGCCACCGTGCGTTCACCATCGCAGCGCTTGAGGATCTCGGCGGCGCTGTCGTTGAGCTGCACCATGCCCTCGGGGTACAGCAGCACCCAGCGTGTTTGTGCTTCTTCGTACTGCAGGCGGAAACGGCGCGAGAGCTTGGGATGGGTGGAGGTCATTGGCAGGCTTTCTCGATCGCGTCGAGCATGGTCCAGAGCACATCGAGCTTGAACTGCAGGATGTCGAGCGCGCGGTGCTGCTCGGCTCGCGTGGTGAAGTGGTCCAGCGTGACGCGCAGGCCGTGTTCCACGTCGCGCCCGGCCAGCGGGATGCGCTTGCGGAAATAGCCCAGGCCGTCGGCGTTGATCCACGGGTAGTGCGTGGGCCAGGTGGCCAGGCGGTCCTTGTGGATCTGGGGCGCGAACATCTCGGTGAGCGAGGAGCACACGGCTTCCTGCCACGGGGCCTTGGCGGCGAAGTTCACGTAGGCATCGCAGGCAAAGCGCACCGCCGGCACCACGCCTTGCAGCGAGAGCAGGTCGTCGCGCGCAATGCCCACCGCTTCACCCAGGCGTATCCAGGCCTCCAGGCCGCCGCTGGCCGAGCCCTCGAAGTCGCCGTAGCCGTCGTGGTCGAGGATGCGCTCCACCCACAGGCGGCGGTGCGCCCGGTCGGGCATGTTGGCCAGGATCGCGGCGTCCTTGCGCGGAATGCAGACCTGGTAATAAAAGCGGTTGGCCACCCAGCAGCGCAGCTCGTCGGGCGTGCAACCGCCGGCGTTCATGCGCACGTTGAACGGGTGGTGGATGTGGTACGAGCGGCCCTTGTCGCGCAGCTGGGCTTCGAACTCGTCGCGTGTCCAGGCGGGGAGGCCTTCGAGCGGGCGCGGGGTGGTGGCGATGTCCATGGTGTGGCGGCTTCAGAACACGATGTCCATGCCGTCGTGCGCCACCTCGATGCCGTGGCGGGTGAGCTCGGCGCGCTCGGCGGAATCTTCGATCAGCATCGGGTTCGTGTTGTTGATGTGGATGAGGATCTTGCGGATGGAGCGCGGCAGTTTTCCCAGCTGTTCGATCATGCCGCCCGGGCCGCTTTGCGGCAGGTGGCCCATCTCGGCGGCCTTCTTCTTCGAGAGGCCTTGCGTGATCATTTCGTCTTCGGTCCAGAAGGTGCCGTCCACCAGCAGCACCGAGCAGCTCGCCATGAGCGTGAGCAGCTCGGGCGTCACCGCGCCCAGGCCCGGCGCGTAAAACACGCGCGCACCGTTGGCGGGGTTCTGGATCACCAGGCCGAGGTTGTCGCCCGCGCGCGGATTGCCGCGAAAGGGGGAGTACGGTGGCGGTTTGGAGGCAATGGCCACGGTCTGCACCTCGATGCCGGGCAGGCCGTCGACCGTGATGGTGCGGCCGTCGGACGGCAGCTCGGTGGTGGCCACGCCGCAGTAGTGCGAGAGGATGCCGGTGATGGGGAAGCCGCTGGAGATGTCGGAGAGCACCTCGGGGGTGGCCAGCAGCGGCAGTTTCGAGCCGCGCTCGCGCAGCATGATGAGACCGGTCACGTGGTCGATCTGCGCGTCCATGAGCAGCACCGCCGCAATGCCGCTGTCGCGCACGGCGCGTGCGGGTTGCAGGTCGGGGGTGTCGCGGATCTGGGTGAGGATGTCGGGCGAGGCGTTGACCAGCAGCCAGTCCAGGCCGTTGGCGGTGACCGCAATCGACGACTGCGTGCGTGCCCTGGCTTTGATGCGGCCATGGCGCAGGCCGTCGCAGTTGGCGCAGTTGCAGTTCCACTGCGGGAAACCACCACCGGCCGAAGAACCCAGAACCCGGATGCGCATGTCAGGACACCTGAAAGACCAAGAAAAAGGCGCACGCGTTGTTCACCCGTGCGCCCCGAACCAAGCGGTGAAGATCAGCGGTTGGCGATGTACATCGTGATTTCAAAACCGAAACGCAGGTCGGTGAAGGCGGGGGTCGTCCATTGCATAGAAGGTCTCCAATAATGGGTTGGCACGAAACATGTCTGCAAGCTCGCCAGCACCATTGCCACAAGCCGCCCCCATGAATAGCAATATCGATGCCACAAAAACTGTGTCACCCCCGGCGGTGGCCAGCACCGCGTGGCCGTGCCCGCAACACCTGCCGCTGGGGCCGTTGCCTGGCGTGCACCGCATGGCCTGGCGCACCGTGGGCGCGCCGCAGGGCGAGCCCTGGTTGCTGTTGCACGGGGGGCCGGGCAGCAGTTGCCAGCCCGGCATGTTGAGGCCCTTTGACCTATCGAGGCAATGGGTGGTCGCGCCCGATCAGCGGGGCTGCGGCGCCTCGCTTCCGAAGGGGCGCACGGCCGGCAACCACACGGCAGCGCTGGTGGCGGACATGGAAGCGCTGCGCGAACACCTGGGGCTGGAGCGCTGGTCGGTGCTGGCCGGTTCGTGGGGCACGGTGGTGGCTTTGGCTTACACGCTGGCGCACCCGCAGCGTGTGCAGCGCCTGGTGTTGCGGGGCGCGTTTGCGCTGAGGCGGATCGAGGTCGGCGGGCTGTTGCTGCCCTCGTCGCGCGTGCGACAGTCGCTCGGCTGGAGCGCTTTGTGGCCCGCTTTTTCCGGGGTGGTTTTGCCGGTGGCGCTGCGGCGGCTGACACAACTGATTCAAAGTGGGACACCGGGTGTTGCATCGCTGCGCGCCGCGCGCGGCTGGGCTTTGCTGGAGACCGCGTCGGCTGCGCGCAGCCAGCGGCGCAGCCTGCGCCACGCGGCGCTGACCACACCGCGCCTGGCGGCCTCGATCCGGCGCGAATGGGCGTCACTGCGCAAGGCCGAAAAGCGCGCCGTGGCCCGGCTCCGCAAACCCGGGAAAACCCGCGCTGACCACAACGCGTTGGCGAAATTCCGCATCCAGGCGCACTACCTGCGACACCGGGGTTTCGTGCGCCCGGGCGGGCTCGAACAGGGCGTGTTGCAGGCCGCCCGCCACGGCTTGCCGGTGGACTGGGTGCATGGCCGGTTCGATGTGATCTGCCCACCGGCCAACAGCCGGCGCTGGGCCGCACTGGGCCGCGCTGCGGGGGGTGAGGTCACGCAGGTGGAGCCGCACAGCGGCCACCTCGGCCACGAGCCCGACATGCTGAACCAGCTGCGCAGCCGCGTGCGCAGGACGCTGGCATGAACGGCCTGTGCCGTGCGGTGCTGGTGGGTGTGTTCACGCTGCTGGCGGGCTGCGCCTCGACCTCTCACCAGCCCGACTGCAACGCCGCCAGTGCGGTGCCGTGGCAGGCGGTGGCGCCGGGCGTGTGGGTGTGGCAACCCGACGCACAGGCCGACGTGTCTGCCGCCAACGCAGGCCACGTGGTGCCCACCTCGGTGGTGGTCTCGGGCGCGGATGCGCTGGTGATCGACCCCGGCCCGAGCCACCGGCACGGCCTGCGCGTGCGCGACTCGCTGGCCTGCCGCTTCGGCGCGCAGGTGCGCGTGGTGGTCAACACCCACGCCCACGCCGAGAACGTGCTGGCGAACTCGGCGTTTGCCCCATTGCTGGCGGCGGGGCAACTGGAGATCGTGTCCAACGAGGGCACGCGCAGCGCCATGCAGCAGCGCTGTCCGGCCTGCCTGGCCAGCCTGAGTGAGCGCGCAGGCGAGGGCGCCATGGCCGGCACCCGCATCGTCTGGCCCAGCCGCGTGCTGCAGACCGGCGAGGTTTTGCGCATCGGTGCGCATCGGCTGCGCGTGTTGCCAGCCGCGCCGGGTCACACCGAAAGCGATCTCGTGCTGTGGGACGAGGCCACCCGCGTGGTGTGGGCCGGGGGGCTGGTGTACGACCAGCGCCTGCCCGAGTTGGCGCAGGGCGGGGTGGACGCGTGGCTGGCCGCGCTGGACCGCATCGCGGCACTCCAGCCGCGCCACGTGATCGGCAATGCCGTGTCCAGCGCAGGGGGCGCGCAAGCCTTGCCACCGGCCATGGTCAGCACCCGCGCCTACCTGCGCGACTTGCGCGCGGCGGTGCTCAAGGCCATGGACGAAGGTCGCTACGCGGGCGAGACCGCCGCCATCGAGATGCCGGCCTACAAGGACTGGGCGGGCTACGCGCAGCGGCAGGGCTTCAACCTGCAGCGCGCGTGGCGCGAGATGGAGCCGGTGTGGATGGAGCGCAGCCCCGCCACACGCTGAGGCTCAGTTGAGCAGGTCCGGCGGGAGCTGGTCTTTCTTGCGGTAGATGGTGTTGCGCGAGACGCCCAGCGCCTTGGCCGCTGCCGAGACATTGCCCTTGTGCAGGCGCAGCATCTGCGCCATGGCGCTGAGCGCCACGTCCTGCAACTTCTGGCCTTCAGCAGACACTTCCGCCGCCGGCTCCGGCGCGCTGCAGGCGGGCGCTGCATCCACCGGCACCATGATCGGTGCCACCGGCGCTGCGGCTGGAGCCACCACCTGTTGGTGGTCCAGCTCTTCCAGGAAATCGTCGGGCAGGTGGCTCATGTCGATCACACCGTTCTGGCCGACCATCACCACCGCCGTGCGCAGCAGGTTGTGCAGCTGGCGGAAGTTGCCGGGCCAGGCGTAGCGCTTGAAGAGGTCCATGACCTGCGCCGACACGCCCACCGGCTGGCTGCCTTCGCTGAGCGCGAGCAAAATTTTCTGCACCACGAGTTCGAAGTCGCTGCGTTCGCGCAGCGCGGGCAGGCGCACCACCAGGCCGTTGAGGCGGTAGTACAGGTCTTCGCGGAAATCGCCGCGCGCGATCATGTCCTTGAGGTTCTTGTGCGTGGCGCTCACCACCGCCACATCCACATCGACCTCCTTGCCCGCACCCAGCGGGCTGACCTTGCGCTCCTGCAACACGCGCAGCAGCCGCGCCTGCAGGTGCTTGGGCATGTCGCCGATCTCGTCGAGGAACAGCGTGCCGCCGTGGGCCTGCAGGATCTTGCCGATCGAGCCCTTCTTGCGCGCACCGGTGAAGGCGCCTTCTTCGTAGCCGAAGAGTTCGGACTCGATCAGCGTGTCGGGGATGGAGGCGCAGTTCACCGAGACGAAGGGCTGGGCCGCGCGGCTCGAATCGCCGTGGATCGCTTGCGCGAGCAGGTCCTTGCCAGTGCCGGTTTCGCCCAGGATCATGATCGGGATGTCGCGCCCGCTGACCATGCGCAGCTTGTGGATCACCGAGGTCACTTGTGCGTCGCCGGTGTCCAGGTAATGCAGCGACGAGAACTGCATCTTCTTGCCGGTCTGCTTCAGCGGCTCGGGCTGCGATGCCGCAGGCGCCTGCGGTGGCTGGGGCTGGGGCTGGGCAGGTGCTTCGCCCGTGTGCGCCGTGGGCTTGGCGGCCCACATGTTGGAGGCCTTGAGTTTGACCCGGCACCACACCGACACGCCGTTGTGCATGCACAGCTGCTTGGGGTTGGGTGTGGCGCCGCCGAAGAGTTCGAACAGCGCCGAGACCGGCAGGCCGAACAGCGAGGAGAAGGTGTGGGCCTTGAGTGCGGAAAACGGCAGGCCGATCTGGAACTGCGCACTGCGGTTGGCCGAGAGAAAACGGCCCTCGGGCGAGAACACCGCGATGCCCTCGACCAGCGTGCCCAGAAACTCCGAGCGTGTGTGGAAGTGGATGCGGATCGCCTTGGGGAAGATGTCGGCGAACATGTGGTTCTCGATCATCTGCGCCGACATGCGCACCAGCGCCAGCGTGTGCTGGTGGTAGCTGCGGTGGTCTCCAGTCACATCCAGCGCGCCGATCACCTGACCGTAAGGGTCGAAGATGGGTGAGGCCGAACAGGTGAGGAACTTGTTGGCGTTCATGTAGTGCTGACCGCCGTGCACGGTGAGCGCTTCTTCTTCGGTCAGCGCGGTGCCGATCGCGTTGGTGCCCTTGCTTTTCTCCGACCAGTCCATGCCGGGCGTGAGTGCGACCTGCGAGGCGCGCTCCAGAAAATCCATGTCGCCCAGCGAGTGCAGCACCAGGCCCTTGGCCGAGGTGAGCAGCACCATGCTGTGGGTGTTGACGATCTGGTCGTAGAGCGTTTCCATCACGGGTGCGGCGTGCTGGAACAGAAAGCGGTTTTCTTCCAGCGCATCGGGCAGCACGCCGTGCGCCGGGCTCGAAAAGTCAGGCTCGTCGGTCACGGTGAGACCGTACGACTGCGAGCGGCGGTGCGACTGACCGATCAGGTCGTGGTGATCGGCACCCGGCACGCCCGCCAGCGGGGATGCCGCGCGATGACCCGTGGCGGGGCTCGTGAAGAGGGCGGAACTCATGTGGTCTCCAGGGTCCGGGGGGAGGACTCCCCAGCAATCCACCGACCAGTGCGGGTCGTCGGATTCAGGGTGATTGGATGCGGTGCGTTCGCTGTGTTGGTGTGTCATGCAATTTTCTTCATAACTGTCCCGGGAAACAACACTGGTAATCCCGGTGTGCAACAACCCGGGCCGCGTGTACCTCCGCCTTGATAGCAAGTAACTTGCCTGCTTTTGCACTACTTTTTCCGGTGAAAAGGTGGTCCAGAAGGCACCAGTGGCGCAGAACGGTGTGACACGCGGCGTGGGAGAGGGCTTCGCAATTGATGCAATTTGGTACACGTGGGCGGCATCGATCCGGGTTTTGATGGAAGGCCTGCTTCTTGCTGACCAGATCGGGTGAACCCGCTTTGACCCTGGAGACCTCTCGATGAAAACCCGTACTTTTTCTTTCTCGAAACGCGCTGCTCGCGGCCTGCTGGCGCTGGCGGTGACTTGCGGTGTGGCCGCTGTCATGGCCCACGGCGACGTGACCCCGCAGTCGGTGGACACCAGCAGCCTGCCGCAGCTCGGTGCCAAGTGGCTCGACGCCAACCCCTACAGCACCGGCCCGGCCAACAAGGAGGCCTTGCGCATCGGCACCTCGGCCTACAACCAGAACTGCGCGCGCTGCCACGGTCTGGAGGCGATCTCGGGGGGCATGTCGCCCGACCTGCGCAAATTCGACGCCGACTGCACGGGCATGGCCGATGCGGCCAAGAAGGCGGCCTGCTACAAGGAGATGGACGACTTCTACGTGGCCACCGTGCGCCGTGGCCGCGTGCGCGATGGCCGCGTGTACATGCCGCCCTTTGAAGGCACGCTCACGCAGGAAGCCATCTGGTCGATCAAGACCTACCTGGAAACCCGCCGCGAGAAGTGATGACCCGCGAGCCGCTTGCGGCCCGCATCCCGAGGAGACAAGACATGACAGACAACAACAGGCAGCTGGACCGACGCCAGATCCTGGGCAGCCTGCTGCCCCTGCTGGCCGGCCTGCCGCTGATGGCGAATGCGCAGACCGAGCTGACCGACCTCGCCAAGATCCGCGCCAGCGGTGTGCTCAAGGTGGCGGTCTACAAAGACAACGCACCCTTCTCCGATGGCCCGGCCAACGACGTGAAGGGGCTGGACGTGTCGATCGCAGCAGCGCTGGCCAGACAGCTCAACCTCAAGCTCTCGCTGTTGCCGTTCGATGCGGGCGAGAACATGAACGACGATCTGCGCAACATGGTCTGGCGCGGCCACTACCTGGGTTACGGCCCGGCCGACGTGATGCTGCAGGTGCCCGGCGACAAATACCTCATGGCGCGCAACCGCCAGGTGCTGATCCTGGCGCCGTACATGCGCCAGTCGCTGGTGCTCGCCTACGACACCACGCGCATCGCAGACGTGAGCAGCCCGGACGACCTCAAAGGGTTCCAGCTCGCCGCCGAGCGCGGCGCCGGAGCGACCAGCGCGCTCATGGGCTACAACGGCGGCCTGCTGCGCGCACAGGTGGGCATCCACAACACCGGCACGCAGGCCGTGCAGGCCATGCTCGACGGCAAGGCGGTGGCCGCCTATGTGACGCGCGCGCAGGCCGAATCGGTGCTCTCGCGCGCCGAGGTCAAGCCCGGCCAGTACCGCCTCACGCCACTGGCGCTCAGTGGCCTGCCCGACAACGGCTGGCCGGTGGGCATGGCGATCAAGGCCGAGAACAAGGAGCTGGGCCAGGCGCTGGAGACCGCTTTGCAGTCGATCCGCAGCAGCGGCGAATTGCTGGCGATCTTCAAGCAGCACGGCATGACGCTGACCGCGCCCTGAGCGCTCCGTGCCGGGCTCATCCGGCGAGCCTGCAAGGCGGCTTCCCGGCCGCCTTTTTCGTGGTCAGCCGCCGGACTTCTTGCGCATGAGCTTGCGGTAGACCGTGGCGCGGCTGATACCCAGCGCGCGTGCGGCTTCCATCACGTTGCCGCGGGCTTCTTCCACCGCTTTGCGGATGAGGGCGGTCTCCACGTCCTTGAGCGGTACGGCGGCGCCCGAGCCGTTCATGGGTGCCCGCTCGCCACCCGCGTTGAGCCGCGCGTGCACGTTCAGGCGCAGCCCCGACCACAGCGGCACCTCGATCGCGTTGCGCTGACCGCGCGCGGCATCGAACAGCGTTTCGAGGGGCACGGCAAACACGTCGGTGCAATGGCCTGCGCGGCCCAGCGGCGCGATGCCCAGCATGTCGGCAGCCGGTCGGTTCAGGCCGGTGATGTGGCCGTCTGCATCCACGCACACAAGCCCGTCGCTGTCACTGCCCAGCGACTGGCCGGGCCAGTTCAGGCTGAGCAGCAGGCGGTGCGGGCGGGCCAGCGCCAGCGCGTTTTCGATGCTGCGCGCCGACTGCGTGACGAGGTGCTTGAGCGCGGGTTGCTCCACCACGTTCACGCCGGTGAGGTCAAGCATGCCCACGCATTGGCCATCGGGGCCCCAGATGGGCGCGCCCGCGCAGCTGTAGACGCTGGTGGCATCAAAGAAGTGTTCGCCCCGGTGCAGCCACACCGGCTGCAACTCGGCCAGCGTGGTGCCGATGGCGGTGGTGCCCACGGCGCGCTCCGACAGGTCAACGCCCACGCGTGCAATGCTCGATGCCTGCGGGTTGTGCCGGTCCACCGGGCCGTTCACGTCGATCACCATGCCGCTGGCGTCGGTGAGGATGGCGAAGTAGCGCGTGTTGGCCATGGCCCGCGTGAGCGACTGGATGACCGGGGCCGCCGCGCGCAGCAAGGGTTGGTTGGCGTCGATGGTGTTGCGCACCGCGCTGTGGGTCACCGCATCGAAGGCGACGGGGTGGTGCGGGTTGAAGCCCATGCCCAGGCAGCGCCGCCACGAGCGATCAATCCAGGGCGAGAGCTCCGTGGGTGCGCTGGGGTCGCGCGTGTCCAGCACCGCCTTGCGCGCCTGCTCGATCACGGCCAGGCGGTGCGGGTGCGTCAGGGGTGGCTGGGTGTTCGGAATCACAACAGAATTAAAGCAGCGTTTGAACGTCCCAGCGTGCGCCTCAACTGCTCGCGGGATCGGTGTTAACCCCCAGCGCAGGCTCGGGCCAGCGGCAGACCCAGCCGGTGTCTCGCGCGAGAGCATCGACGTCTTCGGGCGTGTCCAGGTCGCGCGTGTGGTGCGGGTTGTCCACCACCCAGGGCAGGGTGGCCTGTGGGTGCGCAGCGCGCCACTGCCGCAGGCCGGTGCCGGGGGCGGCGAGCAGGTCGGCGCGCACCGCAGCATCGAACATCACCGGATGGCCCGGCACGCCGTTGACCATGGGCATGAGCACCTGAGAGCCGGGCGGGCGGCGCTGGAACGCGTGCAGCACCGCGCCGATGTCGCTGGCGTCGATCAGGGGCTGATCGGCCAGCAGCACCATCACGGCCTGCACATCGCCGTCCAGCGCGCGCAAGCCCAGGTGCAGTGACGAGGCCGGGTCGTCCTCGGGCGCGGGGTTGACCACCTGGCGTGGAGTGATGTGTTCAGGCCACTGGGCGAGGTGCGCCTGTATGTCGGCGGCGTGGTGGCCCAGCACCAGCACGGGGGTGTGCAGCCCCAGGCTGCGCACCGAGCGCACCAGCCGCTCCAGCAGGCTGTGGCCTTGCACCTCCAGCAAACACTTGGCCCGCCCTCCCATGCGCCGGCCAGCACCCGCGGCCAGGATGAGCACGCCGGTGCGCAGCGGCTGCGGAGCTGCGGCGGTGTTCACCGCGCGGCGGTGCTTGAAAAGCAGGTCGGGCCGGATGGCTCGGCCGTGCCATCGGTCAGCGCATTCTTGGCGTGCGCCACGTCCATGTCGCGCGGCAGCGGCACGCCGTTTTTCACCGCCAGCACCTCGGCCATGATGCTCACCGCGATCTCGGGCGGCGTCTTGCTGCCGATGTAGATGCCGATCGGCCCGCGCAGCCGCGCCAGGCTTTCTGCGGTCTGCTCGAAGTGTTCGATCAGGCGGGCGTGGCGCGCTTCGTTGTTGCGCCGCGAGCCGATGGCGCCCACATAAAAAGCCTCGGTGTCCAGCGCTTCGAGCAAGGCCAGGTCGTCGAGCTTGGGGTCGTGCGTGAGCGCGATCACGCAGCTGCGGCGGTCGACCTTGAAGTCGCGCACCACGTCGTCGGGCATCTCGGTCAGCAGCGCCACGCCGGGCACCGACCAGGCGGTGCGGTACTCCTCGCGTGGGTCGCACACGGTGACGGCGAAGCCGCTGAACAGCGCCATGGTGGCGAGGTATTCGGTGAGTTGGCCGGCGCCGATCAGCAACATGCGGTACTCGGGGCCGAAGGTGTTGGCCAGCACCTCGCCGTCGTCGAGCAATGGCGAGGGCGCGGTAACCGCACGCAGTTCCACGCGGCCACTCGCCAGCTCGGTGCGCCGCTGCACCATCTGGCCATCGGCCAGGGTCTGCACGAGTGCCAGCAGCGAAGCCGCGTCGGGGTTGAATTCGAGCACCAGCTCCAGCGTGCCGCCGCAGGGCAGGCCGAAGCGGTGGGCTTCGTCCGCGCTCACGCCGTACTTCACGCGCTGCGGCGTGCTGTCGGGAATGTCGTGGGTGATGCCTGGCGCTGGCGCGCTGGCGCTGGTCTGGTTGGCGCGGCTGTAGCGGTAGATCAGGTCGTCTTCGATGCAGCCGCCCGAGACCGAACCGACCACCGCGCCGCTCTCGCACAGCGCCATGATGGAGCCCACCGGGCGCGGCGACGAACCCCAGGTGCGAACCACGGTGGCGAGCAGGGCGCGTTGCCCCTGGGTGCGCCAACCGTGCAGCGTGCGCAGGACGGTGACGTCGAGGTTTTCCATGTGTGGTTTCTTTCAGCCCCGCGTGGCCATGTACACCGCTGCCGCCACGAGGACGGCGATGGTACCCCAGACCCACACGGGAAGGCCGCCTTTGGCGGTGGGTGCTGGCAGGGCCACCACTTCGCCGGCGGCGGCGGGGTAGCGGCGTTGCAGCTCCTCTTCGAAGCGGCGGAAGAAGTCTTCCGCGAGCGACTTGGCCGCGCCGTCGATCAGACGCTGGCCGAGCTGCGCGATCTTGCCGCCCACGGTGGAGTGCACGGTGTAGCTGAGTTCGCAGCCAGCGGCGTTGGGTGTGAGCAGCACGGCCGACTCGCCCTTGCCGAAACCCGCCACGCCGCCTTGCGCGTCGAAGCCGAGCTTGTATGACTGCGGGGGCACGATGTCGGAGAGCACCACGCGTCCGTTGAAGCGCGCGGCCACCGGGCCGATTTTGATGGCGGTGCCCACCGCGTAGGTGTTCTCTCCCGTGAGCTCGAACTTCTCGCAACCCGGGATGCAGGTCTTGAGGATCTCGGGGTTGTTGAGGGCCTCCCAGGCCTGTTGTTGTGTCACGGCGAGTTGCCGGGTGCCTTGCATGTCCACGTTGAAATCTCCGGTTGGTTGTGAATGTGAAGAAACAGAAAATCAGGCGCGCTGCATCAGCGCGGCCATCGAGCGCGCCAGGTCTTCCAGGCGGCTGAGGTTGTGAACGGCCAGCGCGCCGTGGGCGTGGCGCTGCAACACGGCGGCACCGCTGGCCAGCGGCTGGTAGCCGTCAAAACGCAGCAAGGGGTTGAGCCAGAGCAACTGGCGGCTGTGGCGCTTGAGCCATTGCAGTTCGGCATCCAGCACGTCGGGCGCGCCGGTGTCCAGGCCGTCGGTGATGAGCAGCACCACGGTGCGCCGTCCCACGAGAGTGCGGCGGTGGTGGGTGCGCAGGTCGGCCAGCGACGCGCCCAGGCGTGTGCCACCGGCGAAGTCGTCGATGGCGTCGTTGGCCAGCGTCAGCATCTGGTCGGTGTCGCTGTGGCGAAAGGCGGTGCGCAGGTCGGTGAGCTGGGTGCCGAAGGCGAAGGCTGAGCGCGGGGTGCCGCGTGTGGCCTGGTGCAGAAAGGCCAGCAGCAGCCGCGCGTAGCGCTCCATCGAGCCCGAGATGTCGACCAGGATCAGCAGCGGCAGCGGCTGGTGCCGGCGCGTTTTCATGGGCAGGTGCAGCAGCTCGCCGTCAAAGCGGCGCGCTTGTTGCAAAGCGCGTGGCCAGTGGGGACGGTGGCCGCGTGTGCCGGCGCGTTCGCGGCGCGAGCGCACGGGCGGCAAGGGCAGCGGGATTTCGCGCACGAGTTGTTCGACCAGGCGGAACTCGCTGGCCGAGAGGCCGGCAAAGTCGGCGTGGCGCAGGCGCTGCATGTCGCTCGCGGTCATGGCGGCGTCGAGCTTGAGTTCGGTCTCGCCCTGGTTGGGCGTGCGCGCCTTGAGGCCGGCCACGCTCAGCGCTTCCTGCACGCGCGCCTTGCGTCGCACCGGGTGGGCTTTGGCGGCCTTGGGCAGCATCTGCGAGAGCAGTTGCTGCGCCAGTTCGGGGTTGCGGAAGAAGGCGTCGAACATCTCGCCGAACACGCCCAGGTCTTGCTGGCGGCTCACCAGCACGGCTTCCAGTGCGGCGCGCAGGTCGTCCTTGCGCTCTACGCCCACGGTCTGCGTGGCGGTGATGGCCAGTGTCATGCGGCTGCTGTCCACCGGCACACCGGCGCGGCGCAGGGCGCGGCCGAAGGCGGTGATGTGGTCGGGCAGTTTTCCGCTTCTTGCGTCGCCGAGGATCATTGGATGACCAAAAATTCCGTTCGCCCTGAGCTTGTCGAAGGGTGCTGGTGGTGGGGGTGTGGAAGGGCTTCGACAGGCTCAGCCCGAACGGGATTTGGCATGGCGCGAACAGGTCATTCCTGCGGCTCCAACAGCTTGTCCAGCATCGGCAGCAAAGCCGCCACATCCTCCCGCTGCTTGAACAAAATGCCCGCCGTGTCCTGGATCACCTCGGGGTCCAGCGTGAGGGTGTCCAGCGCCACCAGGGCCTTGGCCCATTCCACGCTCTCGGCGATGCCGGGGCCGCGCTGGAAGGCATTGGAAAACGGCTGGCTGCGCAGGCGCGAGACGAAGCGCGACACCTGTTCGGTGAGTTGTTTGCTCGCCTCGGGCACCTGGCTCCTCACGATGGCGAGTTCGCGCTCGCGCTCGGGGTAATCGAGCCACTGGTAGAGGCAACGGCGCTTGACGGCGTCGTTCAGATCGCGGGTGCGGTTGCTGGTGAGGATGGTCAGCGGTGCAGCCACGGCCTGGATGGTGCCGAGCTCCGGAATGCTCACCTGGTATTCGCCCAGGTACTCCAGCAGAAAGGCTTCAAAGGGTTCGTCGGCGCGGTCCACCTCGTCGATCAGCAGCACCGCGCCTGGGGCTGGTGTCTGCAGCGCCTGCAGCAGGGGCCGGCGGATGAGGTAGCGGGCCTGGTAGACCTCGCGTTCGATCTCGTCTGGAGTTGAAGTTGCTTGGGCTGCGCGCATGTGCAGCAACTGCGCGGTGTGGTTCCACTCGTAGAGGGCTTCGCGCTGCTCCATGCCGTCGTAGCACTGCAATCGCAAGAGCGGACGGCCCAGCACCTTGGCCAGCGCTTTGGCCAGCTCGGTCTTGCCCACGCCGGGTTCACCTTCGAGCAGCAGCGGGCGCTGCAGTTTCATGGCGAGGAACACGGCGGTGGCCAGCCGCCGTGGCGCGTGATAACCCACGCCTTGCAGGGCGTGGGTCAGGCCGTCGATGGACTCCACAGCAGCGGTGACGCTCGGCTCGCTCACGCGTTGGCCAATGCCACCGCCACCTGCGTCTGCACCTTGATGAGGTGCGCGCGGTAGGCTGCGCTGGCATGCAGGTCGCCATTGATGTCGCTGGCGTCGATCACCACGCTGTTCACAGCATCGGGTGTGAAGCTCTTGCTCAGCGCAGCCTCCAGGCCTGCATGGCGGAACACGCCGTTGCCGGTGCCGGTGATGGCCACGCGCACGCCACTGGCGGTCTGTGCCACGAACACGCCCACCAGCGCAAAACGCGAGGCCGGCTGGCGAAACTTGGCGTAGGCGGACTTCAATGGCACGGGGAAGCTGATGGCGGTGATGAGTTCACCGGCGTCCAGCGCCGTGGTGTAGAGACCCTGGAAGAAATCGTCGGCGGCGATGGTGCGGCGGTCGGTGTGCACCGTGGCGCCCAGGCCCAGCACCGCGCTGGGGTAGCAGGCGGCGGGGTCGTTGTTGGCCACCGAGCCGCCCATGGTGCCCATGGCACGCACCTGGCGGTCGCCAATGCCGTCGGCCAGCGCGGCCAGCCCGGGAATGTGCTTGCGCACCTCGGCGTGGTTGGCCACTTCCTGGTGGCGGGTCATGGCGCCGATGACGACGCTTTGACCGTCCACCTGGATGCCGCGCAACTCGGTCACGTTGGCCAGGTCCACCAGGCGTTCGGGTTGCATGAGCCGCTGCTTCATCGAAGCGATCATGGTCTGGCCACCGGCCAGGGCTTGTGCGCCGCCTGCGGTCAGGCGTTTGGCGTCGGCAAGCGTCGTGGGTTGTTCAAGGGTGAATGCGTACATGGTGCTGTCTCCTTACTTCTTGGCGTTCTGGATGGCGGTCCACACACGGTTCGGGCTGGCGGGCATGTCGAGGTCTTTCACGCCCAGCGGTGCCAGCGCATCGAGCACCGCGTTGATCACCGCCGGGGGTGAACCGATGGCACCGGCCTCGCCGCAGCCTTTGGTGCCCAGCGGGTTGGTGGTGCAGGGGGTGCACACATGGCCCACGGTGAAGTCGGGGAAATCGTCGGCGCGCGGCATGGCGTAGTCCATGAACGAACCGGTGACGAGCTGACCGGTTTCGCGGTCGTACACGCACTGCTCCATGAGCGCCTGACCGATGCCCTGTACCAGACCGCCGTGCACCTGGCCCTCCACGATCATCGGGTTGATGATGGTGCCGAAGTCGTCCACCGCGGTGAAGCGGTCGACCCGCACCACACCGGTGTTGGGGTCGATCTCGACCTCGCAGATGTGGGTGCCGGCGGGGTAGGTGAAGTTGGTCGGGTCGTAGAACGCGGTCTCGTTCAGGCCCGGCTCCAGCTTGTCCAGCGGGTAGTTGTGCGGCACATAAGCGGTGAGCGCGACCTGGCCGAAGGTCACCTTTTTGTCGGTGCCCTTGACGGTGAACTCGCCGCCCGCGAACTCCACGTCGGCATCACCCGTTTCCATCAGGTGGGCCGCGATCTTCTTGGCCTTGGCCTCGATCTTGTCGAGCGCCCGCATGATGGCCGCACCGCCCACCGAGATGGAGCGCGAGCCGTAGGTGCCCATGCCGAACGGCACACGGCCGGTGTCGCCGTGCACGATGTCGACCTGCTCCGGGTCCAGCCCCAGGCGAGACGCCACCACCTGCGCAAACGTGGTCTCGTGGCCCTGGCCGTGGCTGTGCGAGCCGGTGAACACGGTCACGCTGCCGGTGGGGTGCACACGCACTTCGCCGCATTCAAAGAGGCCGGCGCGCGCGCCGAGTGCACCCGCGATGTTGCTGGGTGCCAGTCCGCAGGCTTCGATGTAGCTGGAGTAACCGATGCCGCGCAGCAAGCCCTTGGCCTTGGACGCCGCCTGGCGCGCCGGCAGGCCGGCGATGTCGGCCAACTGGTTGGCTTTGTCCAAGCACTGGGGGAAATCACCGGTGTCGTACTGCAGGGCCACCGGCGTCTGGTAAGGGAACTCGGTGATGAAGTTGCGGCGGCGGATCTCGTCTTGCGAGAGACCGGTTTCCCAGGCCGCGCGGCTCACGATGCGCTCCAGCAAATAGGTGGCCTCGGGCCGGCCGGCGCCGCGGTAGGCGTCCACCGGCGCGGTGTTGGTGAACCACGCGTCCACCTCCACATACACCTGCGGCGTGGCGTACTGGCCGGCCAGCAGCGTGGCGTACAGGATGGTGGGCACGGCGGTGGAGAAGGTGGAGAGGTAGGCGCCGAGGTTGGCGTCGGTGTGCACCTTGAAGGCCAGGAACTTGCCGTCCTTGTCGAGCGCCATCTCGGCGTGCGTCACGTGGTCGCGGCCGTGGGCGTCGCACAGAAACGCTTCCGAGCGGTCGCAGTTCCACTTGATCGCGCAATTGAGTTTTTTGGCGGCCCAGGTCAGGCACACGTCTTCAGCGTAGAGGTAGATCTTGGCGCCGAAGCCGCCGCCCACGTCGGGCGCGATCACGCGCACCTTGTGCTCGGGCAGGCCCATCACGAACGCGGTGAGCAGCAGGCGCTCCACGTGCGGGTTCTGGTTCGACACGTAGAGCGTGTAGTCGTCACCGGCGCGGTTGTACGAGCCGATCACCGCGCGCGGCTCCATCGGGTTGGGCACCAGGCGGTTGTTGATCAGGTCGATCTTGGTCACGTGCGCGGCGTTGGCGAACGCGGCGTCGACCTGACCCTGGTCGCCAATGGACCACTTGTAGCAGTGGTTGCCGGGCGCGGCGTCGTGCAGCGCGGTGGCGCTGGGCTTCATGGCGTCGCGCACGTCCACCGTGGCGGGCAGGGCTTCGTAGTCCACCACCACGAGTTCGGCGGCGTTCTTCGCCTGCTCCAGCGTCTCGGCCACGACCATGACCACGTGGTCGCCCACGTAGCGCACCTTGCCGTGCGCCAGGATGGGGTGGGGCGGCTCCTTCATGGGCTGGCCCTGGGTGTCGGTGATGAGCCAGCCGCAGGGCAGGCCGCCGATCTTGTCGGCTGCCACGTCTTCACCGTCGAACACACCGACCACGCCGGGCGCGGCCAGTGCGGCGGT
Source organism: Hydrogenophaga sp. (assembly GCF_048549895.1). Lineage (GTDB taxonomy): Bacteria > Pseudomonadota > Gammaproteobacteria > Burkholderiales > Burkholderiaceae_C > Hydrogenophaga. The sequence continues at coordinate 21,406 of NZ_JBLYYB010000165.1, forward strand.
TTTGTCGATGCTGATGATGCGGGCGTGGGCGTGCGGCGAGCGCACGAACACCGCCTGGCGCATGTTGGCCAGCACGATGTCGTCGGTGTACTGGCCGGCGCCGGTGAGGAAACGGTAGTCCTCCTTGCGCAGGAGGGATTCCCCGATGTGGGGGAGTTTGGCGAAGTCGATGGCACCCATGTCGTTTGCTCCTTATGCCTTCAGGCCTGCAGCACCCTGCTGCACGGCCTTGACGATGTTTTGATACCCGGTGCAGCGGCACAGGTTGCCTTCCAGGCCTTCGCGGATGTCGCGGGCGCTGGCGTTGGGGTGGCTCTTGCACAGGCTGATCGAGCTCATCACCATGCCGGGCGTGCAGAAGCCGCATTGCAGGCCGTGGCATTCCTTGAAGGCGGCCTGCATGGGGTGCATGGTCCCGTCGGCGGCGGCCAGGCCTTCGATGGTGGTGACATCGCTGCCGGCGGCCTGGGCCAGCAGCATGTTGCAAGACTTCACCGCGCGGCCGTCCAGCAAGACGGTGCAGGCGCCGCACTGGGCGGTGTCGCAACCCACGTGGGTGCCGGTGAGTTTGAGGTGTTCGCGAAGCGTGTGAACCAGCAGCGTGTGGGGTGCTGCATCGACGGTCACGGCCTTGCCGTTGACCTTCAGTTGGACCTGCATGTCTGTCTCCTGTGTTGTGGGCGAACGCAAGTGAAACATGCTCGATTGGCCACCGAATTGAGTGATAACCCTCAATTCAATTGGCTGCTTTCAATCATTCTCAATTTGAGACGGCGGGCTATTCGATGGGTGAAAAAGTCAGCCCATTGAATCGGCTTGAATTTGTATGTTGTTCATTGCATAGGCTGGCTTATGCATTGCAATTCATGCAGGTCGCGCCGTTGATGCGACCCTGTTTGAAGGGATGCATCAGCCCTCCACCCCGGCAAAGCGCTTGGACTTGGGGCTCCGATGGTGCGAAAAACGGTGTCTCAAACTGAGACTTTTTGAAAGACTGCCCTTCAGTTGCGGGTAAACCCTGAATATGAATTGCGGTCACAACCAAACAATCGTATGAAGAGGTCTGCATAAAGCACCCCACGGACAGCCCTCTACCCACACCCGGAGACACGTATGCAAAAAGTCCTACACATCAACCCCGACAAATGCACCGGCTGCTTGCAGTGCGAAATGGCCTGCTCGTTCGAGAACTACGGAACCTACGCCACGTCGAAGTCGCGCATCAAGGTTTTTGACTTCCACCACACCGGCAAAAAAGTGCCCTACACCTGCACGCAGTGCGACGAGGCCTGGTGCCTGCACGCCTGCCCGGTGGAAGCGATCACGGTCGACAAGATGACCGGCGCCAAGGTGGTGAACGAGACCACCTGCGTGGGTTGCAAGGTCTGCACCATCGCCTGCCCGTTCGGCACGATCAACTACGTGCAGGAAACCGGCAAGGTCCAGAAGTGCGACCTGTGCGGTGGCGAGCCGGCCTGCGCCGAGGCCTGCCCGACCGCCGCCATCACCTTCATTGATGCCAACTGGACCGGCATGGACAAGATGAAGCAGTGGGCCGACAAGCTGGGCAACCAGCCAACAGCGGCCTGACCGGTTTCCGTTCGGGCTGAGCCTGTCGAAGCCTTTCGACAGGCTCAAGGCGAACGGGTATTTGAGATCTTGAGGGTCAGACCACTCGCAAAGCGATGTGCTCTGACCCCAACCGATTAACTGAAGGAGCATCAACATGTCATGGGCTGGAAAAATCCTCCGCGTCAACCTGACCGCGGGCACCGTGAAGACCGAAGCGCTGAACACCGAGTGGGCACGTTCCTACATCGGCTCGCGCGGTCTGGGCAGCAAGTACCTGGTGAGCGAGGTCGATCCCAAGGTCGATCCGCTGTCGCCTGACAACAAGATCATCTGGGCCACCGGCCCGTTGACCGGCACGATGGCCTCCACCGGGGGCCGCTACACCGTCATCACCAAAGGCCCGCTGACCGGTGCCATCGCCTGCTCGAACTCGGGTGGCTACTGGGGCGCCGAGCTCAAGATGGCCGGCTGGGACATGATCATCTTCGAGGGCAAGTCCCCGAAGCCGGTCTACCTCTACATCAACGACGACGTGGCCGAGCTGCGCGACGCCGGCCACCTCTGGGGCCAGAGCGTCTGGAAGACCGAAGAGATCCTCAAGTCGAGCCTGCAAGATCCGCTGGTGCGCGTGTCCAGCATCGGCAAGGCCGGTGAAAACGGCGTGCTGTACGCGGCCGTGGTGAACGACCTGCACCGCGCGGCTGGCCGTTCGGGCGTGGGCGCTGTCATGGGCAGCAAGAACCTGAAAGCCATTGCCGTGCGCGGCACCAAGGGCGTGGGCAACATCCGCGACCCCAAGGCCTTCATGAAGACCACCTTCGAGAAGAAGAAGATCCTGGCCGAGAACGCGGTGACGGGCCAGGGCCTGCCGGCCTACGGCACGCAGGTGCTCATGAACGTGATCAACGAGATCGGCGCGCTGCCCACCCGCAACCACCGCGACGTGCAGTTCGAGGGCGCCAAAGACATCTCGGCCGAGGCCATGGTCACGCCGCGCGAGAGCGACGGCAAGAAGCACCTGGTGACCAACCAGGCCTGCTTCGGTTGCACGATCGCGTGCGGGCGCATCAGCAAGATGGACGAAGGTCACTTCACCGTGAAGAACAAGCCGCAGTACTGGGGTGCCAACGGCGGCCTGGAATACGAAGCGGCCTGGGCACTCGGCGCGGCCAACGGCGTGAACGATCTGGAAGCCCTGCAGTACGCCAACCTGCTGTGCAACGAAGAGGGTTTCGACCCCATCAGCTTCGGCGCCACCGTGGGTGCGGTGATGGAGCTCTACGAGATGGGTGTGCTCACCAAGGAGCAGCTGGGTATTGACGCGAAGTTCGGTTCGGCGCAAGCGCTGGCCCACTTCGCCGAGATCACTGCCAAGGGCGAAGGCTTCGGCAAGGAAATCGGTCTGGGCTCGGCCCGCCTGACCAAAAAGTACGGCCACCCCGATCTGTCCATGAGCGTCAAGGGCCAGGAGTTTCCGGCTTACGACGGTCGCGCAATCCAGGGCATTGGTCTGGCTTACGCCACCTCCAACCGCGGCGCCTGCCACCTGCGCGGCTACACCATTGCGTCTGAAGTGCTGGGCATTCCGGTCAAGACCGATCCGGTCGAGTCCGACGGCAAGCCGGAACTGGTGAAGGCATTCCAGGACGCCACCGCTGCGTTCGACTCGTCGGGCCTGTGTGTGTTCACCACCTTCGCCTGGGGCGTGGCCGATCTGGCGCCGCAACTGCAGGCCGCGTGCAACGAAGAGTTCACCACCGAAGAGCTGGAGAAGATCGGTGAGCGCATCTGGAACATGGAGCGCGAATTCAACAACGCCGCCGGCTTCACCGCCAAGGACGATTCGCTGCCCAAGCGCCTGCTGACCGAAGCCGCCAAGACCGGCGCCTCCAAGGGCATGGTCAGCAAGCTGCCCGAGATGCTGCCCAAGTACTACGCCGCGCGCGGCTGGGACCCGGAAGGCCGCCCGACGGCCGCGACCAAGGCCCGCCTGAGCCTTTGACGGCGACTGCAAGAACGCAGGTTGATGGGGTCGGATCACCGACCAAAGCGCAGCGCAGGTCGCGTGCTCTGACCCCCAATCAACTGGAAGCAACGAAGCAGCGGTCCCCAGAGACCGTTTTCTTTTTTCTGGAGAACAACATGACCCACCACGTCATCCTGGGCGCCGGCCCCGCCGGTGTCATCGCCGCCGAGACCATCCGCAAGCATGCCCCTGCCGACACCATCACCCTGGTGGGTGACGAGGCCGAGCCGCCGTATTCGCGCATGGCCATTCCCTACCTGCTCATCGGCAATGTGAAGGAAACCGGCACCTACCTGCGCAAGAGCCTCACGCACTACAGCGACCTGCGCATCGACCAGGTGCCCGGTCGCGCCACCCAGGTGGACACGAAGGCGCGCACGGTGACCCTGGACAGCGGCAAGACCCTGACCTTCGACAAGCTGCTGATCGCCACCGGCTCGCACCCGGTGCGTCCGCCGATCCCCGGTATGGACTCGCCCGGCGTGCATCCCTGCTGGACGCTGGAAGACGCGCGCGCCATCATGGCCCTGGCCAAGCCCGGCGCACGTGTGTTGCAGATGGGCGCCGGCTTCATCGGCTGCATCATCATGGAAGCCCTGGCCGCGCGCGGTGTGGAACTGAGCGTGGTGGAAATGGGCGACCGCATGGTGCCGCGCATGATGGGCCCCACGGCCGGCGGCATGATCCGCGACTGGTGCGAGAAGAAGGGCGTGAAGGTCTACACTGGCACCAAGGTCGAGGCCATCGAGCGTGCCACCAACGGACCCACCGGCATCGTCGGCAAGCTGGCCAGCGCCATGGGCCTGGGTTCGTCCGAGCCGTCCAGTGGCCTGCGCGTCAAGCTCTCGGGCGGGCAGACGGTGGAGGCCGATCTGGTGATCAGTGCCACCGGCGTGCGCCCGGCCATCGGGTTTTTGAAAGACTCCGGCATCACCTGCCTGGTGGGTGTGCTCACCGACGAGCACCTGCAGACCAATGTGAGCGGCATCTACGCTGCCGGTGATTGCGCCGAAGCGTTCGACAAGGTCAGCGGCAAGACCATCGTGAGCGCCATCCAGCCCAACGCCGCCGAGCAGGCGCGCGTGGCCGCGCTCAACATGGTGGGCCAGAAAGCCGACCTCAAGGGTGTGACGCAGATCAACGTGCTGGACACGCTGGGGCTGATTTCCACCAGCTTCGGCAACTGGGAAGGTGTGGCCGGCGGCGAACACGCCGAGCTCACCGACAAGGCCAGCGGGCGCCACCTGAGCCTGCAGTTCAAGGACGACGTGATGGTCGGCTGCAACTCGGTGGGCTGGACCGAGCACGTGGGCGTGATGCGCGGCCTGGTCGAAGGCCAGGTGAAGCTGGGCGAATGGAAAGAGCGCCTGATGCACGACCCGACCAAGCTGATGGACGCTTACCTTGCCAGCGCACAGGGTCAAGGGCAGTGGGCTGGCGCTGGCGATGAACGCAGACGGTGAAAATCACGTGTCCTTTTCCCGTTCGCCCTGAGCCTGTCGAAGGGCCCTCGCCATCCATGAACATCACTTTCAAGCTCTTCGCCACCCTCACCGACTACCTGCCCCCAGACGCCCGGCGCAGCAACCAGGTGTCGCTGGACATCGACCCGGCGACACCCATCAGCCGGATCATCGAGCCCTTCGGCCTGCCGCCCAAGCTGGTGCATCTGGTGCTGGTCAACGGCAAATACATCCAGCCCGAGGAGCGCCTGAGCGCCACCTTGGTCGAAGGCGACGTGCTCGCCATCTGGCCGCCGATTGCGGGGGGCTGAGCCCCATGCAGTCGAGCTACGAGGAGCGCTTCGAGCGCGACATGGGCTGTACCGAGGCCGAGTGGCTGGGCTGGTTGCCCGCCGCCGTGGGTGCGTGCGTGTGGCGCCGCGAGGGTGCTCACGCCGTGATCGAAATCCCGCCGGGCCGGCTTGAACTGCGCTGGGCTCAACAGCCGCCGCGCGTGATCGCACTCATGCGCATGCCGGTGCTGCGGGTCAACTTCGTCCTCAGCGGGCTGGACGCAGAGCAGCGCTACGCCTTCATGAAGCGCTTTGACCTTTACATGCAGCGCGGAGGGGGCTGAAGCCTTCAGCTCAGCGTCTTCAGGCCGAGCCAGGTCAGCAGCAGCGAGCCGAACAGGTGCAGCCCGGCCACACCGCTGGCCATCAACACCCGGCTTTGCTGCAGCAGGGTCATCACCTCGATGGAGAAGGTGGAGAAGGTGGTGAGCGCGCCCAGCAGGCCGGTGACGATGGCCAGGCGCCACACCGGGTCGAGCTGGGGCTGCGCATTGAAGAAAGCGAACGCCAGGCCGATGGCGTAGGCGCCGATCCAGTTGGCCGCCAGCGTGCCCCAGGGCAGCAGCGCGCCGGGTGTCGTGAGCCACAGGCCCAGCCGCCAGCGGGCCAACGCGCCCACGCAAGCGCCCAGGCAGATGGCGATGACGCTGGGCAGGGTGTTCATGGCTCAGGGCTCACAAGGCTTAGAAAGGTGGGTCTTCGTCGCCGTCGGCGGTCACGGTGGCGGGCTGGGTTGCCACAGGTGCATCACCGGTGGGTGCAGCGCCAAACGCCATCTCGCCGCCCAGCGCTTCCACCAATTCGGGCAGCAGCTTTTGCAGTTCGCCGGTGGACAGGGCCACGTCGGCGTCAAAGCCGTTCTCGCCTTCGTCGGGGCGGCCGTCGAACACGCCTTCGAGAAAGTTGATCTTTTTCAGCTGCAGCGATTCGGTGAGCACAAAGCCGATGCGGCCTTCCCAACTCAGCGCCAGGCGCGTGGGCAGTTTGCCCTCGGTGATGTGCTGGCGCACCTCGTCGGTGGCGAGGTTGTGGCGGGTGAATTTCACCGACGACTTCTCCTCGTCGCCCGACTTCAATTCACACTCGCGCTCCACCGCAAAACCGCCCGGCCATTCGTCGGGCGTGGTGGCCGAGAGCCACTGCGTCATGGCGGTCTGCGGCGTCACGGCGGTCTGCAGCAGCGTGATGACCAGGCCGTCGAAGGCGCGCACCAGCGCGGTCACCACCTCGTCGATCTTGCCCTGGCTGCTGGCGTCGGTCACGAGCCAGCCGTTGTCCAGGTCGAGCCAGACCCACACGTTCATCTGCCGCGCAAACGCCTGCGGCAGCAGGGCCAGCAGCGCGTCTTCGCGCAGTGCCTTGGTTTCTTTCTTGCCGGGCTTGCGGCCGGTGGTGGCCTCGATGTGGTCGGCCTCTTCCTGCGCTTTCTTCTTCACCACTGAGCCGGGCACACCCTTGGTCTCGATCTGGAGTTTGAGGATGCGCTGGCCAGCCACCGATTCCACCAGCGGGCCATGGGCCTCGCCCCGCGGTTCGACCCAGCCCACCGATTTGTCCTGCGTGGCACCGCAGGGCTTGAAACGGGCCGCGTCGAGTGCGGCCTCCATGTCTGCCAGCGTTGCCGTCCAGCCGGGGGCAATGCGGTAGATCGTCACATTCTTGAACACGGAAATCCTTGTTGATCTGCAAAACGAAAAAGGCCCGCCACTGTCTGGAGTGGCGGGCCTTGCATCTTAGGGGATGGCGGGGTCACATCCTCGATGGCAACGAGGTAACGATTTGCGGGAGCCACCACAGGAGCGGCAGCGCCAGCACCATCAGAAAGAAGCAGGGCATGAGGTGGCGGTCGACGAGCCCGAGACCGCCGCAAAGATGGTGCTGCCCAGGATGCAGGTGTGCAGCAGCCGGCCAGGCCGCAGGCGTCGCCCACCTTCTGCGAAGCGGCTCCGCCGAGCGCTTGGGCGTCGGCCCCCGGCTTTTCGCAGTGCGTCTTGCGTGGGTTTGTCCGGCGCATCGAAGGCGCGCTTGTTCACGATGACCGCGTTCTTGGGCAGCCAGGTTGAAGTCGGCGGCCTGATAGACCGCAGGGAGGTCCCGCTTGGTCTGTGCCCGGACGGCTGAACTCAGCACAGGCACGGTGGTCGTCGTGGCAGATGTGAGCTTCGTGCTTTCTCCGGGACAATGGTCGGATGATGAAAATCCTCAACACAAACGCAAACACCGGGCCCGCCGCTTGCGTGTTTTCCCGGAGAACGACAGCATGAACCTGCGGTTCGTCGAGGCGTTCTATTGGGTGGCCTCGCTCAAGAGTGTCACGCGCGCGGCCGAGAAGTTGTTCTTGACGCAGTCGGCCATGTCAAGCCGCATTGCGGCCCTGGAGGAAGAGCTGGGCGTGCTGCTGCTGGATCGGCGCGAAAAGCAGTTCCGCCTGACGGTGGCGGGAGCGCGCTTTTTCACCTATGCCCAGCGCCTGCTGGAGCTGCAGCGCGAAGTGAAAGCAGAGATGGGCGCGGGCGCGGCGCTGACCGTTTCACTGCGCATTGGCGCCATCGAATCGGTGTTGCATTCATGGTTGATTCCGTGGATCGAGAAACTGCGCGCTGACCACCCGGCGTTGGCGCTGGAACTCACGGTTGAAACCACACCCATTCTGGTGGAGCAGGTTCAGCGCGGGACGCAGGACATCGTGTTCGCTGCGTTGCCTGCGGCCGCCGACGGCGTGCGCAGTCTAAGCCTGCCACCGATGGAGATGGTGTTCATGGGCCACACCCAATTGCATCGCAAGCGCCGTTATGCCTTGAGCGAATTGGCCAGCCTGGAGCTGTTGACCTTCCAGCGCGGCTCGCACCCGCATGTGGCGCTGATCGACCTGTTTCGCCACGAGGGCGTGGAGCCCGGTCGCGTGCACACCATTTCTTCGATCTCGGCCATGGTCCAACTGGTGCAAGGCGGCTTCGGTGTGGCCACGCTGCCATTGCACGCGATCCAACGCATGCAGAACTACCCCGACCTGCGACCGCTGGCATGTGACAGCGCGTTGCAGCCGTTACCAATCCATGCAAGCTATCGGACAGATCCTTCTACAAATGCAGTAGAGACGGTGGTGCGGTCTGCTTTGGCCTTCGTCGAAGCGCAATTCGGCACCAAGAAGCGGTCCACGCGCGCACCATCCGGGCGCGATGTGCCCCGTTCTTGAGCACAAGAAAAATCGATGATCTAAGCGAAATATTATGAATTTGAACTCCTGCTGATCGACATCCACAATCCGCCCATCGTCATCAAGGTGACATGTCAAAACGACAGGAGACAAGGTGGATTCGGATTCCCGTCTGACAGTGGATGTGTTTGGTCACGAGGGCATGCAGAGCGCATCCCATGTGCGCAGCTTGATCCGTCAAGGTCGTTGGAGCCACCACACCAGCGGCCTGGCCGACGAGCACGTGCAGGGCAACCTGGTGATCCTTCCTGAGTCGCTGGCCCTGGACTTTCTGCGCTTCTGTCAACGCAATCCCAAACCGTGTCCACTCCTGGCGGTTTCCGAACCCGGCCAGCGCCTGGTGCCCACGTTGGGTACCGACATCGACATCTGCACCGACTTGCCGCGCTACCGCGTCTGGCGCAACGGCGAACTTGTTGAAGAGCCCACGGACATCTCGAATCTCTGGCGCCAAAACCTGGTGAGTTTCGTGATCGGTTGCTCGTTCTCCTTCGAGCAAGCGCTGTTGGCGGCTGGCCTGCCGCTGCGCCATGTAGAGCAGGGGCGCAACGTGGCGATGTACCGAACCAGTATTCCCACCGAAGCTGCCGGCCCGTTCAGTGGCCCGCTGGTGGTGTCCATGCGACCAATGAAGGCTGCAGACGCCATTCGTGCGGTGCAGGTCACATCGCGTTTTCCCAACGTACACGGTGCACCGGTGCACATCGGTGATCCGTCCCAGATCGGCATTCATGACATCTCAAAGCCCGACTACGGCGATGCGGTGGACGTGATGCCCGATGAGCTGCCGGTGTTCTGGGCCTGCGGCGTGACGCCGCAGGCTGCGATCCAGCAGGCCCGCCCCGCGTTCTGCATCACCCACGCCCCAGGCGCGATGTTGATCACGGACCTTCTCAATCACCAGCTAGCCAGTTTTTAACCAGGAGCCAACGATGAAAAAGATTCTGTTCTGCCTTTCCGCTGCAACCCTTGCTGCCGCCGCTTCGGCGCAAACGAAATGGGACCTTCCCACGGGCTATTCAGCCAACAGCTTCCAGACCCAGAACGTCCAGCAGTTTGCCAACGAGGTGGACCAGATCACCGGTGGCAAGCTCAAGATCACGGTTCATCCTGGTGGTTCGCTCTACAAGGCCAACGAAATCAAGCGCGCGGTACAAACCGGTCAGGTGCCGGCGGCCGAGTTCATCCTGTCGGGCGCGGCCAACGAAAATCCTTTGTTCGGTCTGGATTCCATTCCATTCCTTGCCACCAGCTACCCCGCAGCCAAGCGTCTTTACGAGGCCGGCAAGCCCGCGCAGGACAAGCTGCTGGCCTCGCAGGGCATGAAGGTTCTGTTCACCGTGCCATGGCCTGGGCAATCGCTCTACTCCATCAAGCCGGTGAATGCGCCTGCCGATCTGGCCGGTACGAAGATGCGGGCTTACAACCCCGCCACCACGCGCATTGCGCAGTTGCTTAAGGCGCAGCCGGTGACCATCCAGTTGGCAGAACTGCCTCAGGCGCTGGCCACCGGTGGTGTGCAGAACTTTTTGACCTCCAGCGCCAGCGGTGTTGAGAGCAAACTTTTCGAACAGGTCAAGTATTTCTACCCGGTCAGTGCCTGGTTGCCGCGCAACGCGACGGTGGTGAATCAAAAAGCCTTCGATGCGTTGGATAAAACCACTCAGGAAGCCGTGCTTAAAGCCGCAGGTGCTGCTGAGCAGCGTGGCTGGGCAGCCAGTGAGCAGCTCAACAGCGAATTCATCAAGGAGCTGGGCGTGAAGGGCATGTCGATCGCCGAACCTTCAGACAGTCTCAAGAAAGAACTCGCTGCGATCGGTGAAACCATGACCGCTGATTGGCTCAAGACTGCTGGCCCTGAAGGCCAGGCCGTCATTGAGGCTTACCGCAGCCGGTAAGCACCTTCCCTGGCGGGCAGGCCCTGAAGACCTGCCCGCTGAATCGATTCACGTCTGCCATTCAACCGAATCCAGGAGAGCGCGGTGTCTCAACTTGTCTTCCGTTTCTATCAGGGGCTGATGTTCCTGTCGTGCGTTTCCATGGTCGCCGCTTTCGTTTCGGTGCTGCTCGGCGTCTTGGCGCGTGAGGTGCATTGGGACCTTCCCGGGCTGGATGCCTACGCCGGGTATGCCATCGCATGTGCGTTGTTCCTGGCTTTGCCTTCCACGCTGCGACGCGGTGAGCACATCCGCGTGACGTTGCTGCTGGACCGTTTGCCCGCCCGCGTCCGAGGCGCATTTGAATGGGTCTGCCTCGTGGGTGGACTCACCATTGCGCTTGCGCTTGCCTGGTTCTCTATCCGCTTGGTCTGGATGTCCTGGACCACGCATGACATTTCGCCCGGCGCAGATGCCACGCCTTTGTGGATTCCGCAGATCGGCATGGCTTTGGGCTGCGTCGGATTTGCGCTGTCGTTTGCCCATGCACTGCTGATGCGCTTGCGGGGTGATCAATTCATTGCGATGGGCGCCGAAGCGGCGCACATCGAGTAACTCACCATTCCTCAAAGGAATTCACATGGATATCTTGATTGCTGCAGGCCTGATGGTGTTGCTGCTGGCCCTGCTGGGCGGCGGTCTGTGGATTGGTCTGTCTCTGCTGGCTGTGGCGCTGATCGGCATGGAGCTGTTTACCTCGCGCCCCGTGGGAGACAGCATGGTGTTGACCATCTGGGGATCGACCTCCAGTTGGACACTGACCGCGCTTCCACTTTTTTTGTGGATGGGCGAAATCCTGTTTCGGAGCAAGCTCTCCGACGACATGTTCAAAGGGCTGGCACCGTGGCTTGATCGCCTGCCCGGTCGGTTGCTTCACACCAACGTTGTGGGCTGCACCATTTTTGCGGCCATCTCCGGTTCGTCGGCAGCAACCTGCGCCACCATTGGCAAGATCACATTGCCGGAACTGAAGAAGCGCGGCTACCCCGATGACATTTCGGTGGGCACCCTGGCCGGTGCCGGTACGTTGGGTCTCCTGATCCCACCCTCGATCATCATGATCGTCTACGGTGTGGCCGCGAATGTGTCGATTGCCAAACTGTTCCTGGCAGGTGTGATTCCTGGTTTGATGCTCGCCGCGCTGTTCATGGGCTACATCATCGTCTGGGCACTGTTCAACAAGGACAAGGTTCCCGCTGCAGACACGGCCATGAGCTTTGCTCAGAAGATCCATGCGTCACGGCACCTGATCCCAGTGGTGTCCCTGATCGCCGTGGTGCTTGGCGGCATCTACAGCGGCATTGCCACCGCCACCGAAGCCGCCGCCTTGGGTGTGGGTGGTGCACTGGTGCTTGCCCAGATCGAAGGCTCATTGAACTGGACCCGTTTCAAGGAAGGATTGGCCGCCGCCTGCCGCATCTACTGCATGATCGGCCTGATCCTGGCGGGCGCGGCCTTCCTTACCCTGGCCATGGGCTTCATCGGGCTACCGCGGCACCTGGCCGAGTTCATTGGGGGGCTGAACCTTTCGCCGTTCAACCTGATGCTGTTGTTGATCGTGTTTTTCATCGTGCTCGGATGCTTCCTCGATGGCATCTCCATGGTCGTTCTCACCATTGCCGTGTTGTTGCCTACCGTGGAAGCCGCTGGATTCGACCTGATCTGGTTCGGTATCTTCATCGTGTTGGTGGTCGAAATGGCACAGATCACCCCGCCCGTTGGCTTCAACCTGTTTGTGATTCAGGGCTTGACCAAGCGCGAAGTGACCTGGATCGCGCGTACTGCGCTGCCGCTGTTTTTCCTGATGCTGGCGGCTGTTTTTCTGACGTACTTTGTACCTGAGATCGTGCTGTGGCTGCCACAGCGGATGCAGAGCTGAACCCCTCGATCCGCTGCGGGAGACCCTCATGAAGCTGCTATTGCTGATCGCTCTGACCGCCGCCTCGGTGGCGCATGCGCAGACACGCTGGCAACTCGCCACAGGCTACCGGGCGGACTCCTTTCACACGCAAAACGCGGCGCAATTTGCAGCCGATGTTGAACAAGCGACGGCAGGAGCATTGCGTATCCAGCTGCGACCCAACAACACGCTGTTCAAACTTGGCGAAATTCGCCAGGCGGTGCAAGAGGGCAGGGCCGAAGCGGGCGAAACGATCATGAGCAGCATGGTCGGCGACATCCCGATTGCTGGTGTTGATGCCATCCCTTTTGTTGTGCACAGCTATTCCGATGCCCGTCGGCTCTGGCATTTGCAGCGGCCACTCATCGAAAAGCATTTCGCAGCGCGAGGGCTGAAACCCCTGTACGTGGTTCCCTGGCCCCCACAGGGCCTCTTCTCCAACAAACCCGTGCGCTCGGGGGCAGACCTCAAAGGCACGCGCATGCGCACCTACAACCAGTCCACCGTGCGCATTGCGGAGATGCTCGGTGCTTCGCCGGTGGATGTGCCCATGGTTGATGTCAACCGGGCGCTCGTCGATGGCAAGGTCGACAGCATGATCACGTCTGCTGTCACCGGCGTGGAAAACCGTGTGTGGGGCCAGATTGGTTACTTCTACGGTATCAATGCATGGTTCCCCAAGAATATCGTGTTCGTCAACGCCAAGGCCTTTGACGCTTTGCCCTCCACAGATCGTGAGGCTGTGATCCAGGCTGCCACCCGTGCCGAAGAAAGGGGTTGGGCGCTGAGTGAAGCTGTTGCGTCGGAGTCCATGCAGGAGTTGCAGCGTCAGGGCATGACGGTGGGCCGGGTGCCTGCTGCATTTGAGAGCGAGCTCAAGCGCCTGGGTGAAAAGTTTTCCCGTGAATGGGTCAAGTCGGTCGGTACCGAAGCCAACCTGATCTTCATTCCTTATTACCTTCATCGTTAAAGTCATTCATCATGCAAGACAAAACTTCTCCCCTGGGCAGCCGCTGGCAATTCTGGATTGACCGTGGAGGCACCTTCACCGACATCGTGGCCAAGAAGCCCGATGGCTCACTCACCACCCACAAGCTGCTGTCCGAAAATCCCGAGCATTACCGCGACGCAGCGGTGGCCGGCATTCGCCACCTGCTGGGCCTGAAAGCCGGCGAGCCTGTGACACCCGCTCTGGTGGAGTGCGTGAAGATGGGCACGACCGTGGCCACGAACGCGCTGCTGGAGCGAAAAGGAGAGCCCACGCTGCTTGTGACAACGCGGGGTTTTCGCGACTCGCTGCGCATTGCGTATCAAAACCGCCCGCGCCTGTTTGATCGCCGCATTGTGTTGCCCGAGCTGCTGTACAGCGCAGTGGTTGAGGCGCAAGAGCGTGTCAGCGCACATGGCGATGTGCTTCAGGCGCTGGATGAAGCAACCTTGCGTGCAGACCTGATGATCGCTTACTCGCGAGGATTGCGCAGTGTGGCTGTTGTGTTCATGCATGGCTACCGCTTCATCTCGCATGAGCAGATCGCGAGCCGCATTGCGCGTGAGGTCGGCTTCACGCAGGTCAGCACCTCGCACGAAACCAGTCCGATGATGAAGTTCGTGAGTCGCGGCGACACGACGGTGGTAGATGCTTATCTGTCTCCTATCCTGCGACGTTATGTTGATCAAGTCGCCGGAGAAATGCCCGGTGTCAAGCTGTTCTTCATGCAGTCCTCGGGTGGATTGACCGATGCGCGGGCCTTTCATGGCAAGGACGCAATCCTCTCCGGCCCGGCTGGCGGCATCGTTGGCATGGCTCGCACAGCCGGTCTTGCGGGCCAGGACAAGGTCATTGGGTTCGATATGGGGGGCACATCCACCGACGTTTCGCACTACGCTGGCGAATTCGAACGCGAGTTTGAAACCCAAGTGGCGGGCGTGCGCATGCGCGCACCCATGATGAGCATCCATACCGTTGCCGCCGGTGGCGGATCCATCTTGTCGTTTGACGGTGCCCGCTTTCGGGTAGGGCCCGAGAGCGCAGGCGCCAACCCAGGGCCTGCCAGTTACCGCCGGGGCGGTCCACTGGCGGTGACCGATGCGAATGTGATGACCGGCAAGATCCAGCCGCGCCACTTTCCCAAGGTGTTCGGGCCCAAGGCAGATGAGGCGCTGAGCCTGGAGGCCGTGCAGGCTCGATTTGGTGAATTGGCAACGCAGACGGGCCGACCACCTGAAGAGGTGGCCGAAGGCTTCATCAACATCGCAGTCCAGCAGATGGCGAATGCGATAAAGAAGATTTCGGTCGCGCGCGGCTACGACGTCACGCGCTACACGCTTCAGTGCTTTGGCGGAGCGGGAGGTCAACATGCCTGCCTGGTTGCCGATGCCCTGGGCATGACGCGCGTTTTCGTACACCCGCTTGCTGGTGTGCTCAGCGCATACGGCATGGGACTGGCGGATCAAAACGTGATTCGAGAGCAGGCTGTGGAGTTGCCACTCGCGCTTGCTTCCTTGCCCATCATTGCCGAAAAACTCGATACGCTGGGCGCAGCAGCTCAAGCAGAACTGGAGCGTCAGCAGGTGAATGCCGGTGAGGCCTTGGTTCATCACCGCGTGCATGTGCGCTATGACGGCAGTGACGCTGCATTGGTCGTACCGTTCGGGGACCTCGCCACCATACAGGCGGGTTTTGAATCCGCGTACCGCCAGCGCTTTGCATTCCTGATGCAGGGCAAACGGCTGGTGGTGGAGGCGGTGTCGGTGGAAGCCGTGGTTGCGGGCGATGCGCCTGACGAGCCCCGGTTTGAAACGCACGAGCCCCGCGAAGTGCCGCGACGCGAGACCGTGCGCATGTACTCCGATGGCCAATGGCTGGATGCGGCTCTGGTGGTGCGCGAAGATCTGCGAGCGGGTGACGTGATTCCTGGTCCGGCCATCATTGCCGAGAAGAACGCAACCACGGTGGTGGAGCCCGGCTGGGAAGCGGTGTTGACCGCGCTCGACCATCTGATTCTTGACCGCCGGGTACCGCGAACGGTGACCTATGCCGTGGGGACCAAGGTGGACCCGGTGCTGCAGGACGTGTTCAACAACCTGTTCATGAACATCGCCGAACAAATGGGCCTGCAACTGCAGAACACGGCTTACTCGGTCAATATCAAGGAGCGACTCGATTTCTCGTGTGCGCTATTTGATGCGCAGGGAAACCTGATTGCCAACGCGCCGCACATGCCGGTGCATCTGGGTTCCATGGGTGAGAGCATCAAAACCGTGATCCGCGAGAACGCCGGCAAGATGCAGCGCGGCGACGTGTACGCGCTCAACGATCCCTACCATGGCGGCACGCACCTGCCCGATGTGACTGTGATCACGCCGGTGTACATGGGCGGCGAGCCGACCTTCTATGTGGGCTCACGCGGTCACCATGCCGACATTGGCGGTATCACGCCGGGTTCCATGCCGCCGTTCTCCACGCGCATTGAGGAAGAGGGCGTGCAGATCAACAATGTGAAGCTGGTGGATCGTGGCGTGCTGCTGGAGGCAGAGATGGTGGCCTTGCTGCAAAGCGGCGAATTTCCTTCTCGAAATCCGCAGCAGAACATGGCCGATCTCAAGGCTCAGATTGCAGCCAATGAGAAGGGCGTCCAAGAGCTGCGAAAAATGGTTGAGCAGTTCGGTTTGGACGTTGTGCAAGCCTATATGCGGCACGTGCAAGACAACGCCGAGGAGTCGGTGCGCCGCGTGATCACGCGCCTGAAGGACGGTGCTTTCACTTTGCCGCTGGACAACGGCGCGCAGATCCAGGTCGCAGTACGGGTGAATGCAGCGCAGCGCAGCGCGGAGATCGACTTCACCGGAACGTCGCCGCAGCAGCTCAACAACTTCAACGCACCCACCGCGGTGTGCATGGCCGCCGTGCTTTACGTGTTCCGAACGCTGGTGGACGATGACATCCCGCTCAACGCGGGTTGTTTGAAGCCGCTCAAGGTCATCATCCCGCCGGGATCCATGCTCAACCCCAACCCGCCGGCCTCGGTGGTGGCGGGCAATGTGGAAACATCGAGCTGCATCACCAACGCGCTGTACGGCGCGCTGGGCGTGATGGCCGCGAGCCAGTGCACCATGAACAACTTCACCTTCGGCAACGCGAAGCACCAGTACTACGAGACCATCTCGGGTGGCAGTGGGGCGGGCGAGGGTTTTGATGGCACGAGCGTGGTGCAGACCCACATGACCAACTCGCGCCTGACCGACCCCGAGGTGCTGGAGTTCCGTTTCCCGGTGCGCTTGGAGAGCTACGAGATCCGAGAAGGCTCGGGCGGCGCTGGCCGCTGGATTGGTGGCCACGGCGGTGTGCGCCGCGTGTGCTTTCTGGAAGACATGACAGCCAGCATCCTGTCCAACGGCCGCCTGTTTGGTGCCTTCGGCATGGCCGGCGGGCAGGCCGGGAAGGTCGGCATCAACCGCGTGGTGCGAACAGACGGCTCGGTTGAAGCGTTGGACCACATCGGGCAAGCCGAGATGAAGCCGGGTGACGTCTTTGAGATTCACACCCCGGGTGGTGGTGGGTTTGGAGAGGTCTGAGCCGCCCTACAGTTCTTCTACACGCCGGGCCGGGTAGCTGTCCCAGGCTTGGCAGCCGGGGCATTGCCAGAAGTGCTGGCGTGCCTCGAAGCCGCAGGCTGCACACCGGTAGCGTCGCAAGGGTGCGCTGGCTTGCTCCAGAGACCGCTGCACCTGAATCTGCGCGATCTCGCTGGAGAGCTTTTCCCCAGCCAACCACCTCGCGGTGATGACCAGCGACGGTTCCCGCTCAAGGTGGCTCAGGTAGCGGTTGCGGACAGCCTCGGGTTCGCTGCACAGTCCCGCGAGCGCTTCCGTGACGTCGATCGACGGAGCGCGCTCGTGGCTGGCCTGCAATACCGCCATCGCCTCGGCTTGCTTTCCCGTCTGTCGGGCCAGGTCGGCAAGCGAACCCGCCGCCAGCGGCAAGCCTTGTGGAGCGTGCTGATTCAGGCGAAGCAGGGCGTCAAATGCCCCCGCTGTGTCGCCACGCTGCGCCTTGTGCGAAGACATCGCCAGCCAGCTGCGTGACAGCTGCGGGGCGTGTTGCACAGCTTCTTCGAGCAGGTGCATGGCGCGTTCGCCATCACCACCGCGCTGTGCGATTTCCGCCTCTTCGCACAGGTAGTGGGCCAGCCGGGAAGAGAAGCTGCCTTGCTCCGCCGCCTCCAGCTTCTGCGCGATCTGCTTGGCTTGCTGCCAATCGCGCGAGCGCTCGTAGATGCCCAACAAAGCCAGCAAGGCTTCGCCTTCAAACGCCGATCCCTTGAGCTTGTTGAGGGCTGCCTCGGCACGGTCCAGCAGACCAGCTTTGAGAAAATCCAGGGCCAGCGCGTGCTGCGCCCGGTCGCGGTCCTTGCCGCTGATGTCGGCCCGCGAGAGCAGATGTTCGTGCACGCGCACGGCGCGGTCGTAGTCGCCACGGCGACGGAACAGGTTGCCCAGGGCAAAGTGCAGCTCGGTCGTGTCCGGGTCGCCTTGCACCGCTTCGATGAAGGCGTCGATGGCCTGGTCTTGCTGCTCGTTGAGCAGGTGGTTCAGGCCGCGGAAGTAGGCCTTGGGCGCCTGGCGGCTTTCCATGCGCCACTGGCGGAGGTCCAGGCGGGAGGCTCCCCAGCCCGCTGCAAATGCCAGGGGCAAGCCCCACAGCAGCCAGGTGAAATCAAAGTCCATGGCGGCGGTCGCTAGGGTCGGGGAATAGGGTGGAGTCTGCGTCAAAGGCGGTATTGGCAGCGGCGGCTGAGGCAGCCCGGCTGCGCGAGCGTTTGGCTCGCAGCCACAGCGGCAGCATGACCAGAACACCGAGGAAAACGCCCATCACGAGTGCGGCCAGCATGACCAACACCAGTGGCGCCTGCCAGCTGGCACCGAAGAACAGGTTGAGCGTCACGCTGTCCTGGTTGTTCAGCGCGAAGGCGAACAACACAAAAAAAATGGCTGCGTTGAGCAGCCACATCAGGTATTTCAAATCGTCCCCTTTTGTGGTGGGGCGATTGTAGCGATCAGACCTCTGTCGAAGCAGCAGGCATCACGTCGGGTTCTTGGGCTCTCGCCCGAGAATTTCAGCGGTCCTGGCGTCCACCTGCTCGCGCAGGGCCTTGCCCGGCTTGAAGTGCGGTACGCGCTTCTCAGGGATCATCACGCTCTCGCCGGAGCGGGGGTTGCGTCCCACGCGCGGTGATCGGCGATTGACCGAAAAGCTGCCAAAACCACGGATCTCGATCCGGTGGCCTTTGACCAGTGCATCGCCCATGGCGTCGAGGATGGCCTTGACGGCAAACTCGGCGTCGCGGTGCGTCAGCTGGCTGAACCGGCTGGCCAACGCTTCAACGAGGTCGCTGCGGGTCATGTGTTCGGGTTTGGACTTGGGCATTCAAGAACCGGCGCCCGGTCAGGGAACCCGCCGCGAGGCGGGCAGCTGACCCAAGCGCCGGCAATCGTGCTTAGCCGTTGTTGTTGTCCAGCTTGGCGCGCAGCAGGGCGCCCAGGCTGGTGGTGCCGGCGCTTTCGCGCGAGGACTGCTGGCTCAGGCTTGCCATGGCTTCCTGTTGGTCAGCGGCGTCCTTGGCCTTGATGGACAACTGGATGTTGCGCGTCTTGCGGTCGATGTTCACCACCACGGTGGTGACTTCGTCGCCTTCTTTCAGCATGTTGCGTGCGTCTTCCACACGGTCACGGCTGATTTCGCTGGCGCGCAAATAGCCCAACACGTCTTCACCCAGGTCGATCTCGGCACCCTTGGCGTCCACGGTCTTGACCTTGCCGGTCACGATGGAACCCTTGTCATTCACCGACACGAAGGTGGTGAATGGGTCGCCGTCGAGTTGCTTGATGCCCAGGGAGATGCGCTCGCGTTCCACGTCGATGGCCAGCACGATCGCTTCGACTTCTTGGCCCTTCTTGTAGTTGCGCACGGCGGCTTCGCCGGTTTCGTTCCACGACAGGTCGGACAGGTGCACCAGGCCGTCGATGCCGGCAGCCAGACCCACGAACACGCCGAAGTCGGTGATCGACTTGATCGGGCCCTTGACGCGGTCACCGCGCTTGGTGGCTTCAGCAAACTCGTGCCATGGGTTGGCACGGCATTGCTTCATGCCCAGCGAGATGCGACGTTTGTCTTCGTCGATGTCCAGCACCATGACTTCGACTTCGTCGCCCAGCGACACCAGCTTGGAAGGCGCAACGTTTTTGTTGGTCCAGTCCATTTCGGACACGTGCACCAGACCTTCGATGCCTGGCTCGAGTTCCACGAATGCGCCGTAGTCGGCGATGTTGGTGATCTTGCCGAACATGCGGGTGCTTTGTGGGTAACGGCGGGCAACGCCCATCCAGGGGTCGTCGCCCATCTGCTTCAGACCCAGCGAGACGCGGTGCTTCTCGGTGTCGAACTTGAGGATCTTGGCGGTGATTTCCTGGCCGGCCTGCACCACTTCGCTGGGGTGACGCACACGACGCCATGCCATGTCGGTGATGTGCAGCAGACCGTCGATGCCGCCGAGGTCCACGAACGCACCGTATTCGGTGATGTTCTTGACCACGCCGTGAACGATGGCGCCTTCTTTGAGGGTGTCCATCAGCTTGGCGCGCTCTTCGCCCATGGAGGCTTCCACCACGGCGCGGCGGCTCAGCACCACGTTGTTGCGCTTGCGGTCGAGCTTGATGACCTTGAATTCCAGGGTCTTGTTTTCGTAAGGCGTGAGGTCCTTGGTCGGACGGCTGTCGACCAGCGAGCCCGGCAGGAAGGCGCTGATGCCGTTGACCATGACTTTGAGGCCGCCCTTGACCTTGCTGGAGGTCGTGCCGGTGACGAATTCGCCCGACTCGAGTGCTTTCTCCAGAGACATCCACGAGGCCAGGCGCTTGGCCTTGTCGCGTGACAGCAGGGTGTCGCCGAAACCGTTTTCCACGGAATCGATGGCGACCGACACGAAATCGCCCACCTGCACTTCGAGTTCGCCCAGGTCGTTCTTGAATTCGGCCAACGGCACGTAGGCTTCCGACTTCAGACCAGCGTTGACCACCACATGGCTGTGTTCGATGCGAACAACTTCAGCGGTGATGACTTCGCCCGAGCGCATTTCGGCGCGTTTCAGGGACTCTTCGAACAGGGCGGCAAATGATTCAGACATTGAATTTCCTAAAACCACTCAGCGTCGGCGCCTTCAACCAAGGGACTCGGTTTGCGCAGGGATCGACGTGTGGGCGGCGTTGACATTGCGGTGCGAAACACCGCGGGGTTGGTTGAAAAGAACCTTCGAGCATGCGGGCTGGGAGCGCCCGGCTGTGCCGTCAGGGCCAAATGTGCAAGCGCGCTCAGTTTCCCGAGAACGCCGTTTTGCCTTGCCACCAGTTCATCACCACCTGCACCGATGCTTCGATGTCCAGTTCGGAATTGTCCAGTTTCAAGGCATCTTCGGCTGGCTTGAGAGGGGCATGTGTGCGGGATGAGTCCCGCAAATCACGCACTCTCAGGTCTTCCAAAAGACTGTCGATGTTAGCAGCAATTCCCTTTGAAATCAATTGCTTATGGCGCCGCTGGGCGCGTTGTTCGGCGGTGGCCGTCAGGAAGACCTTCAAAGCCGCGTCCGGGAAGATCACCGTGCCCATGTCGCGCCCGTCGGCCACCAGGCCGGGCAGGCGTCGGAAGCTCTGTTGCAGGCCGTGCAGCGCGGATCGCACCGCCAGGTGCTGCGACACCCTGGACGCCATGCCGCCAGTGGATTCCAGGCGCAGCGGGTCGGTGATGTCGCGCCCACCCAGAAACACCTTGTGGTCGCGGAACGCCAGCGGCAACTGGGCCGCCAGGCGGGCCAGCGCCGGCTCGTCGTCCAGCGACACACCGGCGTCTTGCGCCGCGAGCGCCGTGGCCCGGTAGAGCGCACCCGAGTCGAGCAGGTGGTAACCCAGGCGCTGCGCCACTTCGGAGGCCAGGGTGCCCTTGCCCGACGCCGTGGGGCCGTCGATGCAGATGACGGGGATGGCCTGCGCGGGTGTGGTGCAGACGTCGAACAAGGTCTCGAAATAGTCGGGGAAGGTCTTGCCCACGCATTTCGGGTCTTCAATGCGCACCGGCAGGCTCGCCGGGTTGAACGCGGCGAGCGAGAAACACATGGCGATGCGGTGGTCGTCGTAGGTGTGGATGCTGGCGGGGAGCCATGTGGTGGGCGGCGTGATGCGGATGAAGTCCGCGCCTTCTTCCACCGTGGCGCCCAGCTTGCGGCATTCATTTGTCATGGCCGCGATGCGGTCGGTTTCTTTCACGCGCCAGCTGGCGATGTTGCGCAACGTGGTGGTGCCGTCGGCGTAGAGCGCCATCACGGCCAGGGTCATGGCCGCGTCCGGAATGTGGTTGCAGTCGAGTTCGATGGCCCTGAGTGGCCAGGCGCCGCGCCGGATGTGCAGCCGATTGGCTTCGCCTGTGATTTCCGCGCCCATGAGCCGGGCGGCTTCAATGAAGCGGATGTCGCCCTGGATGGAGGCCAGGCCAACGCCTTCGATGGTGATGCCCTGGGTACTCGGTGCGATGGCTCCAAGCGCGATGAAGTAGCTGGCCGACGAGGCGTCCCCCTCGACCGGTATGCGCCCGGGCGAACGGTAGCGGCTGCCGGCTGGAATGGTGAAGCGTTGCCAGCCATCACGTTGCACATCAACACCGAAGCGCGACAGCAGGTTCAGCGTGATCTCGATGTAGGGGCGCGAGATCAGTTCACCGACCACCTCAATGACGATGGCTTGTTGTTGCGTCACCAGCGGCAGCGCCAGCAGCAGCGCGGTGAGGAACTGGCTGGACACGTCGCCCCGTACGCAGATTGGCCGCTCCAGTTGCAAGGTCAGGGGTACGCCCGTGCCGAGCTTGAGCGGCGGGTAGCCTTCCTGACCGAGGCAGGCCACCGCGCAACCGAGCTGGCGCAAGGCGTCCACCAGATCGCCGATGGGCCGTTCGTGCATGCGCGGCACGCCACTGAGTTCGAACTCGGCGCCGTGGGTGGACGCCAGCAGTGCCAGGGCCGCAGTGAGTGGGCGCATGGCCGTGCCGGCGTTGCCCAGAAACAGCTGCGTTTGCCTCACGGGGAGTTGTCCGCCCAGGCCGTGCACACGCAATGTGCCATCGGGCTGTGGTTCGATTAGGCAGCCGAGCTGGCGCAAGGCGTTCAACATCACCTGCGTGTCGTCGGAGTCCAGCAGATCGGCCACGTCGGTGTGGCCCTCACTCAGGGCTGCGAGCAACAGCACCCGGTTGGAAATGCTTTTGGAGCCCGGCAGGCGCACGGTGCCGCCTGCACTGGCCAGCGGGGGGATGTCAAGGAACGGGGTGGAATACATGTGTGCGGTGGCGCGAGAACGCCGCGGTCAGCGTCGCGCTCAGCTCTGAGGCTTGATGGCGGTCATGCGCCAATGGGCGCGGGCGTTGCTGGCTTGATCGATCAGGGCTTCCAACGCGTCCGGGTTGTCGGCATTGATGGCCGTCTCCAACGCGTTCAGGGCCCGCTGGAACAGGCGTGATTGCGCCAGCAGTTCTTCGCGGTTGGACATGAGGATGTCGCGCCAGACCACCGGGTCGCTGGCCGCAATGCGGGTGAAGTCGCGAAAGCCCGGTCCAGCCAGTGACAGGAAATCCTCGGCCTGCTGCTGGCTTTTGATGCCGTTCATCAAGGCAAACGCCACCAGGTGGGGCAGGTGGCTCACTGCGGCATAGGCGGCGTCGTGCGCTTCCGGGGACATCTGCTTGACGTGACAACCCAGCGCGATCCAGACCTTGTGTGCCTTGTCCAGCTGTGTCGTGAGCGTGCGCTCAATCGGCGTGAGGATGACCTGGCGGCCGTTGTACAGATCGGGATCTGCGTGCTCCACGCCTGCAAGCTCCTTGCCGGCGATGGGATGCGCCGGCACGAACACGCCCACATGGTCCTTGAGCACGCGGCGCGCGGCGTCGATCACCTCGCGCTTGGTCGAGCCCACATCCATGATCAGCACATCGCCGCGCACCAGATGACGAATGGCCTTGAAGGTGGCTTCTGTGGCCGACACGGGCACGGCGAGCAGCACCAGATCGGCGCCCGAGACAGCGAGCAGCGCAGAAGGTGCCTCGACGTCGATCACACCCAACTGGCGTGCCCGCTCGGTGGTGGACGGCGACTTGCTGTAACCCACCACGCGCTTGACCAGACCGGCGCGCTTGAGGGCCAGCGCAAACGAGCCGCCCATCATGCCGCAGCCGATCAATCCCAATTGTTCAAACATCATTCGTTCACCGGGTATGCGCCCAGCACCTTGTAAAAAGCGCACAGACCCTGAAGCTCTTGCAGTGCGGCAGCCACATGGGGCTGCGATGGATGGCCGGCGATGTCGATGTAGAAGTAGTACTCCCACTGGCCAGACTTCGCGGGCCGCGACTCGAAACGTGTCATCGACACGCCGTTGTTCTTCAGCGGCACGAGCAGGTCGTGCACCGCGCCAGGCCGGTTCGGCACAGAAACCACCAGACTCGTGCAGTCGCGTCCGGAGGCGGGCGGCATGGCCAGCGTCTGGGGCAGGGCGATCACGGCAAAGCGTGTGCGGTTGTAAGCCTCGTCTTGAACGGCATGCGAGACGATGTGCAGGCCGAACTGGGCCGCAGCACGTTCGCTGGCAATGCCGGCCCACGCCGGGTTGGTGGCCGCCAGGCGAGCGCCTTCTGCATTGCTGGACACCGCGCGTTTTTCTGCCTTGGGCAAGTGCTGCGAGAGCCAGTTCTGGCACTGTGCGAGCGCTTGGGGATGCGCCATGACCACTTCAATGCCGTCCAGTGTGTTGAGCTGTCGCAGCAGGTTGTGGCGCACCAGCAGACTCACCTCGCCGACCACGTGCACGGGCGAACGCAGGAACAGATCGAGCGAGCGCGCCACCACACCTTCGGTGGAGTTCTCCATGCCGACCACACCAAACTGCGCGGTGCCGGCGGCGGTGGCGTGGAAGACCTCGTCGAAGTCGGCGCAGTAGATCAGGTTGGCCGCGCTGCCGAAGAACTCGATGGCCGCCTGTTCGCAGAAGGTGCCTTGCGGGCCCAAGACGGCCACGCGTTGCGGGGCTTCGAGTGCGAGGCAGGCCGACATGATCTCGCGCCAGATCGAGGCCACGTGCTGGTTCAGCAGCGGGCCCTGGTTGGCGGCCTGAATTTTTTCAATGACCTGCGCCACGCGGTCGGGTCTGAAAAACGGGGAACCTTCGTGGCGTTTGATGACGCCGACTTCTTCGGCCACGCGGGCGCGCTGGTTGAGCAGCGAGAGCAGTTGCTGATCAAGCGCATCAATCTGCACGCGCAAGGCCGCGAGGGCGTCGGACTGGGTGGGTTGGGTCATGTCTTCGGGTTTTGGGGCCTGCGTTCAGGCCCGTGTTTTTTCAAAGTCGCGCATGAACTGCACCAGCGCCTGTACGCCTTCAAGTGGCATGGCGTTGTAGATGCTGGCGCGCATGCCGCCCACCGACTTGTGCCCTTTGAGTTGCAGCAGACCCGCGGCCTTGGCGCCCGCCAGGAACGCGTCGTTCAGGGCTTCGTCGCGCAAGAAGAACGGAACGTTCATGCGCGAGCGGCAGTCATGGGCCACCTTGTTGAGGTAGAGCGCAGAGCCGTCGATGAAGTCGTACAGCAGTGTCGCTTTGGCGATGTTGCGCTGCTCCATCGCGGCCACACCGCTCAGGCCACCCTCGGTCTGGCGTTTGAGCCACTGGAACGTGAGTCCCGCCATGTAGATGCTGTACGTGGGCGGGGTGTTGTACATCGAGCCGTTGGCCGCCACCGTCTTGTAGTCGAAGGCGCTGGGGCAGGTAGGCAGGGCATGACCGAGCAGGTCTTCGCGCACAACCACCAGGGTCAGGCCGGCCGGGCCCAGGTTTTTTTGCGCACCGCCGAAGGCCAGACCCACACGCGACCAGTCCACCGTGCGCGAGGCCACGTGGGACGAGAAGTCGATCACCAGGGGCGCGTTGCTGCCCAGGGCCTTCAGGTCGGGCAGCTCGTGAAACTCGATGCCGTGGATCGTCTCGTTGCTGCAGATGTGCACGTACTGCGCATCGGCCCCGAGCCGCCACGAGCCCGGCGAGGGCAGGGTGGTGTGGTTCGAATCCGCGTTGCTCGCGGCCAAGGCAGGCTGCGCATATCGGGCGGCTTCCTTGATGGACTTCTGGCTCCAACTGCCCGTGACGACAAAGTCGACCTGGCCACCGCGCGAGAGGTTCAGCGGAACGATGGCGTTTTCGGCCAACCCACCGCCCTGCATGAACAGGATGTGAAAGTTCGCTGGAATGGCGAGCAGTTCGCGCAGGTCAGCCAGCGCCGCCTCCATGATCTCGCCGAACTCCTTGCCGCGGTGGCTCATCTCCATCACGCTCATGCCGCTGCCGTGCCAGTCGAGCATCTCGTCAGCGGCTTGTTGCAGCACGTCGGCCGGCATGGCGGCCGGACCAGCGGAGAAGTTGTAGGGCCGCGCCATCACGCCTCAAGGCCCGGGTCGTCGGCCTCGTTCGGCTCGTCCAGCTCGGGCACGTTGGCGTCGTTTTCCACAATGCGTTGCAGACCCGAGAGCTCGGCGCCTTCGTCCAGCGCGATCAGCGTGACACCTTGCGTGGCTCGGCCCATTTCGCGGATCTCCGAGACGCGGGTGCGCACCAGCACCCCCTTGTCGGTGATCAGCATGATCTCGTCGTCGGTGTGCACCAGCGTGGCTGCCACCACCTTGCCGTTGCGCTCGCTTTGCTGGATCGCGATCATGCCTTTGGTGCCGCGTCCATGGCGGGTGTACTCGGAGATGGGAGTGCGTTTGCCGTAGCCGTTGATGGTTGCGGTCAGCACGCTCTGGTGTTCGTCTTCTGCCACCAGCATGGCAATCACGCTTTGCGTTTCTTCGATCATCATGCCGCGCACGCCACGCGCATTGCGGCCCATCGGGCGCACGTCGTTTTCATCAAAACGCACGGCCTTGCCGCCGTCGCTGAACAGCATCACGTCGTGCTGGCCATCGGTCAGCGCAGCACCGATCAGGAAGTCACCTTCGTCCAGGTCCACCGCAATGATGCCGGCCTTGCGCGGGTTGCTGAACTCGTCCAGCGCGGTTTTCTTGACCGTGCCCATGCTCGTTGCCATGAACACGTAGCGGTCTGATGGGAATGAGCGCATCTCACCCGTGAGCGGTAACACCACGTTGATCTTCTCGCCTTCCTGCAGCGGGAACATGTTGACGATGGGGCGGCCGCGTGAGCCGCGCGAGCCGGCCGGCACTTCCCATACCTTGAGCCAGTAGAGCCGACCGCGGTTGGAGAAACACAGGATGTAGTCGTGCGTGTTGGCAATGAAGAGCTGGTCGATCCAGTCGTCTTCCTTGGTGGCGGTGGCCTGCTTGCCGCGCCCGCCGCGCTTTTGCGCCCGGTACTCGGACAGTGGCTGGCTCTTGATGTAGCCGCTGTGGCTGAGCGTGACCACCATGTCGGTGGGCGTGATCAGGTCTTCGGTGGCCAGGTCTTGTGCGTTGTGCTCGATCTCGCTGCGGCGCGCGCCCAGCTTGGTCTGGCCAAACTCCTGCTTCACGATGTTGAGTTCGTCGCCGATGATGGTCGACACACGCTCGGGTTTGGAGAGGATGTCGAGCAGATCGTCGATCTCGCCCATGACTTCCTTGTACTCCGCCACGATCTTGTCCTGCTCCAGGCCAGTCAGGCGCTGCAAGCGCATTTGCAGGATTTCCTGGGCCTGCGTTTCGGACAGTCGGTACAGACCATCGCCGCCCATGCCGAAAGCTTTTTCAAGACCGTCGGGGCGATAGTCATCGGCGTTGATCACGCCACCGTCGGCGCGCGTGCGGGTGAGCATCTCCCGCACCAGCTGGCTGTCCCAGGGACGCGCCATCAGCTCGGCCTTGGCCACTGGCGGGGTGGGCGACTCGCGGATGATGCGAATGAAGTCGTCAATGTTGGCCAGCGCTACAGCCAGACCTTCGAGCACATGACCGCGTTCACGCGCCTTGCGCAGGTTGAACACCGTGCGGCGGGTCACCACCTCGCGGCGGTGCTCCAGGAACACCTGGATCAGGTCTTTCAGGTTGCACAGACGGGGCTGGCCGTCGACCAGCGCCACCATGTTGATGCCGAAGGTGTCCTGCAGCTGCGTCTGCTTGTACAGGTTGTTCAGCACCACTTCGGGCACTTCGCCGCGCTTGAGCTCGATCACCAGACGCATGCCCGACTTGTCCGACTCGTCCTGGATGTGGCTGATGCCCTCGATCTTCTTCTCGTGCACCAGTTCCGCAATGCGCTCCTGCAGCGTCTTCTTGTTCACCTGATAGGGCAACTCGTCCACGATGATGGACTGGCGTTGACCGCGGTCGATGTCCTCGAAGTGGCACTTTGCGCGCATCACCACGCGGCCGCGACCGGTGCGATAACCATCCTTCACGCCATTGATGCCGTAAATGATGCCGGCCGTGGGGAAGTCGGGCGCCGGGATGATTTCCATCAATTCGTCAATGGAAGCTTCCGGGTTCTTCAGAAGGTGCAGGCACGCATCCACCACCTCGTTGAGGTTGTGCGGCGGGATGTTGGTGGCCATGCCGACCGCAATGCCCGAAGAGCCATTGACCAGCAGGTTGGGCAGGCGCGAAGGCAGTACCAGCGGCTCCTTTTCGGAACCGTCGTAGTTGGGGCCGAAGTTGACGGTTTCCTTGTCGATGTCGGCCAGCATCTCGTGCGAGATCTTGGACAAGCGGATTTCGGTGTACCGCATGGCGGCGGCGTTGTCGCCGTCCACCGAGCCGAAGTTGCCCTGGCCATCCACCAGCATGTGACGAAGCGAAAAATCCTGCGCCATTCGAACGATCGTGTCGTACACCGCGCTGTCGCCGTGCGGGTGGTATTTACCGATCACGTCACCAACGATACGGGCCGATTTTTTGTAAGGCCGGTTCCAGTCGTTGTTGAGTTCATGCATGGCAAACAGAACTCGCCTGTGCACGGGTTTGAGGCCGTCGCGCGCGTCGGGAAGTGCCCGTCCGACGATCACGCTCATCGCGTAGTCGAGGTAGCTGCGGCGCATTTCCTCTTCAAGACTGATGGGCAAGGTCTCTTTGGCGAACTGTGTCATGAGCGGAGCTGGTGTACGTCGATTGAGCCAAAAGGCAACTCACCATTTTACGGGGCACTCTGATCGCGGCCCGTGCCCGCAGTTTGTTGTAGTACGACAACGAATGCGCGCACGGTCAGACCGCAGCCACCGGGGTGCCAGTAGCTGGTGGTTGGCCCCATAGCGCTTGTGGCACAATGAAATCCAACGTTTTGAGTGGTGGTCACTTCAAGCGTCTTTTTTTGTACGCAGTCCGTCTGCGGCTTACCAAGAGGAAAACCATGAAAAAACTCAACAAAGTGGCAATGCTGATCGCAACCGCCGCCATGGCAACGGCTGCTGGCGCTCAAACCATCGACAACTGGCGCAATGGCACCAGCGAACTGGTTTGGAAAAACGGCACCAACGAACTGTGCTGGCGTGATGCCAGCTGGACGCCCGCTACGGCGGCTGTCGGCTGCGATGGCGCAATCGTGCCCGTGGCTGCTCCAGCACCCGCACCTGCCGCAGCACCTGCGCCAGCTGCCGCCAAGCCTGCTCCAGCACCCGCTGCCGCTCCAGCTCCTGCTGCTTCCAAAGTCACCTACGCCGCTGACGCGTTCTTTGATTTCGACAAAGCCGTGCTCAAGCCCGAAGGCAAGGCCAAGCTGGACGACCTCGCCAGCAAAGTGTCCGGTATCAATCTGGAAGTCGTGATCGCAGTGGGCCACACCGATTCCACTGGCGCCGCTGGTTACAACCAGGCGCTGTCGAACCGCCGTGCTGAAGCGGTCAAGGCCTACTTGGTGAGCAAGGGCATCGAAAGCAACCGCATCTACACCGAAGGCAAGGGCCTGACCCAGCCAGTGGCCGACAACGCCACCCGCGAAGGTCGCGCCAAGAACCGTCGCGTTGAAGTCGAAGTCGTTGGCACCCGCGCCAACAAGTAAACCTCTGGTTTCCCATGAAAAAACCGCGCCTCGGCGCGGTTTTTTCATGGGCTGACGATAATTGCGATATGAATCAAAACATCAATGCCGATCCAGCGGAGTTGGCCAAGTTTTCAGATCTGGCGCATCGTTGGTGGGATCCCGAAAGCGAATTCCGGCCATTGCACCAGATCAACCCATTGCGTTTGACCTGGATCGACGCCTTGGCTCAGCTCAAAGGCAAACGTGTGCTGGACATTGGTTGTGGCGGCGGCATTCTCTCCGACGCCATGGCGCGCAAAGGCGCGCTTGTGACCGGTATTGATTTGTCCGCCAAGGCGCTTCGGGTGGCGCAGTTGCACGCGCTGGAAGCCGGAACCACCAATGTCGACTACCAGGAAATCAGTGCGGAGGCCATGGCCCAGCAGGAGCCTGAGGCGTTTGACGTGGTCACCTGCATGGAGATGCTGGAGCACGTGCCTGACCCGTCCTCGGTCGTGCGGTCTTGCGCGGCGCTGGTCAAACCCGGCGGCTGGGTGTTCTTTTCAACGCTCAATCGCAACCCGAAGGCATTCCTGTTCGCCATCCTCGGTGCCGAGTACGTGTTGCAGTTGCTGCCCAAAGGCACCCACGAATACGCGAAGTTCATCAAGCCCAGTGAACTGGCCCGCTACGGCCGTGAAGCCGGCCTGGAGCTGACAGACACACGCGGCATGGAGTACAACCCGCTCACGCGCCGTTATTGGTTGAGTGGTGACACCAGCGTGAACTACCTGTTTGCCACCCGCAAGGCATGACGCTCTCTGCTTTTCGAGGTGTGCGTGCCGTGTTGTTCGATCTGGACGGCACGCTGATCGACAGCGCGCCCGATCTGGGCGCTGCAGCGGATGGCATGCGGCTGCGGCGCGGGCTGGCGTCCAAACCGCTGGCGGAGTATCGGCCCCATGTGGGGTCCGGCGCGCGCGGCATGTTGCAGGTGGCTTTCGGCATGGACGCCCAGCACGGGGACTACGAGCACTACAAGGAAGAGTTCTTCGTTCACTACGAAAACTGCTTGACGCAGCGCACGCGGCCGTTTGAAGGTGTTGATCGGTTGGTGGTGGCTTTGCTGCAGCGGGGTTTGCGCTGGGGCGTGGTGACCAACAAGGCGCAGCGCTTCACCACACCCATCACCCGCTCCATGGGCTTGTTCGATTCGGCGTCCACGGTCATCAGCGGTGACACCACGCCGCATGCGAAGCCACACCCCGAACCCTTGCTGGAGGCCGCACGCCGGATGTCGTTGCCACCGGCGCAGTGCATCTACGTGGGCGATGACGAGCGGGACATCCGCGCGGGCCGATCCGCCGGCATGGGCACGGTGGCCGCCAGCTACGGTTACCTGGGTGCGGGAGCCGATGTGGCGAGCTGGGGCGCTGACGCCGAAGTTTCTTCGCCCCTGCAGGTCTTGCAATTGCTCGAACCGTCTTAAAATAGTTAGCTTGGGGCTGTACTGGTTTCGACGTGGGTTCGGACGCGCAGCAGGGCATGTCGAGGTTCTGTCACCTCGTAAAGCAACAGAAAAAAACCAACTGCAAACGACGAACGTTTCGCACTCGCCGCTTAATCAGCGGTGAGCCTTGCAACAGCAGGCCGATGGGCTGGGCAAGGGGGTCGCAAGACCTCCCGGCTGCAAGGATAATTTCATCGGCTGGCTTTGCGTCGGGCACCTTGGCGCAGGGCGAGACTCAAGGATGCTGGCTTCCCGTTTAGCGTGCCACTGCGCGACTCGGGCGGCGAGACCCAAATCAGACGGCTACACATGTAGAACTGCTCGAAGAAGGCTTGCGGACGGGGGTTCAAATCCCCCCAGCTCCACCAACACCTTGACAAAAAGCCGCCCGGTCTTCCGGGCGGCTTTTGTTTTTCTGGTGACCCGTCCTGCCAGAGGTTGACACTTTTTCGTGAAAGAAAAGGCAAGTCAAATGGAATCAGGCATCAAGCGCACGCAGAGGGACTACACGCTGG
>NZ_JBLYYB010000166.1:0-13128 GCF_048549895.1 Hydrogenophaga sp.
AGAGGCGCCTCGCTCGCAGCCAGCTGGGCAAGCAGCTCAGGGCTGATGGTCAACAAATCGCAACCCGCCAGCGCCGTGATCTGGCCCACGTTGCGAAAGCTCGCGCCCATCACCTCGGTGGCGATGCCGTGCTTTTTGTAGAACTCGTAGATGGCGCGCACCGAACGCACGCCCGGGTCGTTGGGGCCGGCCATCGCGGCCTCATCCCAGCCCGCACCGGCGGATTTTTTGTACCAGTCGTAGATACGGCCCACAAAGGGCGAGATGAGCTGCACCTTGGCCTGTCCGCACGCCACGGCCTGGGCAAACGAAAACAACAAGGTCAGGTTGGTGTGGATGCCGTCGCGCTCCAGCCGGGCCGCGGCCTGGATACCTTCCCAGGTGGAGGCCACTTTGATCAGCACGCGGTCCACGTGCACGCCCTCGCCCTGGTACAGGTCGATGATGCGACGCGCACGGGTCACCGTGGCCTCGGTGTCGAAACTCAGGCGTGCATCGACCTCGGTGGACACGCGGCCGGGAATGAGCTCCAGGATCTCGCAGCCGAAACGCACCAGCAAACGGTTTGTCACCTCGTCCAGCCCCTGCGCCCCGTGCTGCGCCACCGCGTCTTTCAGCAGGTGTGCGTACTCCGGCTTTTGCACCGCCTTGAGGATCAGCGAGGGGTTGGTCGTGGCGTCCTGCGGGGCAAACGCGGCGATCTGTTTGAAGTCGCCGGTGTCGGCCACCACGGTGGTGAATTGTTTGAGAGCATCGAGCTGGTTCATGAAGCGCATTATCGAACAGGTCAGGTAATAAAATTTCACCTCCCGCTGTAACCAGGTGCTCCCCATGCTCGACCGGATCAAAGCCTCCCTGCCCTCGCTGGCCCCCGCCGAGCAGCGCGTGGCCAAGCTCGTGCTGCTGGACCCGCGCACCTTCGCCAGCCTGCCCGTGACCGAGCTCGCCGACCGCGCCCACGTGAGCAAGCCCACCGTGGTGCGCTTTTGCCGCAGCATGGGTTACGACGGCCTCTCCGATTTCAAGCTCAAGCTGGCCGGCACGGTGAGCGAGGGTGTGCCCTTCATCCACCGCAGCGTGGACGTGGACGACAAGACCAGCGACGTGCTGGTCAAGGTGATCGACAACACGGTGGCAGCGTTCCTGAAGTACCGCAACGACGCCTCGAGCCACGCGATCGAGAAGGTGGTGGATGCGCTGGTGGCGACCTACAAACACAAGGGCCGCATCGAGTTTTATGGCGCGGGCAACTCCGGCATCGTGGCGCAAGATGCGCAGCACAAGTTCTTTCGCTTGGGCATCAACGCCATCGCCTACAGCGACGGCCACATGCAGGTGATGAGCGCCTCGTTGCTCGGCCCCGGCGACTGCGTGGTGATCGTCTCCAACTCGGGCCGCACCCGCGACCTGATGGACGCGGCCGACATTGCGCGCAAGCACGGCGCCACCGTGATCACCATCACCACCAGCGGCACACCGCTGGCGCAGGCCGGCCACATCCACCTCTCGGCCGACCACCCCGAAGGCTACGACCGCTACAGCCCCATGACCTCGCGCCTGATGCACCTGATGGTGATCGACATCGTCGCGACTTGCCTCGCACTGCGCATCGGCGGCACCAAGCTGCAACCGCTGCTCAAGGAAATGAAGAACAACCTGAAAAGCAAGCGCTACGCCTGAGCGAAAGCGTCTTCGTCAGATCCGGCCTTCTTCCACCGCGTGGCAGGCGATGCGGATTCCGCCCAGGGTCAGCAGGTTGGGCGGCTCGCTCCTGCAGCGATCGTTGGCGTGCGGGCAGCGCGGGTTGAAGGCGCAGCCAGTGGGCGGGTTCAGTGGATTGGGTACTTCGCCTGAAACCGGCGTGCGCGCGCGGCCCGTGTCGTGCATCTTCGGAATCGCGTCCAGCAGCATGCGCGTGTACGGATGGCGCGGGATGTCAAACAGGGTGTGCTTGGGCGCAAGCTCGACCAGCCGGCCCAGGTACATCACACCCACCTGGTCGCTCACGTGGCGCACCACGGCCAGGTTGTGGCTGATGAACAGGTAGGTCAGGCCGCGTTCGCGCTGCAGGTCCTTCATGATGTTGAGCACCTGCGCCTGCACGCTCACGTCCAGCGCGCTGGTGGGCTCGTCGCACACCAGAAACTCCGGCTGTGTGGCCAGGGCACGCGCAATCGAGATGCGTTGGCGCTGTCCGCCGCTGAACTGGTGCGGGTACTTCACACGGTCCAGCGGTGAGAGGCCGACCGACTGCAACAACCCGTCGACCCGATCGCGCAGCTCGGCTGCTTCGGTCACGATACCGTGTTCGCGCAACGGTTCGGCCACGATGTCTTCCACGCGCCAGCGCGGATTCAGGCTGGCGTAGGGGTCCTGAAAAATCATCTGGATGCGCCGGCGCAGTTGGCGGCCCTCGGGTGCCTTGAACGCGGCGTGCGCGTCTTGCCCGTCGAACTCGAAACCGCCGCGCGTGGGCTCGTGCAAACCCACCAGCAAACGCGCCACGGTGCTCTTGCCGCAGCCCGATTCGCCCACCAGCGCCAGCGTCTGGCCGCGCGGTATGTCAAAAGACACGCCATCGACCGCGCGCAGCAACTGGCGCGGCTGGCGCTCGATCACGCGGTTGAGCCAGGGCGCGGAAACGTCGAAGGTCTTGGCCAGGTCGGTGGCGCGCACCAGTGGTGCGGCGCTGGCAGCGTCCAGGGTGGCGGCGGACACGGCGGCGCGGGTCTGGGCGGTCTGCAACCTGGCCGCCTCGGCTTGCACCGCCCGCTCGAACATGTCGGCACTCATGCCACGGCCTCCGCGTTGGTGTGCAGCCAGCAGGCGACCCGTGTCGCGCTCGCCGTCAGCAGATCGGGGCGGTCCACGTGGCAGCGGTCAAACGCTTTTTCGCAGCGCGGGTTGTAGGCGCAGCCCGCTGGAATCGCGTTGAGGCGCGGCATCGCACCGTCGATCTGGTGCAGGCGCTCGCGGTCCACGCTCATGTCGGGAATGCAGGCCATCAGACCCGCGGTGTAGGGGTGGGCCGGGTGGTTGATGACGTCGTGCACCGGTCCGATCTCGGCAATGCGCCCCGCGTACATCACGGCAACCCTGTCGCAGGTTTCTGCGATCACGCCCATGTCGTGCGTGATCAGCATCACCGCCGCACCGCGCTGCTGGCAGATGGTTTTGAGCAGCGTGATGATCTGCGCCTGGATCGACACGTCCAGCGCGGTGGTGGGCTCGTCGGCCACGATGAGCTGCGGCTCGGCAGCGAGGGCCAGCGCGATCACCACCCGCTGGCGCATGCCGCCACTGAACTGGTGCGGGAAGTGATCAATGCGCTGCTCGGCCGCCGGGATGCCGGTGTCTTTCAGCAGTTCGATGGCGCGTTTGCGCGCCTCGGTCTGTGTGACCGGCAGGTGGGTGGTGATGGTCTCGATGAGCTGGCGGCCCACCGAGTACAGCGGGTTGAGCGAGGTCAGCGGGTCTTGAAAGATCGCGCCGATCTGGCGCCCGCGAATCTTGCGCATGGCGTCGGCCGGCAGGTTGTCGATGCGCTGGCCGCGCAGCAGGATCTCGCCCGAGGCCACACGACCCGGTGGCTCCAGCAGACCAATGATGGAAGCACCGGTGAGCGATTTGCCCGCACCGGACTCGCCCACCACACCGAGGATTTCACCGGGCGCGATGTCGAAGGAAATGTCGTCCAGTGCGCGCAGCGTGCCGCGGCGGCCAGGGAATTCGACGACCAGGTTCTTGACTTGAAGCAGGCTCATGCGGTCTCGGAGAAAGAAGCGATCCGCCGCAGGGCCGCCCCAAGGCGGATCAGCCCCCACGGGGGGCAGCGACGACACGAAGTGCGGAGCGTGGGGGTCATCGCAGTCTTGGGTTCAATGCATCGCGCAACCAGTCGCCGAGCAGGTTCACGCTGAGTGCGATCAGCACCAGCATGGCGCCGGGGAAGACCGTGATCCACCACTCGCCGGAGAACAAATAGTCGTTGCCCACACGGATCAGCGTGCCCAGCGAGGGCGAAGTGGGCGGTGCGCCCACGCCGAGGAACGACAGCGTGGCCTCGGTGATGATGGCCGTGGCCACCTGGATGGTGGCCAGCACCAGCACCGGGCCCATGACGTTGGGCAAGACGTGGCTGCGCATGATGCGCAGCGGCGCCACACCGGTCACGCGCGCGGCCTGCACGTATTCCTTGCTGCGCTCCACCATCGTGGAGCCGCGCACGGTGCGCGCGTACTGCACCCAGCCGGTGAGCGTGATCGAGATGATGAGCACGCCAAAGGCCAGCGCATCGTGCGCGTTGGGAAACAGCGCGCGGCCCACACCGGCGATCAGCAGCGCCACCAGGATGGCGGGAAACGACAACATCACGTCGCACAGGCGCATGAGCACGCTGTCGACCCAGCCACCCAGAAAACCTGCGGCCAGACCCAGGGACACGCCGATCACCACCGACAGCACCACCGAGGCGAACCCCACCGCCAGCGAGATGCGCGCACCAAACATCAGCGCCGAGAGGATGTCGCGGCCCTGGTCGTCGGTGCCCAACAAGAAATTGCGCGAACCCTCGGGACTCCAGGCCGGCGGCAGGCGGGCGTTGGAGAGTTCGAGCGTGGCGAGATCAAACGGGTTGTGCGGCGCCACCCACGGCGCAAACACCGCACAAAACACACAGACGAACGCGATCACCGCCGCCACGATGGCGGTGGGCGAGGTGCGAAAACTGTGACCGACATCGCTGTCGAACCAGCGGTGCAAAAGAGAGATCAATGTGGAATCCGAAAAGTGCAGCGAGTGAGAAGGCGCCAGCCCAGGGCTCGCAAGGGTCCGGCTCCGCCGGCCCAAGCGAGCGCCCCCCACCGGGGGGAAGCCGCCGCAGGCGGCGCAGGGGGGGCTTCTATTTCAAGGACATGTAGCGAAACGGCATGAAGTTGTCGGCGATCTGCGCCAGCGTCACGTTGTTCGCGACACCCCAGGCCAGCGCCTGCTGATGCAGCGGCAGGTGCCCGATGTCGTCGGCGTGCAGCTTGAAGGCCTGCTTGATCAAGGCGTCGCGTTTGACTTTGTCGGTCTCGGACTGGATCTGCGCGCTCAGTTCGTCCAGCCTGGGGTTGCAGTACGCGCCCAGGTTGAACTGGCCACTGCCTTTGTCGTCCACGCAGCGGACCAGGGCGTTGAGCGCGTTGTGCGAATCGTAGGTGCCCGGCGTCCAGCCCAGCAAATAGAAGCTGGTGTCGCGCTTGAGGATCTTGGGAAAGTAGGTGCCCTTGGTCTCGGTCTGCAACTGGATCTTCACGCCCACGCGCGCGAGGTTCGCCGCCACCGCCTGGCAGATCGCGCCGTCGTTCACGTAGCGGTCGTTCGGGCAGTTCATGGCCACCTCGAAACCATTGGGGTAGCCCGCCTCGGCCAGCAGTTTTTTTGCCGCCTCGGGGTCGTGCGGCAGCCGCGTGTTCATCGACTCGTCAAAGCCGTTGATGCCGGGGCCCACCAGCAGCCCCGTGGGCCGGGACGCACCACGCATCACGGTGCGCTGGATGCCGTTGATGTCGATCGCCTGGTAGAAGGCCTGGCGCACGCGCTTGTCCTTGAACGGGTTCTTGCCCTTGACGTTGGAGAACAGCAGTTCGTCGCGTTTCTGGTCCATGCCCAGGAAGATGGTGCGCAGCTCGGGGCCTTGCATGACCTTGCTCTTGCCGCCAGCGTTGATGCGCGCAACGTCCTGCAGCGGCACCGGCTCGATCACATCGACCTGGCCCGAGAGCAACGCGGCCACGCGGGTGGAGTCGTTGCTGATCGGCGTGTACTCCACGTTGATCACGTTGCCTTCGATCTTTCCCCAGTAGTTGCCGTTGCGCACAAAGGTGGTCTTGATGTTGGGCTGGCGCTCGCGCAGGCGAAACGGGCCGGTGCCGTTGGCGCGGAACGAGGCTGCGTTCTCGATGCCCTTGCGACGGTCCACAGGCCGGGTGGCCTGGTTCTCCTCTGCCCACTTCTTGTTCATCATGAAGAGCAGGGAGATCACGTCCGGCAGGATGGGAAACGGTGACTTGGTCTCGATGTCGACCGCGAAGTCGCCCGCCTTGCGTACCTCCTTGATGTCGTTGGTGTAGCTGCGCATGTCGGAGCCCTCACCGGCGGCACGCGCAAAACTGAACAGCACGTCATCGGCCGTGAACGGTGCACCGTCGTGGAATTTCACGCCCTTGCGCAACTCGAAACGCCACCCGTTGGGCGAGGTCTGCTTCCAGCTGGTGGCCAGGCCCGGCACCAGCCCGAGGTTGCGGTCGCGCGCCACCAGGGGCTCATACACGTTGCTGGTGACGCTGAGCTGCAAAGACTCGTTGAGCGAATGCGGGTCCATCGAGAGCGCGTCACCCTGGTTGCCGATGCGGATGGTCTGGGCCTGCGCTGCGCACAGGGCCAGAACGGTGCCCACCAACAGACTGGCCGCCCGCGTTGTCTTGAACTTCATGCATCGCTCCTTGCTGGGTTGGAAATGTGGGAGGCAGGGCTCTCGTGCAGCGGCATGCCCTGCTCGATCAGCCCGGCGTGCAGGGCTGCGCCCAAAGGCAGCACCTCGTCGTTGAAGTCGTACCGGCTGTTGTGCAGGTAGCAGCCACCCATGCCGCTTTCCAGTCCCTGGCCCAGGCGCAAATACGCACCGGGTTTGACCTGCAGCATGAACGAAAAGTCCTCGGCACCCATGCTTGGGTCCATGTTGCGATCCACGTGGTCGTGGCCCAGCAGCCGTTGCGCCACATCACCCGCAAAGCGGGCTTCAGCGGCGCTGTTGATGGTGGCCGGGTAAACGCGCTCGTACTTCACGTGGGCCGCAGCGCCCAGGCCGAGCGCCACGCCCGAGCACACCTCCTGCAGGCGCTGCTCGATCATGTTCTGCACCTCGGCGTTGAACGTGCGCACCGTGCCCACCAGCGTGGCCTTGCCCGGCATCACGCTGTAGGCGCCCAGGTCACCGGCCTGCATGGCGCAGATGCTGATGACCGCGCTGTCGATGGCGCGCACGTTGCGCGAGACGATGCTCTGCACGGCTGTGATGATGTGCGCCGACACCAGCACCGGGTCCACCGTCTGGTAGGGGTGCGCACCGTGGCCGCCCTTGCCGGTGATCTCGATGGTGATGCGATCGGCCGAGGCCATCATGGGCCCGGGGTTCACGCCCACCGTGCCCGGTTTCATCTGAGGCCAGTTGTGCATGCCGTAGACCGACTGCACCGGGAAGCGCTCGAACAAGCCGTCTTCAATCATCGCCTTGGCGCCGGCAAAACCCTCTTCACCGGGCTGAAAGATCAGCACCGCTGTGCCGTCGAACTGGCGCGTCTCGGCCAGGTAGCGCGCTGCACCCACCAGCATGGTGGTGTGCCCGTCGTGACCGCAGCCGTGCATCATGCCGGGCCGGGTGGACTTCCAGGCAAAGTCGTTGTGCTCGGTCATGGGCAAGGCGTCCATGTCGGCACGCAGGCCGATCATGCGGCCGCTCTCGCGGCGCTGGCCACGAATCACCGCTACCACACCGGTCTTGCCGATGCCGGTGTGGACCTCATCCACACCGCACACCTTGAGCGACTCCACCACGCGCTGCGCGGTGTAGTGCTCCTCAAAGCCGATCTCGGGGTGCGCGTGCAGGTCGCGGCGCAGCGCGGTGAGCTCGGGGTGGAACGCCGCGATGTGCGCGAACGCGCGGCCGTGGGCTTTGATGCGGGAGGTCAACATATCGGTTCAGGCTCAGTGGCCGCCAGACCTCTCCACGCGCAGGCGCGGATCGACGGCGAAGTACAGCAGATCGACGATCAGGTTGATCACGACAAAGATCAGCGCAATCAAACAGAGGTAAGCAGCCATCACCGGAATGTCGGCGAACGTGACCGCCTGGATGAACAGCAGCCCCATGCCCGGCCACTGGAACACCGTCTCGGTGATGATGGCAAACGCGATCAGGCCGCCAAGCTGGAGCCCGGTGATGGTCATCACCGGCACCAGCGTGTTTTTCAGCGCGTGGCCGAAGTGCACGGCGCGGTCCGTGAGCCCGCGGGCGCGCGCGAACTTGATGTAGTCGGTGCGCAGCACCTCCAGCATCTCGGCGCGCACCAGCCGCATGATCAGCGTGAGCTGGAAGATCGCCAGCGTGATGGCCGGCAAGGTGATGTGCAACCAGCCCTTGGACGTGAGCAGACCGGTGGACCACCAGCCCAGCTGGACCACGTCGCCCCGGCCGAAACTGGGGAACCAGCCCAGGTTCACGGCGAACACCAGAATGAGCAGGATGCCGATGAGGAAGGTGGGCAGCGACACACCGAGCAGCGACACCGTCATGAACACCTGGCTCATGAAGGTGCCGCGCTTGAGCGCCGCATACACCCCCATCGGGATGCCCACCGCCAGCGCCAGCACAGCGGCCACCATGGCCAGTTCCAGCGTGGCGGGGAAGCGCTCGGCGATCAGGCGCGACACCTTGGCACCCTGGCGCAGGCTCAGCCCGAATTCACCCTGCACCGCGTTGGCCAGGAAATGCCAGAACTGCACGAAGAAAGCCTGGTCGAGGCCGAGGTCGGCGCGCAGCTCGCGGATCTGCTCGGCGGTGGCGTCCTGCCCCAGCAAAAACACCACCGGATCGCCCACGTACTGGAACAGCATGAACGCGATCAGCGCAACGCTGACCATGACGATCACGGCCTGCGCCAGGCGCCGAAGAATAAATGCAAACATCGTGGGTACAAATGAAGAGAGGGTCGCACCTCGATGTGAGCGACCCCCTATCGAACGGCCGAAATCAGTTTACCTTGATCAACCGCCAGTCCAGCCGGTTGTCCGCACGGTGCACCACGTCAATGTTCTTCTTCATCGCCCACGGAATCACCTGGTTGTGCAGCGGAATGTGCGCCACATCGTCGTTTTGCAAAGCGAGGGCCTTGGTCAGCAGTTCGGTGCGCAGCTTCAGGTCGGTCTCCTTCTTGGTGCGCTCCACCAGCGCGTCCATCTGGGGGTTGCTGTAGCGGCCCACGTTGTAGTTGCCGTCACCGCCCGCGCCCACCGAGCGCACCAGCGACTGCAGGCTGTAGAGCGCATCAAAGGTCGGCACGCCCCAGCCCAGCATGTAGATGCTGGCCTCGTAGCGCTGGATCATGGGGAAGTAAGTCACCAGCGGCAGCGTGCGCAGCTTGGCCTTCACGCCGACGCGCGCCCACATGGACGTGACGGCCTGGCAGATTTGCTCGTCGTTGATGTAGCGGTTGTTGGGGCAGGCAAAGTCCACCTCGAAGCCGTCGGGGTAGCCCGCATCGGCCAGCAGCTTTTGCGCCGCGACCACATCAAACGGATACCGTTTGTGCACCGCGTCCGTCCAGCCATTGACCTGCGGCGCCACCAGCGCGCCGGTGGGTTGGCCCAGGCCGCGCAAGGTGACGCGGGCGATGGTGTTGATGTCGATCGCCTGGTAGAGCGCCTTGCGCACACGCTGGTCTTTCAGCGGATTTTTGCCCTTGATGTTGCTGCCCGGCAGTTCGCTGCGGAACTGGTCCATGCCGAAGAAGATGGTGCGGTTTTCGATACCGTCGACCACCTTGAGCTTGCCCTCGGCGCGCACGCGCGGCAGGTCCTGCGGGCTCGGGTCGAGCACCAGATCGACCTCGCCCGAGAGCAGCGCGGCCATGCGCGTGGCCACCGCCTTCACCGGCGTGTAGATCACCTCGGTCACGTTTCCATCGGACTTGGCCCACCAGTTCGGGTTGCGCGTGAGCACCATCTTCTGGTCGGGCTGCCACTCTTTCAGCACAAACGGGCCGGTGCCGTTGGCGTTGCGGTGGGCGAAGTTTTCTTCCTGCGTCTTGATGTCTTTTGGCGACGTCGTGTTGTTCTTCTCCGACCACGCCTTGCTCATCATGCGCAGCTCGGTGAGCTGGTTGAGCAGCACCGGGTTGGGGTCCTTGGTGAAGATGTCGATGGTGTTGGCGTCCACCTTCACCACACGGTCGATGCCCTGCGCGTAGATGCCGAAGTTCGAGGTCTTGGCCATCGCGCGTTCGATCGAGAACACCGCGTCGTCGGCCGAGAAGGTGGAGCCGTCGTGGAACTTCACCCCGGTGCGCAGATTCAGGCGCAACTGGGTGGGCGTGACCTGCTTCCACGCCGTGGCCAGGATCGGCTCGGGCTTGAAGGTCTTGCTGTTGTAGTACACGAGCGATTCGTACACCGCCGCATGGATGCCGTTGGACAGCGCATTGTTCTGCGAATGGATGTCCCAGGTCGGGATGTCGCTTGCACTGGTCCATTTGAACGTTTTGGCCTGCAACCCGCCTGAGCTGAGGGCCAGCGCGGCTGACAAAGCGGCAAGGCGAAGCGTCGAAACACATGCATTCATGATCACATCCCTGAACAGTTGAACTGGCTGGGACTATGCAACAAACGTTCCCGTCTTCGAGCCGGGCTAACCCGAATCGACAACCCGGGCAGCTTGCAGATCAGCGCGCCGGGACTGCGTTTTCCAGCGTCAGCGCGCCGTACCAGGCGGTGAGTGCGCTGCTGGTGTTGTCCGTGTCGGTCATGAGCGCGACCACGCGCAGCGGCCCCGGCTCTTCACCAAA
Organism: Hydrogenophaga sp.; assembly: GCF_048549895.1. GTDB lineage: Bacteria > Pseudomonadota > Gammaproteobacteria > Burkholderiales > Burkholderiaceae_C > Hydrogenophaga. The sequence continues at coordinate 10,605 of NZ_JBLYYB010000166.1, forward strand.
CACCAGCCGATAGTCGGCCTGCACGTCGCGCACATGGTCGCGCCAGCGACCCAGCTCGCCCGGGCCACTGTCGAGCACCAGTTTGCGGATGCGGTCGGTTCGCGGATTCACCACCACCGTGCCCGGCGCCTCCTTGTTGCCCCACACATACATCAGCGTGGCAAACGGCAACTCTTCACCGGTGAGCAACCGGGTCATTTCCGAGAGGCGGTGCGTCTTCGGCGTCCACCGCGAGCGGTCGCCCTCAAAGCCCAACACCACCCCCACCGGCGAGTCCGAAGCCTCCGCCGCTGCCAGATCGGCCGCGAGCGGCAAAGCGTCCACCTTCCAGGAAAACGACAGGCGACCGGGCATTGGCAGCGGGGACTCGAACCGCCGCCGCAAGATGCTCACCGAGCTGTCTGCATGCACACGCAACGACGGCCGAGCCAGCGCCACCACCGGCTCGTAAGCCACATAACGCTTGCCCGGCAACGCAAACGGCTGCCAGGGCACGGTGCTGGACGGCGTGGTCAACAGCAGATGCGCCGCCCGACTCAAAGCCAGCTGCCGCCCGGAACCGTGTGCTTCACCAGCACCATCGACCACGTCCGGCGGCACCGAGCAAGCCACCAAGCCAAAGACGCACGTCAGCAAACCCACCCAGACGCCCAGCCTCGGCTTGAAAAAGAAGGTGCTCACGAACGAACAGGACAGGCTGTGGCGCATGTTGCAAAGAAGTCAAAAATAACCACCGACCGATTCATATTCGACTTTTATGTAATCTTTTGAATTAAATTTCAAATCCGAAGCCCGTCATCGGGCTTCCGTGTCAGATGCGACGTGGCAAACAAGCCATTCGGGCCTGGCACGTTCAAACCATCTCAAAAATTGGAGGTCCCATGATCAAGAAATTTCTCGCCAGCCTGCTCGCATTGCTCGCGGCCGTCAGCTTCGCCGCCGTCGACATCAACAAGGCCACACCAGCCGACCTCGACAGCATCAAAGGCATCGGCCCCAGCACCTCCACCAAAATCCTCGACGAGCGCAAAACGTCACCGTTCAAAGACTGGGCCGATCTGATCCAGAGGGTACCCGGCATCGGTGACAAACGCGCAGCCAAGCTGTCGTCCGAAGGCCTGACCGTGAATGGTGACGCATTCAAACCCACTGCCAAGCCAGCAACCGAGAAAAAGCCCACCGACAAGAAGCCCGCAGCCACTGCCACCAAGTGACCCGGCAAGTCACACACCCATAAAAAAACCCACCGTGTTGCCACGGTGGGTTTTTGCTTCTGTGTCAGACAGCTGGCAGAGCCAGCAGACCGATCAGAACGAGTGGCTCAGACCCACGAAGTAGCGGGTGGTCTTGGTGACCGAAGCGCCTGCTGCGGTTTCTTCCTCGGCCTTCGTCAGGCCAGCGTACGTGAAGGTGCGCTTGGACAACGAGTACTTCACAGCAGCAGAGTAGCCGGTGGTGTCGTTCTGGTCAGCGCCATTCAACTTGACCTGCGACTCAGCGTAGCCCACACCCAGCGACAAAGCGGAGCTCAGCGGCATGTCAGCACCGATGTTCCACTCGTTGGCCTTGGCGTTGCCTGCGACTGCGCTGGAAGTAGCCTTCACGGTGTTGTAACCGGCGATGACACGAGCGATACCGAAGTCGTATGCACCGTTGATCAGGGTGTAGGTGCGCTTGCTAACTTGTGCACCCAGCAAGCCCGACAGGCTGGTTTGGTCGGTGAAGATGCCGACCGCGGTAGCTGGAGCAACTGGAACGGCCGCGTTGTTGTCTTTTTCGATCTGGTGAGCGACACCAGCAGCGATCGGGCCGTTGGCATAGTTCAGGCTGAACGAAGTCAGGTTGGAAGCTTTGGTGGTTGCGGTCTTGTCTTCGCCGAAAGCGTAAGCCACAGAACCGGTCAGGCCGCCGAAGCTGGGGGTGTTGTAGCGGATGCCGTTGCTGGTGCGGTCAAAGTAACCTTCCCACACGTTGAACGACGAAGCGAAGTTCGCGTTGAACGTGTCGTTGATCAGAGCGCGCGTGTCGTCGTACGGGGTCCAGACGCGGCCCAGTTGCACTTCACCGAAACCACCCGACAGGCCCACCCAGGCTTGACGGTCACCCAGGCTGGAAGCGGAAGGAGCATCCACGCCCACAGAGGTCTCGAGCTGGAAGTTGGCCTTCAAGCCACCGCCCAGGTCTTCCGTGCCTTTGAAACCCAAACGGCTGGTGGCAAAGCCTTCGTTGCTTGCCATCTTGCCGAAGCTGCCGGAGGAGACGCCGGCATTGGTGTCTTTCTGCGAACCGACCCACACGTCAGCCAGACCGTAGATGGTCACGCTGGACTGGGCCATGGCGGCGCCGGAAGCGGCCAGAACGGCCAGAGCGATCAGGGACTTGACCCGTCCTGAATTGAGTTGACACCCGGACGGTAGATCCAAGCCGGGGCTTACCCGGCCAACGACGCCCGATGCACTGCATCGGGCGTTTGCATTTTGAGCGACGAATGAGGTCGCTCGTGGTTGTAGATGTGCACCGACTG
>NZ_JBLYYB010000167.1:0-10913 GCF_048549895.1 Hydrogenophaga sp.
GTGGTCGACGTGGGCGGCGGAACGATTGACTTTCTGGCGGCCTACGACAAGGTCCCCAACTACGAACGGTCGGGTGCTCATCCAGAGTCGATGCTGGCGTGCGCGTACGAAGTGGCCAAAGCGATCAATCCGGAGCTCAAGAATCAATACGGTGTGATTCAGGCGATTGACCTGGCCATCCGCGACAGCCGGGAAACCGTTCGCATTGGCGGCGAGGACTACGAAATGGCCCGATACAAGGGTGCCATCAACGAGGTCCTGCGCAGGGGTTACGAGGCAATGCTAAACACGGTGGGCGCCTTGAATGACTTTGACAACATCTTGGTCTGCGGTGGTGGTGGTGCGGTGTTCTTTGAATTTCTCCGTGAACACGCACCCGGACTGCGGCGCCGCCTGAAGATGGATGGTGGCTCAACCTTCTCCAACGTGCGCGGCTTCCAAGTAGTCGCCGACTACGCTGCGAATGAAGCCTACGCGAACGGTTGATCAAAGGGAGCACACCATGGTGCAACGAAAACGATCACCGAATCCAGACGAAGCTCTGCGGGTCCGAGTCACGATTCCCCCCGATGGAGTTGGAGTCCTGGACTATCTCAAGGGGATCAGCCCTGCAGGTCTCAACATGGAGATCCTGCAGTTGGTCCACTTGGGCTACCAGTTCCGAATGGCCATGGGCCGCTGGAGCTTGCCGCCTTTCGGCCAACTGCATCCCACACCAACTGCAGTTGAAGCGTCAGTCGCTCCCCTGAATCTATCGGTTCCCACTGGCGTACCTGAAAACATCCAAGTCAATGCTGCCGATCCCTTGGAGGAAGGAGCATCCGTTGCCAGTCCGTTCGATGCAAGCTTTAAGAGCATATTCGGGCCCGCGTACGAACGAACAAGGAACCGAAAGGCGTCGGCCTGACTTGGCCAGGATTGGGATGAAGTGACGCAGTCACCATCAACTCGATCAACAACAGATCGTGGTGAGGTGAATACTTCAGGGCGACTCTTCACTGCAACCCATACAAGCACGCTTGCGCCGATTTTCCTCGGCAAGCCTTGCAATTTCTCTGTTCAACCAACGGATTCCACAAATGGCCAACAGGATTCCAACAAGCATGAATACCTTGAGCAGATCTGGCGCCGACATTTGAACTCCTGGTTGAACACAATCGTTGAAAAATATTCTAGGCGTCCATGCTCAGAAAGCAAGCTAAGCGCAGCGGAAAAGCGTGCTCCTGCGAATGTCATCGCAACTTGGTTTGTTGAGCATTGGCAACGGGCCCCTAGATTTTTCATTCACCCGATGTACTCCGCTTGCCAGCGGCCTGCAGGGCGAGCTGCAGTCGACGAAACATTGACCGCGCGGCCTTGACATCAGGGCCTCTTGTGCGAACTTGGTCTGACCAATCCACACGCAAGAGGAACGAATGACTCCCACTCTCCAAGAGGCGATTCGGGCCACGACCTGGCGCCAAACCCTCAGACAGCACTTCGACGTTGCCGCGCTGAATCGATCTATCACCGGGGCGCCCCACTGGCTCTTGAAGTCGGTGTGCGGACGCAACCTGCTCGTGCAGAAGCTGCGTCAATTGCGGCCCGGCCTGGGATTCTCGCTCTGGGCAACCCGCAGTGCATTGGATCCCCTGCTCGAGGCCATGGTCGACGAGCTTGGGCTGCGCACGATGCCGGAACCTAGCAACCTGCAAGAGCAGATCTGCTTTCTGCGTTGGGCCGCTGCACGAATTATCTCGAGGGAGCCACTGCGCTTGCTTGGCCGAGGTTCCCTCCTCACAGGAGCTCGGGCATGAACTCCACTACCTGGCTGATGCTCGGATTCTTGATTTTTGTTGTCTGGATCGCGTATCAAGGTAACAGCAGCGCGAGAGGCCGATCATCACACTCTGATGACGACGATGACGACCCCTACAAGCAGATTCAGGATCAGATGGAGGAGGACCACTTGTACCGCCTCTGGCAGGACAGCGACTACTGATTCAGCCATGACAAAACCATCACACATCAGCACAAGCCAGGTGACATCTGACTTGGTTCCTGCGAAACAGGCCACCGTCCGGACCGCAGGGATGCCATGAAAGAAGAACGGCAATCGCTGCTCGTGAAGTGTTTAAGCGAGATGCAACAGGGAAGCCAGACCAGGGGTGCAGGGCGCACATCCCTTCAAACAGGCGAGAACGCGATGGATCCCGGCGTACAAACCGCAGAGGATCTGGACCAACTTGCCGTCACGGCGACCCGGCTGGCCTACCGGCACCGCCAAAAAGTCACTTTCAATGACCTCCTGGCCATTCCCGTGCTGTTCTGCGAGATGGACCATGTGGTCGTTAATAACGGCCCAGCTCTGCGGCCGCGCTCAACACATTGGGACATGGTTCAGGAGGCCCTGCAAAATTGGGCACCCGAATGCGTACGCACAAGTGTCCTGCACCGGCTACCGTGGGTAACCGATCTTGAGCACTGGGAACCTGAGACCACCCGCTTCTTGCTGGAACACGCGCTGCCCGGAGGTGCGACGTTTCAGCATGAGCTCGCACTACCAGCACATCAACCTGCACAAAGCCCAGCATCGCGCCTTGGCTTCATCCTGCTGGTGGCAAGCAGTGAACGAGGCTGGCCAACGCGATGGCTGCGCCGTGTGCAGGAGGGCGCACGTCTCAAAGCTGTCCTGAAATTTTTGCTCGAATTCGAAGGGGCATGTGTCGCGCAAGTGGGTGCGGTGTTACCCGCATCGGAAGCACTGACACAGGGAATCTGCGACTGGTTGACGCTGGAGGTCGAGCTCTCAGGCCACAACGCCTGGGACCTTCATCTCGACCGATACGACGCGGATCGCAGGTGGATCCATCTCGCGCGAGCAGGCGAGCCAGCGTCCCAGCTTCGCGTCCCCCTCCGGTCCCATCTGATTGGTTCGACCGGCCTGTCACGAATCGCGTCCCACATGGGCCTACTAGCCCCACGCCACCCAGAGGTACGGCAGTGAAGCGCAGTCTTGAGATGTATCTGCTGGCGATTGGCATCTGTGGACTTACGCTTGGCTATGTGGCTTGGCCGGGGACCGCATGGGGAGGCGCCCTCAGCGTCGTGCTGCCTTTCGTGTGCGGACTTCAGCCAACGCGGCTGCGAGCTTTGGCAATTTCCGCTGGCTATTACCTTGGCGCGCTCGGCCCGTACGCTATCGGTGAACTCCTGGTCACACAGGGCACCGATGGATGGGAAAGGCTGATGACCGCTTGCCTGGTTCTGGCTTTCTCCTCATCGGCATGGGCGCTCACTGGTGGCCACCACCCAACTGCATTTAGGCGGTTCATCACCATGCTGGGCGCGTGGTTCGTGACACTCGTTGCACCAATGGGTGGATGGGGTTTGGCACATCCCGCCCTGGGTTGGCTCTTCATCGGCAAGGGGGGAATGGGCGCGCTGACCCTTGTCGCTGCTGGCGTGTTGACCTCGCTCCTGCTCACCGCCATTCGCAGAGAACGTGAGCAGCAGGCACCGGTGAGCGTCATCTCCGGGCGATCGCTCGCCTTTGCTATCTGCGCCACTGTGATTCTGGGCGGAACCTTCGATCAGACGGCTGCGCCAAGCCACTTAGGTCCTGTCGCAGCAGTGTCGGCCAATCGAACTCAGGGGGAGCTGCATAGCCCCGACGTGCAGCGTAAAAAAGCCCTGCGGCTTGAGGCGCTGCTCGGCAAGCTCGCCCTGGTCAACCAGCAGCATGATCCGATCCTGTTGGTGTTCACACCTCAGCGGGACTTCGGGGTGAATCAGTTCACAGACCGGCAGGCCGTGCTACAGGAGCTTCGTGCGGCAGTGACGCGCCACAGGATCGGATTGGTCATTAACATGGCGGCTGCGACCTTGGGACATCCGGTACCGGCTACTTCGGAGTGCATCGCCATGCTCCCGAGCACGCTGGCAAACACAGTCAAGTTCCGGAGCCCAACCTGCAACGTCGAGGTGATTGCGATGGACCCATCTGCTACTGCTCCCGGTAGCAGGGCTGATGAGCACGGGCGACCAGCACAACTTGAAGTTGCTTATCAACATTGGCCCCGCGATGACTTGAAACCCTTTCTGGAACTCTGGCATGCAAGCGCGGCAGCAACCCATCCAGCGCGGATCGTCGTTTTGAGTATTGCGGACGGCACTCCTCAGATGACTTACGCCAGCCGTTTCATGGCAAAACACGTCCTGTCGCTTGCCTGGGCCACACGCAGTGGCGTTGTCGCCGAAACCATGAGACGCGAGCCAGCGTGAAACGCGATGGACAGCTGGGGCAGGCGTGCGAGCACTGACAAGGGCCTGCGCGCAGGACTGGTCGTGATCGATTGACCAGGTTCGGTCAGCACAATACATTTCTAGTCACCGTACGACAGTACGTGAAGGCACATGCCTTCCTTCAACTTGAGTTCACTGATTTTTATGAGTGAACTCCGCCCAAATCAGCGTTGTGACAAGTCTCGAATGAAAAGACTGGTCATGGTCGTCTGATTGATTCTGATCTGACCCAGATACCCGGGTCGGCGCACGCAAGTGCGTGAAGGCGAAATCCTTCAATCATCGCGAGCTACAGCCGTTCACGCGCCAGCTCGGCACCGGCCGCCTCCTGCGCAGGCCAAACAGGCATTTTCCGTTCCGCTCTTCGCAAAGCGGGCTCTTCATTTTTTCCTTTTCATTATTTGGGCAAGTTGTCTGTGCCCAGGCTCGGCTTTGCCTCACTGAGGCGCTTGCGTACTGCCGTGCTCTTGACAAGTGACTGACCTATGCAATCTTGATCAGAGAGAACCACACATGAAAGAAAAACCACGGCACGACTTCGACGATGAGCTCCCTCTGTACTGCATGAACCGCCAGCGTGCCATTCAAGCACTTTGCGTCAAGCCAAACTACTTCGACACGCACATCAGGCCGCGCCTGAGAACAACAAAGCAAGGCACTTCTCTCCTGTTCCTTTGCGAAGAAGTGAAGGCGATCGCATACGAAATGTTCAATGCACCCGGCACTGAGTTCCCTCGCGCCGACGACACGCAAACCAAACCTGAGAAAACGAGTGCAACACCATGGGAAAAAAATCAACCGGCATCTATCAACGTCAAAACGGTAGCTGGGTCGTCGACAAATTCGTCGAAGGCGTTCGTCTTTACCAAAGCTTTGAATCGTATGAAGACGCAGAAGCGTGGCTGACCCGGGAACTAGAGGTACTACGGCAGACGCGCGTCCATGGCGGCACCCCGCAGATCACCTTCGACCAAGCAGCTGGGCGCTATATTGAAGAGAATATTCATCTTCCGTCAGTAGAGTCATCTGGCTATCACCTGAAGGCGGTGATGCCGTACGTTGGCGACCTTCTGCTTGAGCAAGTTCACTCCGGAACACTGCAGCCTTTCATCGATGCTCGACGCAAGGCAAAGATCTCACACAAAACGATCAATCTGAGCTTGGGAGCGGTGCGTCGAGTGCTCAATCTGGCAGCGGGCACATGGCGCGACTCCGAGTCGGGCAAGCCTTGGCTGGCCTCGGCCCCACTGATCACCATGTTGCCTTTGACAGGTTATCAGCGGTCGCCGCGACCGATCACCTGGGACGAGCAGGAGCGTTTGCTCAAGGAGTTGCCGAAACATCTTCACGACATGGCGCTGTTTATCCTGCACAGTGGCGTGCGAGATGATGTGGTTTGTAATCTCCAATGGGACTGGGAGATCCCAGTACCGGAGCTCAACATCTCTGTGTTCGAGACTCCACCAGAAAACGTCAAGGGTCGCCGCACTTCAAAGCTGGTGGTGTGCAACCGCATTTCTCAGACGGTGATTGAGGAAGCACGAGGACGTCACCCTACCCACGTTTTTGCGATGTCATGGCGCCACCGTGAACTGGGACCGATTAAGGCCATGAACAACAGCGCGTGGCAAGCTGCGCGCTCAAGGGCTGGTCTGGGCGATCTGCGTGTCCACGACCTTCGACACACCGTGGGCATGCGACTGCGTGAGGCAGGAGTCAGTGAGTCGACTCGACGGGACGTGTTGTGGCACAGCAATCGCTCTGTCACCAACCACTACTCAATGGCCCAGATCCGAGAGCTTCATGAAGCTCTGGAGAAGATTACACAGCCGACCAATGGCTGGAACAAGAGCCTCCAGGCGCTAAAAGCGGAGCATGCGCTGCGGAAAGCTGGCACGCGGACTTGAGCCTCGGAAGCTGATGATCAATTCCGAGTCCCGCAAAAGTCCCGCAGCAAAGAAAAACGGGCTAGCTCTTTTGGAGCTAACCCGTTGATCTAGAACGATGTTCTGGTGCGGCTGGCAGGAATTGAACCCACGACCCCTTGGTTCGTAGCCAAGTACTCTATCCAACTGAGCTACAGCCGCGAAGCCTCGAATTATAGCAGGGTTTTTGGTAGGCCGTGTTGGACTTGAACCAACGACCAAAGGATTATGAGTCCTCTGCTCTAACCAACTGAGCTAACGGCCCTGCGCAGAGGGATTGTAGGGGTCGACCCGACCCGCCCTACTTGTTGTGGCTCAGGGCATTGCCCACCAGCTTGGCGGTCACGTCCACGATCTGGATCATGCGCTCATAGGGCATGCGCTGGGGGCCGATGACGCCCAGCGTGCCAACGATCTGGCCATCAACTTCGTAGGGCGCGGTCACGACCGACAGGTCTTCGTACGGCACGACCTGGCTCTCACCGCCGATGTAAATACGCACGCCATCGGCCTGGGCCGACACATCGAGCAGGCGGATGAGCTGCGTCTTTTGTTCGAACAGGTCGAACATGCGGCGCAGGTTGCCCATATCGCTGGAAAACTCGGTCACCGACAGCAGGTTGCGCTCGCCCGACACCACCACCTCGTCTTGCGCCGCGTCACCCTCGGCGCCGATGTCCACCGCGGCTTTCATGAGGTCGGCGATCTCGCCGCGCAAGGCGTCAACCTCGTGCTTCAGCCGTTCGCGCACGGCCTCCATGGTCAGGCCCGAGTAGTGGCTGTTGAGAAAGTTGGCGGCTTCGAGCAACTGCGACTGCGTGAACGTGGCCTGCGTGTGGATGATGCGGTTCTGCACCTCACCCTCGGGCGAGACGATGATCACCAGCACACGCCGGTCGGACAGGCTCAGGAATTCGATGTGGCGAAACACCGAGGCGCGGCGCGGCGACGTGATCACGCCCACGAACTGCGACAGGCTGGACAGCATGTTGGCCGCGTGGCTGATGACGCGGTGCGGCTGGCCGGCTTCGATGCCCGGCGCCGTCATCTCGTTCACGGGCGACAAACCTTCGCGGCGCACGGTGAGCATGGTGTCGACAAACATGCGGTAGCCGCGCGCCGTGGGAATGCGCCCGGCCGAGGTGTGTGGGCTGGCGATCAGGCCGAGCTCTTCCAGATCGCTCATCACGTTGCGGATGGTGGCTGGCGAGAGCTCCATACCCGCCGCACGCGCCAGGGTGCGTGAGCCCACGGGCTGGCCGTCGGCGATGTATCGCTCGACAAGGGTTTTGAGCAGCAGCTTCGCGCGGTCGTCCAACATCGTTTCATTTTACGGAGAGACCGATGCCCGGTACCGTTTGCGAGCAAGGGTTTTCGGGCAATCCACCACAGACGGGCTATGTTGTAATTTGTGCATGAGCATGCCCACCGACACACGGTCCAACACCTTCCGATCGGACCGTGCCTTGCGTTTTTCGCATGTGGTCATCGTCGGCAAATACCACGCACCCGGATCGCGCAATGCGGTCGACGAGATCGCGCACTTCCTGCACGACGAGGGCTGCGACGTGTCGATCGAGCAGGAGACCGCGTTCAACACCGGCCTCACGCAATACCCGGCGCTCACCGTCCCCGAGATGGGTCAACACTGCGATCTGGCGCTGGTGGTGGGTGGCGACGGCACCATGCTGGGCATTGGCCGCCAGCTGGCACGTTTTGGTGTGCCGCTGGTGGGCATCAACCAGGGGCGTCTGGGCTTCATCACCGACATCCCGTTCGAAGACTTCCGCGACAAGCTGCGCCCCATCCTGCGCGGCTCGTTTGAAGACGACCCACGTTCGCTAATGGCCGCAGGGGTGTGGCGAGATGGCCGCTGCGTGTTCGAGGCCACCGCACTCAACGACGTGGTGGTCAACCGCGGTGGTGCGGCCAGCATGATCGAACTGCGGGTGGAGGTGGACGGGCACTTTGTGGCCAACCAGCGCGCCGACGGTTTGATCATTGCCTCGCCCACCGGCTCCACCGCCTACGCCCTGTCGGCCGGCGGGCCACTGCTGCACCCGGCCATTGGCGGCTGGTTGATGGTGCCGATCGCGCCGCACACCTTGTCCAACCGCCCGGTCGTGTTGCCCGGCCACAGCGAGATTGCGGTGGAGGTCGTCTCCGGCAAGGAAGCCAGCGCGAATTTCGACATGCAGTCCTTCACCAGCCTGCTGCACGGCGACCGCATCGTGGTGCGCCGCTCCGAGCATGCCCTTCGCTTGCTGCATCCGGTGGGCTGGAGTTACTTCGACACCTTGCGAAAAAAACTCCACTGGAATGAAGGCGTCTGAGGACCCGGCAAAATCCGGTCTGTTTTCAACGCCACACTCTCCGACATGAGCCTCCGCCGCATCGCCCTGCGCGACTTCGTCATCGTGCAGTCCCTCGATCTTGAACTCGACCGGGGCTTCGGTGTGCTCACGGGTGAGACCGGTGCGGGCAAATCCATCCTGATCGACGCGCTGCAACTGGCGCTGGGTGCACGGGCCGAAAGCGGCGTGGTGCGCGAGGGCGCCGCGCGTTGCGAGATCGCCGCCGAGTTCGACGCACCCGCCTCCGTGGCGCCCTGGCTGGAGGAACAAGGTTTCCCGGTCGACGACAGCCTGCTGCTGCGCCGCACGGTGGACACCGAGGGCCGCAGCCGCGCCTGGATCAACGGCAGCGCGGCCACCATGGCGCAACTCAAGGCCTTGGCCGATGGCCTGGTGGACATCCACGGCCAACACGCCTGGCAAAGCCTCACGCGCGCAGAGGCCGTGCGCGATCTGCTCGACGCCTACGCCGGCATCGACACCAAGGCGGCCATGCTCGCCTGGACTCAATGGCGCCACCAGCGCAAGGCGCTGGACAACGCCACCGAGAAACAAAACACGCTGCAACAGGAAAGCGAACGCCTGTCCTGGCAAATTGCCGAGCTCGACAAGCTCGCACCGCTGCCCGGCGAATGGGAAGAACTGAACACACAACACAGCCGCCTGGCCAATGCGCAGGGCCTGCTGGACGCCGCACAAGCCGCTGTGACAGCGCTGGACGACGAAGAATCGAATGCCGCAGCGCTGATCCACCGCGCGCTCACCGCGCTGCAGGCGCAAGCGCACATCGAGCCCCGGTTTGCAGACGGCATTGCCGCACTCGAAGCGGCGTTGGCGCAAGTGCAGGACACCGTGCACAACCTGCACCAGTACGCGCGCCACACCGACCAGGACCCCGCCAGCCTGGACGCGCTGGACCAGCGACTGGCACAGTGGGTGTCGCTGGCCCGGCGCTACCGCCGCAGCCCCGAAGAACTGGCCGATGTGCTGGCGCAGTGGAAGCGTGAGCTCGCCACCATCGACCAGGCGCTGGACCTCGACGCCTTGCAGCAAGCCGAGCGTTCGGCCTGGAAGGCGTTCAATGCCGAGCTGCTGAGCATCACCAAGGAACGCCAGAAGGCCGCGCCCAAACTGTCCAAGGCGGTCACGCAAAGCATGCAGACCCTGGGCATGCAGGGCGGCGTGTTTGAAGTGGCCTTGCAGCGCCTCGAAGAGCCCCAGGCCCATGGTTGGGAACAGGTCGAATTTCGCGTGGCAGGTCATGCCGGCGCCACGCCCAAGCCGGTGGGCAAGGTGGCTTCGGGCGGTGAGCTCTCGCGCATTGCGCTGGCCATCTCGGTGGTCACCAGCCGGCTGGGGCAGGCACCCACGCTCATCTTCGACGAGGTGGACTCCGGCATCGGCGGCGCCGTGGCGCACACCGTGGGCCAGTTGCTGCGCCAGCTCGGGCGCGACCGCCAGGTGCTGGCCGTGACCCACCTGCCCCAGGTGGCGGCCTGCGCCGACCACCACCTGCTGGTGAGCAAGCAACTGGTGGGCAAGCAAACACTGAGCACGGTCGCACCCATCGGCCACGAAGCGCGCGTGGTTGAACTGGCGCGCATGCTCGGCGGCAGCGAGAAATCGGAGATTTCGCTCGCCCACGCCCGCGAACTCCTCTCGGCGTGAGCGCTCCAACCGCCATGACTGCAACGAACGAAACGCCGATCCACCTGGTGCTGATCACCGGCATGTCCGGCTCGGGCAAGTCGGTCGCGCTCACCGCGCTGGAAGACGTGGGCTTCTACTGCGTGGACAACCTGCCACCCGAGCTGCTCGAATCCTTCATCGAACTCGAACAGAGCCACAAGGCCAGCAAGGTGGCGATTGCCATGGACGTGCGCAGTGCCGGCTCGCTACCGGGTCTGCCCAAGCGGCTGGCGCAGCTGCAACACCACGCACAGCGCCCGGTGAACCTGACCACGGTGTTTCTCGACGCGACCACCGACACGCTGGTGCGCCGGTTCTCTGAAACGCGGCGGCTGCATCCGCTCTCGCTCAAGCAGTTCAACGACCAGCACCGCGCCCTGACCGATGCGATCGAGCAGGAGCGTGAACTGCTGGCCGAGCTGCGCGACCAGGCCCTGGTGCTCGACACCAGCCTGATCCGCCCCACGCACCTGCGCAGCCAGATCAAGGACCTGCTGGGCGCCACGCAGGCACCGCTCACGCTGGTGTTCGAATCGTTTGCGTTCAAGCGCGGCATTCCCATGGACGCCGACTTTGTGTTCGATGTGCGCATGCTCACCAATCCCCACTACGAGCCCCACCTCAAGTCCCTGACCGGACGTGACTCACCCGTGGCCGCCTA
>NZ_JBLYYB010000168.1:0-23664 GCF_048549895.1 Hydrogenophaga sp.
GCGGAGCAGCGCACCCCACGTCCGCGAGCAGAGAAGAAGCGCAGGCAAACAACGCGCCACTAACGCTGAACAACAACAGAAGAAGCGGCCTCCCGCTCCAACCGTTTCAGCACCCGCCGACTCAACCACAAACCCACCACCCCGAACAGCACCACCCCCAGGCCATACCCCGCCAGCACACCACGCGCACCAAACCACTGCGCGCCGATCCAGATGAAAGGCGCCACCCCCAGCGTGGCGCGGCCCCAGTTCAGAGCCGTCGAATAGAAGGCGAAACCAAGGTTGTTGAAGGCCGCGTTGGCCACGAACAGCGCGCCGTTGAAGAAAAAACTGCCCGCCACGAACACGCAGAAGAACACGATGAGCTCGCGCGCCTCGCCCTGCGCGCCGAACGCGTCTGCGATGAAACCGCTGCCCAGCGCCATGAGCAGCCACACCACCAGCACATAGACCAGCGTCACCTTCAAACTGTCGCGCACTGTGCTGCGCAAACGGTCGAAACGGCGCGCGCCGAGGTTCTGGCCCAGGATCGGGCCCACCGAACCCGACAACGCGAACAGGGCCACAACCGCCACCGGGATCAGGCGCACGATCACCGCCCAGCCCGCCACCGCGTTGTCGCCAAAGGGTGCGATGGCCGCCGTCACGAAGGCATTGCCCACCGGTGTGGCCACCTGGGTCAGCACGGCCGGCACGCCGATGGCCAGGAACGGCCTGAGCGTGTCGCGCAGCACCGAAGCACTTGGCCAGGCAAAAAGACCATGCACACGCAGCAGTGCGTGCAGGCCGATTGCGGCCATGGAGCAGCGCGCCAGCACCGTGGCCACGGCCGCGCCGTCCAGCCCCCATCCCAAGACCAGGATGAGCAGCGGGTCGAGCACGGCCGAGACCGTACCGGCTCCCAGCGTGACGAACATGGCCCGGCGTGCATCACCGAGGGAGCGCAGCAGCGCCGCCAGGCACATGCCCAGGCCCAGCGGCACGGCCGAGGGCAGCACCCCGCGCGTGAAGCGCAGCGCCAGCGTGGCGGTGTCGCCCGTGGCGCCGAGCAGGGCGAGCAGCTTGGCCAGCCATGGGTACACCAGGGCCACCGCGCTGCCCATGAACACGGCCATGAGCACGAGAGAAGCGCCCGCGATCACCTTGGCCTGGTCGCGCTCGCCGCGCCCCAGCGCACGCGAGGCCAGCGCGGTGGCCGCGATCGACAGACCGATGGCCAGCGAGGTGAGGAAGAACAACAACGTGCCGGCATAGCCCACGGCCGCGGCCAGCTCCTTCTGCCCCAACTGCGAGATATAGAACAGGTTGAGCACGTCGACGAAAAAAACCGCCGCCAGCCCGATGGAGCCGGTGGCGGTCATGCCGATGACGTGTCTGAGCGTGGAGCCGGTGACGAACTTCGGGGCGGCGTGGGACGAGGGTGGCATGAGGGTGGGCGTGGTGGCGCGCCCACTCTACACCGGGCCTCTCAGGCCGGTGAGAACGAGGTCAAGTCAGCGCAAGACCAGGACCGGCGTGTGTGAATGCGTGAGCACCTGCTGCGTTTCGCTACCCAGCAGCAGACGTTTCAAACCCCGGCGGCCGTGCGAGGCCATCACGATCAGGTCGCACTTGTTGCGTTTGGCCGTGGCGATGATGGCCTCGGCGATCAGATCCGACTTCACGGTGACGGGCTTGACCTTGACCTCGCGCAACTGGCCTGCGGACTTGACCTCGTTCACCGCTGCCAGGGCCTCTTCGTTCCACTGGGCTTCGATGCGCGCGATCTCGGCCGCAGCCAGCGCCACCCCGCCTTCAAAGTAGGTTTGTGGGTAGCGGGGGATTACCTTGAGGGCCACCACTTCCGCACCGGTGAGGTCGGCGAGGTCGATGGCGTGCTCCACCGCCATCCTGGAGAGTTTGGATCCGTCGGTGGCCACCAGAATGCGCTTGTACATGGCTTGCTCCTTCAGGGTTGTTGTTCGAAGACCCAGCGTAGCGCAGTCAGGAGGCTTGTGGTTGACTTGGATCAAGTGCAGGGAACAAGACCCCGACTACGCTCCAGCCATGAACCAGGCCGTGTCCACGCTTCCCGGCCCTGCGCCCCACTGGCTGGGCGACCACCGGGGCCCGCTCACCGTCACCGACAACTTCGCCGTGCTTGACGACCCGGTGGAGCAGGACACCTTCACCCGGCGCATCGGGCAGGCCGATGGTGACCTCGCCGAATCGGTGCTGATGGTGCAGGGCATGCACTGCGCGGCCTGCGCCGATGCGGTGGAGTCGGCCTTGCAAGGTTTGCCGGGCGTTTTGCAGGTGCGGGTGCACGCGGCCACGCGCCGGCTCACGCTGCGCTGGGACCCTTCAGCCACCCGCATGTCGGCCCTGGCGCAGGTGGTGGGCGAGCGCGGTTACCGCCTGCTGCCCATGCAGCAGGCCCTGGGCCTCAGCGAGCGCCTGCGCGAGACGCGGCAAGGTTTGTGGCGCCTCTTCGTGGCCGGCTTCTGCACGATGCAGGTGATGATGTATGCGTGGCCCGCGTACGTGACCGAGCCGGGTGAGATCCCCGCCGACATTGACCAGCTGCTGCGCTGGGCGAGCTGGGTGATCAGCCTGCCGGTGGTGTTTTTTGCCAGCGGCCCGTTTTTCGAGAGCGCCTGGCGTGACCTCAAACACGGGCGCGTGGGCATGGACACCCCGGTCTCCATCGGCATCCTCGTCACCTTTCTCGTGAGTTCGGCCGCCACCTTCGACCCCGCCGGCCCCTGGGGTGCCGAGGTCTGGTTCGACTCGCTGACCATGTTCGTGTTTTTCCTGCTCGGCGGGCGATACCTCGAATTCAAGGCGCGCGACCGCACGGCCGGCGCGCTCGACAGTTTGATGAACCGCCTGCCCGAGGTCTGCCAGCGCGAGACTTCGAGCAGCCTGGAAACGGTGTCGATTCGCCGGCTGGCGGTGGGCGACGTGGTGCAGGTGCAGGCGGGCCAGGCCTTTGTGGCCGACGGCAAATTGCTCAGCGAGCGTGCGACGGTGGACGAGGCCTTGCTCACCGGCGAATCGCGTCCGGTCACCCGCGAGCAGGGGGAGGGCGTGGTGGAGGGCAGCTTCAACCTGGGCGGCCTGGTGCGCATGCGGGTGCTGCAGGTGGGGCGCGACACGCGCTTTGCGCAGATCGTCAAGCTGATGGAGCAGGCCTCCACCGAGAAGCCGCGCCTGGCCATCCTGGCCGACCGGATCGCGGCGCCGTTTTTGCTGCTGGTGTTGCTGGCTGCGGCCGTGGCCGGGCTCTACTGGTGGCCGATCGACCACACGCGCGCACTCGCCGTGGCGGTGGCGGTGCTCATCGTCACCTGCCCGTGTGCGCTCTCGCTGGCCACGCCAGCGGCCATGCTGAGTTCGGCCGGGGCGCTGGCGCGCCGCGGCGTGCTGGTGCGGCGGCTGCAGGCGTTCGAGGTGCTGGCTGGCATCAACGCCGTGGTGTTCGACAAGACCGGCACGCTCACCCACGACCGCCTGGCGCTGCGCATGGTGCACACACGCGCAGGTGTGAGCCGCGATCAGGCGCTGGCGCTGGCCGGTGCGCTGGCGGTCGGTTCACTGCACCCGGTGTCGCGCGCGCTGGCGCTGCATTCCACGGGACAGCGACTGCTGGATGTGCGCGAGGTGGCGGGGCAGGGCATGCAGGCCCGTTTGCCCGATGGCACCGGCGTGCGCCTGGGCTCGGCTGCGTTCTGCGCGGCGCCCGTGGCTGATGAGGGCGACGACACCCCCCGCGCCCACCTGAGCGACGACCAGGGCTGGATGGCCAGCTTCACACTGGAAGAAGGCCTGCGTAACGACGCCCGCGAGGCGGTGCAGGCGCTGCGGGCACTGGGTGTGCGCACCTGGCTGCTTTCGGGCGACCGCGCCAGCGCCGCCGAGGCCGTGGGCCAGGCGGTGGGCGTGGACCACGTGATCGCCGGCGCCACACCCGAGCAAAAGCTGGTGGAAGTGACCCGGCTGCAGGCGCAGGGCCTCCGCATCGCGATGGTGGGCGACGGGCTCAACGACGGGCCCGTGCTCGCACGCGCCGACACCTCGTTTGCGCTGGGGCAGGCGGCACCGCTGGCCCAAGCCCAGTCGGACTACGTGATCCAGGGCGGGCAGGTCATGGACGTGGTGCACACGCTCACGCAGGCGCGCGCCACGCTGCGTGTGGTGCGACAGAACCTGATCTGGGCGGCGGCCTACAACGTGGTGGCGGTGCCGCTGGCCCTGGTGGGCTGGATGCCGCCCTGGCTCGCCGGCCTGGGCATGGCGGGCAGTTCGCTGCTGGTGATCGGCAATGCCTTGCGCCTGACCAGAAACCCCCTCTGAGAGCCCGTTGTTCATGGACATCCTCTACCTGCTGATTCCCCTGTCCGTGCTGCTGGTGTTCGGCATCATCGGCGTGTTCTGGTGGGCCTTGCAGGCAGGGCAGTTCGACAACATCGAGCGCGAAGGTGAGCGGATTCTCAAAAGCGATTGAGTCCGCTTGATGTAAGTCAAGGCGTCGGGCTCCAGCGCGCAAGACACTTCAACGAGTGACATTTGCGAGGAGTTCTGTATGTCCGTGACAAACCAGGCCAGCCCGTCGGCGGTCTACAACGACAACGTGGTGCGGCAGTTCGCCATCATGACGGTGGTGTGGGGGGTGGTGGGCATGCTGGTGGGCGTGATCATTGCCGCGCAGCTGACCTGGCCCGAACTCAACCTGGGCATTGAATGGTTGTCTTACGGGCGCTTGCGCCCGCTGCACACCAACGCGGTGATCTTTGCCTTTGGCGGGTGCGGGCTCTTTGCATCCAGCTACTACGTGGTGCAGCGCACCTGCCAGACGCGCATCTTCTCCGACGGTCTCGCGGCGTTCACGTTCTGGGGCTGGCAACTGGTGATCGTGCTCGCAGCCATCACGCTGCCGCTGGGCCTGACGCAGGGCAAGGAATACGCTGAACTCGAATGGCCGATCGACCTGCTGATCGCGGTGGTGTGGGTGGCCTACGCGGTGGTGTTCTTCGGCACCATCGGCCAACGCAAGGTGCGCCACATCTACGTGGCCAACTGGTTCTTCGGCGCCTTCATCCTGGCCGTGGCCATGCTGCACATCGTCAACGGCGCGGCTGTGCCGGTGGACCTGTTCAAGAGCTACTCGGCCTACGCCGGCGTGCAAGACGCGATGGTGCAATGGTGGTACGGCCACAACGCGGTGGGCTTCTTCCTCACCGCCGGCTTCCTCGGGATGATGTATTACTTCATCCCCAAGCAGGCCGAGCGGCCGGTGTATTCGTATCGCCTGTCGATCGTGCACTTCTGGGCGCTGATCTTCACCTACATGTGGGCCGGCCCGCACCACCTGCACTACACCGCGCTGCCCGACTGGACGCAATCCGTGGGCATGGTGTTCTCGCTGATCCTGCTCGCGCCCAGCTGGGGCGGCATGATCAACGGCATCATGACGCTCTCGGGCGCCTGGCACAAACTGCGCGACGACCCCATCCTGCGGTTCCTGATCGTCTCGCTCTCGTTCTACGGCATGTCGACCTTCGAAGGTCCGATGATGTCGATCAAGACGGTCAATGCGCTTTCGCACTACACCGACTGGACCGTGGGCCACGTGCACAGCGGCGCCCTCGGCTGGGTCGGTCTGGTGACCATGGGTTCCATGTACTACCTGATCCCGCGCCTGTACGGCCAGAAAAAGATGTACTCGGTGCCCGCCATCGAGCTGCACTTCTGGGTCGCCACCATCGGCATCGTGCTCTACATCGCGGCCATGTGGATCGCCGGTGTGATGCAGGGCCTGATGTGGCGCTCCATCAACCCCGACGGCAGCCTGACCTACACCTTCGTGGAATCCGTGAAGGCCACCTATCCCTTCTACGTGATCCGCCTGCTCGGTGGCCTGCTGTACCTCGGCGGCATGCTGGTCATGGCGTGGAACACGTTCATGACGGTCAGGAACGGACAGGTGCCCGACGTGCGCATCCCCGCCCTCAACCCTGCCCACGCCTGAGGACGACACCATGGCCAACCAAGACAAGCCCCAGGGTTTCACGCACGAGCGGATCGAGACCAACAATTTCCTGATGATCGTGCTCATCGTGCTGGTCATTGCGGTCGGTGGACTGGTGGAGATCGTCCCGCTGTTCTTCCAGAAGTCCACCACCCAGCCGGTGGAGGGCCTCAAGCCCTACACCGCGCTGCAGATCGTCGGGCGCGACATCTATGTGCGCGAAGGTTGCTACAACTGCCATTCACAAATGATCCGGCCGTTGCAGGCCGAGACGCTGCGCTATGGCCACTACTCGCTGGCCGGTGAGTTTGTGTACGACCGGCCCTTCCAGTGGGGCAGCAAACGCACCGGGCCCGACCTGCACCGCGTGGGTGGTCGTTACAGCGACGAATGGCACCGCGTGCACCTGATCAACCCGCGCGACCTGGTGCCCGAGTCGAACATGCCGGCCTACCCGTGGCTGGAGAAGAAGACTGTCAACGAGGCCGGCGTGCCGCGCCGCATGGAGGTGCTGCGCACGCTGGGTGCGCCGTACACCGACGCCGAGATCGCATCTGCCCCTGCCGACGTGAAAGGCAAGACCGAGCTCGACGCGCTGGTGGCCTACCTGCAGGTGCTCGGCACCGCGATCAAGTGAACCCACGGAGCACACCATGGACATCAACGACCTGCGCAGCATCGTCACCGTCATCAGCCTGCTGACCTTCCTGGGCATCGTGGCCTGGGCCTGGTCCAAGCGCAACAAGGACCGGTTCGAGGAAGCGGCCCAGTTGCCCTTTCAGGACGAATGAATCCCGCGAACCCGTCAGAGCAAGAGAAACATCATGAGTGATTTCACCAGCGAATTCTGGTCCTGGTACGTGGCCGGGCTGACCGTGCTCAGCATCCTGGCCTGCGCGGTCCTGCTCTGGATCAGCGGCACCACCCAGGTCAAGGCTCGGGCCGACAACACCACCGGCCACGTGTGGGACGGCGATCTGCAGGAGATGAACAACCCGCTGCCGCGGTGGTGGGTCTACCTGTTCATCATCACGGTGGTCTTCGCGCTGGTCTACGGCGTGCTGTACCCCACCTTCGGCCAATACGCCGGCGTGCTGGGCTGGTCGTCGCAAGGCCAGCACCAGGCCGAGGTGGACAAGCTGCAGCAGGACATTGCACCCATCTACGCCCGCTTCAACGGTCTCTCGCCCGAGCAGCTGGCGGGCGACGCGCCGGCCATGGCGGTGGGTGAGCGGCTGTACATGAACAACTGCGCGCAATGCCACGGCTCGGACGCGCGCGGTGCCCGCACTTTCCCCAACCTCACCGACGGCGACTGGTTGCACGGTGGCGAACCCGCCACGATCAAGACCACGCTCACACAGGGGCGCGTCGGCATGATGCCGCCTCTGGCCGCTGCTGTGGGCACGCCCGACGACGTGCGCAACGTGGCGCACTACGTGCTGAGCTTGTCGGCCACACCGCACGATTCGATCCGCGCATCACAAGGCCGCGCCAAGTTCGCGGTGTGCGCTGCCTGTCACGGTGCAGACGGCAAGGGCAACACGGCATTGGGCGCGCCCAACCTCACAGACGGCATCTGGCTGCACGGCTGGGGCGAAGAGGCCATCGTGCGCGCCGTGACCAACGGCATCACCAACCAGATGCCGGCGCAGGCGGACAAGCTCAATGCCGACCAGATCCATGTGTTGACCGCCTACGTCTGGGGAATGTCGAACAAACCCGCGGCAGCAGCGAACTGAGTCCGGTTGAAACTTCCCGTGTCCACCTCCAAGCCAGCCGCCACCGTCATCCCCATCGTGCCCGCTGCGGTGGACGACGAGACCATGGTGTCGCTGTACGCGGCCAGCCAGAAGATCCACCCGCGCTCTGTCTCGGGCGTGTTCTCCAACTGGCGCTGGCTCATGGTGTGGATCACACAGCTCGTGTTCTACGGACTGCCGTGGCTGCAGTGGAACGCGCGTCAGGCGGTGTTGTTCGATCTGGAGGCGCGCCGCTTCTACATCTTCAGCCTGGTGCTCTACCCGCAGGATTTCATCTACCTCACGGGTCTGCTGGTCATTTCGGCGCTGTCGCTGTTTTTGTTCACCGCGGTGGCCGGGCGGCTGTGGTGCGGATTTGCCTGCCCGCAGACGGTCTACACCGAGATCTTCCTGTGGATCGAAAAGAAGGTGGAGGGTGATCGCTCCGCGCGCCTGCGGCTGGACGCGTCCACCATGAGTGCGGTCAAGGTCGGCAAGCGTGTGCTCAAACACGCGCTGTGGATCGCCTTTGGGCTGTGGACCGGCTTCACGTTCGTGGGCTACTTCACGCCCATCCGCGAACTCGCCGCGCTGTCGCTGGCCGCCTCGCTCGGCCCCTGGCAAACCTTCTGGGTGTTTTTCTACGGCGTCGCCACCTACGGCAACGCCGGCTTTCTGCGCGAGCAGGTGTGCAAGTACATGTGCCCGTACGCGCGCTTCCAGAGCGCGATGTTCGACAAGGACACGATGATCGTGACCTACGACGAGCAGCGCGGCGAGCCGCGCGGACCGCGCTCGAAGAAAGCCGACCCGGTGGCGTTGGGACTTGGCTCTTGTATCGACTGCACCCTGTGCGTGCAGGTCTGCCCCACCGGCATCGACATCCGCAAGGGCCTGCAGTACGAGTGCATCGGCTGCGCGGCCTGTGTGGACGTGTGCGACGACGTGATGGACAAGGTGGGCTACCCGCGTGGCCTCATCAGGTTCTCCACGCAACACGGCGTGGAGCAGGGCTGGGACACACAACAGATGCTCAAACGCGCCCTGCGCCCACGCGTGCTGGTGTATTCGGCCATCCTGCTCACCATCACCGCAGCGGTGGGGGTGAGTCTGTTCCTGCGCACGCCGCTGCGCGTGGACGTGATACGCGACCGTGGATCGCTCGCGCGTATGGTGGAGCAGGGCCGCATTGAAAACGTGTACCGACTGCAAATCATGAATGCGACCGAGGAGACGCAGCGTTATGCCATCAGCGTCTCGGGCCTGCCCGGCATCACCCTGGACCCGGTGACCGAGGTCGAGGTGCTGCCCACCGAGGTGCGCTCGGCCGCCGTGCGGGTGCAGATTCCGCCGGGCACCGCATCCACCGGCTCACACCCGATCCAGTTCGAGATCCGTTCCACCGGTGGCGACGTGGCCCGCGTGACCGAGAAGGCCGCCTTCCTCGTGCCGCGCTGAACTTGCCTTTTCAGGAGATGCCCATGAGCTCAAGCCATACAACGCCCAACGCCGACGCCGCCTGGTGGCGCACGCCGCAGATGTGGCTGGTGGTGGGCGCGCCGCTGGTGGGCGTGGCGGCCAGCCTCACGGCCGCCTTCTTCGCCATCAACGGCGCCGACCCGGTGCTCAACAAGGCGGACTACCAACGCGACTACAAAGCCGCTCAGGCCTTGCAAGGCCAGGCCCGCATCGACGCGCTGGCCAAGCTGCAGCCGGCGCACCAGGCGCGCAACAACGCCGCCTCACCCGTCATTCCGGCCAAGTGACGGTCCTGAATGATCCGCCGCCAGGTCGCCCCTGGGTGGAGCGAGGGCTTCAAGCGCAGGTTTGAGGATTGACGATCTGGCGCAGTGCGTCCACGTTCTTGATGTGCACGTGACGCTGCTTCACGTCGATGATGCCGTCTTCCGCGAACTTCGAAAACGTGCGGCTCACCGTCTCCAGCTTCATGCCGAGGTAACTGCCGATCTCTTCGCGCGTCATGCGCAGCACGAACTCGGATTGCGAGAAGCCCCGCGCATGCAAGCGCTGCACCAGATTGAGCAGGAAGGCGGCCAGCCGCTCCTCGGCCCGCATGCTGCCCAGCAGCAGCATCACGCCGTGGTCGCGCACGATCTCTCGGCTCATGATCTTGTGCACATGGTGCTGCAGCGTGGTGAATTCGCGCGAGAGTTCTTCCACCTGATCGAACGGCATCACGCAGACCTCGGCGTCTTCGAGTGCAACCGCGTCGCACGAGTGGTGGTCGCTCACGATGCCGTCCATGCCGATGATCTCGCCCGTCATTTGAAAGCCGGTCACCTGGTCGCGGCCATCGGCGGTGGTCACGCAGGTCTTGAAGAAGCCCGAGCGCACCGCGTAGAGCGACGTGAACTTGTCACCCACACTGAACAGTGCTTGGCCGCGCTTGATGCGCTTGCGGGTGGAGATCACGCGGTCCAGCTTGTCCATTTCATCCGCGTTCAGTCCCATGGGCAGACAGAGTTCGCGCAGGTTGCAACTGGAGCAGGCAACTTTGATGGTGTGGGCGTCCATACGAAATCCGGGAATGTGTGACACGCCACAGCATACCCCCGTGGGGTGTCGATGATCGCGTCTTTTGCCCTGGCCGCTTGATGAAGATCAAGGCCGCTGCGCAGGGCCTGTTGCACAGTGGCTCATTGATTGGGAGACACCCCGTGAGCCACACCATTTCCGACGACCTGCTGCGCCGGTTCGACATTCCCGGACCACGCTACACCTCGTATCCCACCGCCGACCGTTTCGTGGAAGCGTTCACCGAGCAGGACCACGTGCAGGCGCTGGAGCAGCGCAAGGTGGGCTCCATGGCGCTGCCGCTCTCGCTGTACGTGCACATTCCCTTTTGCGAATCGGTTTGTTACTACTGCGCCTGCAACAAGGTGATCACCAAACACCACGACCGCGCGGCCGAGTACCTGCGTTATCTGGCGCTGGAGGTGGCGTTGCAGGTCGCGCATGTGGGCCCCGGGCAGAACGTGTCGCAGCTGCACCTGGGTGGCGGCACGCCCACCTTTTTGTCGGACGCCGAGCTTGAAGATCTCATGAGCATGCTGCGCCCGCACTTCACGCTGGTGCCCGGCGGCGAGTATTCGATCGAGGTGGACCCGCGCACCGTGACCGAGGAGCGCCTGCGCACGCTGGCGCGCCTGGGCTTCAACCGCCTGAGCTTCGGCGTGCAGGACTTCGACCCCACGGTGCAGAAGGCGGTGCACCGCATGCAGCCCGCCGAGCAGGTGTTTGCGCTGGTGGCCGCCGCGCGGCGCATCGGCTTCGAGTCGATCAATGTGGACCTGATCTACGGCCTGCCGCTGCAGACGCCCGAGTCGTTCGCGCGCACGCTGGCGCAGGTGAACGAGTTGCGGCCCGACCGCATTGCGCTTTATGCCTACGCCCACCTGCCGTCGCGCTTCAAGCCGCAGCGGCGCATCATCGCCGCCGAGTTGCCCAGCGGCAGCGCCAAGCTGGCCATGCTCTCCGCCTCGCTCGACGCCTTGCAGGACGCGGGCTATGTGTACGTGGGCATGGACCACTTTGCCCTGCCCACCGACGCGCTGGCCGTGGCCAAGCGCCAAGGTCGGCTGCACCGCAACTTTCAGGGCTACAGCACCCAGCCCGACTGCGATCTGATCGCACTCGGCGTTTCGGCCATCGGCCGCATCGGCGCCACCTACAGCCAGAACGCCAAAACACTGGAGGAGTACCGCGACCTGCTCGACCAGGGCCGCCTGCCCATCGTGCGCGGCCTGGCGCTCACCCGCGACGACCTGCTGCGCCGCGCGGTGATCATGTCGCTGATGTGCCAGGGCGAGCTGCAGTTCGAGTCGATCGAGCTGGGGCACCTGATCGACTTCCGGCAGCACTTTGCACGCGAGCTCGCGGTGCTCGAAGGCCTGGCCGAGCACGGCCTGGTGCGCCTGGACGCCACGGGCGTGCAGGTCACCGAAACCGGCTGGTACCTGGTGCGGGCGATCGCCATGGTGTTCGACAAGCATCTGCAAGTCGACCTGGATCGCGCGCGCTTCTCGAAGATCATCTGATCCATGCAGACCTCGATGGCGATCACGGCTCTGTTCATGGGCGTGGTGGGCGGCCCCCACTGCGTGGCCATGTGCGGTGCCGCGTGCGCCGGCATCAGCCGCGCCGCGGGTGCGCGCAGCACCCAGGCCTTGTGGACCTTTCAACTCAGCCGCATGGTGGGTTACGCGCTGTTCGGTGCGTTTGCTGCGGGCTCGGTGCAAGGCCTGGCCTGGCTGGGCACCAGCACCACCGCGATCCGCCCGGTGTGGACCTCATTCCACATCGCCGCCTTGTTGCTGGGCGTGGTGCTGATCTGGCGCGCACGCCAGCCGGCCTGGATCGAGACGCTGGGTCAGACCATCTGGCGCAAGGCACGCCCCGTGCTCACCTCCATGGGCCAGCGCGCGCCGGTGGTGCTGGGCGTGGCCTGGGCGCTCATGCCGTGTGGGTTGTTGTACTCGGCACTGCTGGTGGCGTCGCTCTCGGCGAACGCGCTGGAGGGCGCGGTCATCATGGCGCTGTTCTCCATCGGCACGTCGATCTCCTTGACCGCCGCGCCGTGGTTGCTGCTGCGCCCGAACGGCGCGCGCTCCGGGGCCTGGGGCATCCGCCTGGCCGGCCTGGCGCTGGCGGTCACGTCGGGTTGGGCCTTGTGGATGGGCATCACCCAGCCCACAGGCTTGTGGTGCCTCTGAATCAGGCTTGTGCGGAGCGCCGCTGGGGCAGGGTGGCCAGCACCAGCCCGAGCAGGGCGATACCGAAGGCCACCACCTGCAGCGGCGTGAGCGTCTCGCCCATGAACAGCACGCCGATGGCCGCAGCACTCACCGGCAGCATCACGGTGAACACGCCGGCTTGCGAGGCCGGCACCGTTTTCAAGCCGGTCATCCAGAGCCACACGGTCCACACGCTGGCCGCCAGCGCGTAGAACACCAGCAGCGTCCAGATCGGCAGGCTCACGGTGCCGAAGTCGAACGACCACGCGGCCCACAGCCCGAACGGCGTGACCAGCGCAAACCCCCACAGGTTGATGATGGCCGAGATGCGTTTGGGGCCCAGGCCTTCGGTGAGGCGCTTGCCGATCACCACGTAAGAAGCCTCGCACACCACCGCCGCGAACACCAGCAAGTTGCCCAGCAGCGCCCGGCTGATGCCGAACGGGCCGCTGTTGTCCACCGCCACGCCGGTGTTGACCTTCTGCAGCGAAAACAGGCCGATGCCGATGGCCGCACACGCAATACCCGCCGCGCTGCGCCAGCCGATGCGCTCTCGCAAAAAGATCCAGCTCAGCACCGCCACCACCGCCGGAATCGACGACATCACCACCCCAGCCGCCACAGCCGTGGTCATGCTCACGCCGAACAGCATGCAGATGGAAAACAGGAAGTTGCCGAGGAAGGATTCGAGGAAGAGCAGCCCGCGTGTGTGTGACGTGATCGGCGGCTCCCCCGGGGGCTTCTTCAACCAGCGCCACATGGCCAGGCCACCAATGCCGAAGCGCAGCCAGGCCAGCAGGAAGATGGGAAACACGAGCACCAGCGGCTTGGACAAAGCCACGTAGCTGCCCACGAGCGCCATGCTCAGTGCAAGGCTGGCGTAGGCCCACCAACGGTTCAGGGGATGGATGGGGTTCACAAGATCGCTTGATTCGAAAGTGGGCTGGATCATGCCCGAAGGCTCGGCGTCATCACTTTTCGGGATGAGGTTTGTTGATTTCTCATTGTGAAATTGCCGAATGCTGCGGTGCGCAAAAATTTCTCAATACAAGAAAGTGATTTCCACATTGAGAAATGCTATTGAAATAACGTTGATAAACATGGGAAAAGTTTTTCTCTTATATAAGACATAAGAGCCTCTCAAAGTCTTCTATAAGACTTAAAGTCAAGGCACTGGCTGCGGCCTCGCAAGCGAACTTGCACCGCCGAAGCCAACCCTGTTCCATCAACCTCACGGAGTATCCCCATGCCTCAATCCTTCACCGAGCAACTGAGCCGCCAGCAGCAAATCGAAGCCCTGGAAAAAGACTGGGCCACCAACCCGCGCTGGAAGGGTGTGAAGCGCGGCTACTCCGCCGCCGACGTCGTGCGCCTGCGCGGCAGCATGAACATCGAACACACGCTGGCCAAGCGCGGCGCCGAGAAGCTGTGGGACAAGGTCAATGGCGGCTCCAAGAAGGGTTATGTGAACGCCTTCGGCGCCATCTCCGCCGGCCAAGCCATGCAGCAGGCCAAGGCCGGCCTGGAAGCCGTGTACCTCTCGGGCTGGCAAGTGGCAGCAGACGGCAACACGTCTGAAACCATGTACCCCGACCAGTCGCTCTACGCCTACGACTCGGTGCCCACCATGGTTCGCCGCATCAACAACACCTTCAAGCGCGCCGACGAAATCCAGTGGGGCCGTGGCATCGAGCCGGGCAGCCCGGAGTTCATCGACTACTTCCTGCCGATCGTGGCCGACGCTGAAGCCGGTTTCGGCGGCGTGTTGAACGCCTTCGAGCTGATGAAGAACATGATCGCCGCCGGTGCGGCAGGCGTTCACTTCGAAGACCAACTGGCCGCCGTGAAGAAATGCGGTCACATGGGCGGCAAGGTGCTCGTGCCCACGCAAGAGGCTTGCGAGAAGCTGATCGCCGCGCGCTTCGCCGCCGACGTGATGGGCGTCTCCACCATCGTGCTGGCCCGCACCGACGCCGAAGCCGCCAACCTGATCACCAGCGACCACGACGCCAACGACAAACCGTTCCTCACCGGCGAGCGCACGCAGGAAGGTTTCTACCGCGTCAAGAACGGCCTGGAGCAAGCCATCAGCCGCGGTATCGCCTACGCCCCCTACGCCGATCTGGTGTGGTGCGAGACCGGCGTGCCCGACATCGGCTTCGCCCGCGAATTTGCCCAGGCCGTGCAGGCCGCTTGCCCCGGCAAGCTGCTGTCGTACAACTGCTCGCCCTCGTTCAACTGGAAGAAAAACCTCAACGACAAGCAGATCGCCTCGTTCCAGGAAGACCTGGCCGCACTCGGCTACAAGTACCAGTTCATCACGCTGGCCGGCATCCACATCAACTGGTTCAACACTTTCCAGTTCGCCCACGCCTACGCCCGCGGCGAAGGCATGAAGCACTACGTGAACATGGTGCAGGAGCCCGAGTTCGCCGCACGCGACAAGGGCTACACCTTCGTGTCGCACCAGCAGGAAGTGGGCGCCGGTTACTTCGACGACGTGACCACCGTGATCCAGGGCGGCTCCTCCAGCGTGAAGGCCCTGACCGGCTCGACCGAAGAAGAGCAGTTCCACTGACATCCCCGAGTCCGCCCCAGAGCGGTTGGAGGAGACACGGAAACGCCACCCTTCGGGGTGGCTTTTTTGTGGGAAAATTTGATCTCTTTGAATCAGCAAGAGCGAGAAAGGCAATCTGGTTATGACACCGCGAACTCAGGAGAACACCCTCCCGGCCTTCTAAGGCCTGCAGTTCGCGCCTGCCCGATTCCCTTTCGACCCCCACCAGCGCGGCCCCTGCCGCGCTTTTTTGTTTTCTGGACCACCCCATGTTGCACATCACGCTCCCCGACGGTTCCCAACGCGAATTCCCCGGCCCGGTCACGGTGGCCGAGGTGGCCGCCTCCATTGGAAGCGGTCTGGCCAAGGCCGCGCTGGCCGGCAAGGTCGACGGCAAGGTGGTCGACACCAGTTTCCTCATCACGCAGGACAGCCCGCTGTCCATCATCACGGCCAAGGACGCCGATGGCCTGGAGGTCATCTGTCACTCGACGGCCCACTTGCTCGCTTATGCGGTGAAGGAACTGTTCCCGGACGCGCAGGTGACCATCGGTCCGGTGATCGAGCACGGCTTTTTCTACGACTTTTCGTACAAGCGACCTTTCACGCCCGACGACCTGGTGGCGATTGAAAAGCGCATGACCGAGCTGGCCAACAAGGACGAGCCCGTGGTGCGCCGCGTGCTGCCACGCGACGAGGCGGTGGCGCATTTCAAGGGCATGGGCGAGCACTACAAAGCCGAGATCATCGCCAGCATCCCGAGCAATGAAGACGTGTCCCTCTACCGCGAGGGCGCCTTCGAAGACCTGTGCCGCGGCCCCCACGTGCCCAGCACCGGCAAGCTCAAGCACTTCAAGCTCATGAAGGTGGCGGGTGCTTATTGGCGCGGCGACCACCGCAACGAAATGCTGCAACGCATTTACGGCACGGCTTGGGCCACCAAGGACGAACTCCAGCAGCACCTGACCATGATCGAAGAGGCCGAGAAGCGCGACCACCGCAAGCTCGGTCGCGAACTCGATCTGTTCCACATCGACGAGCATGCGCCCGGCTTGGTGTTCTGGCACCCCAAGGGCTGGACGCTGTGGCAGGAGGTGGAGCAGTACATGCGACGCGTGTACCGTGACAACGGCTACCAGGAGGTCAAGGGTCCGCAGATCATCGACAAGTCGTTGTGGGAGAAGACCGGCCACTGGGACAAGTACCGCGACAACATGTTCACCACCGAGAGTGAAAAGCGCGACTACGCCCTGAAGCCCATGAACTGCCCGGGCCACATCCTGATCTACAAGCAGGGCATCAAGAGTTACCGCGATTTGCCGCTGCGCTACGGTGAATTCGGCCAGTGCCACCGCAACGAACCCAGCGGCGGACTGCACGGGATCATGCGCGTGCGCGGCTTCACGCAGGACGACGGCCACATCTTCTGCACCGAGGAGCAGATCCTGCCCGAGTGCCTGGCCTACACCGCGCTGCTGCAGAAGGTCTATGCCGATTTCGGCTTCAAGAACATCATCTACAAGGTGGCCACGCGGCCGGACGCGCGCATCGGCTCCGACGAGGTCTGGGACAAGGCCGAGCATGCGTTGATGGAAAGCCTGCGCGCTTCGGGCTGCGAATTCGAGATCTCGCCCGGCGACGGCGCCTTCTACGGCCCGAAGATCGAGTACACGCTGAAAGACGCCATCGGCCGCCAGTGGCAGTGCGGCACCATGCAGGTCGATTTCTCCATGCCCGAGCGGCTGGACGCCGAGTACGTGGGTGAAGACGGCGCGCGCCACCGCCCCGTCATGCTCCACCGCGCCATCGTCGGCAGCCTGGAGCGATTCATCGGCATCCTGATCGAAGAACACGCCGGCGCACTGCCCACGTGGCTGTCGCCGGTGCAGGTGGCGGTGCTCAACATCACCGACGCGCAGGCCGATTACTGTCGGGAAATCGCGAAATCATTGCAAAATCAAGGGCTTAGGGTCATAACCGACCTGCGCAACGAGAAAATCACGTATAAAATACGGGAGCACGCGTTGCAAAAGCTGCCTTTCATCGTTGTCGTGGGCGACAAGGAGAAAGAAGCTGGTGCCGTGGCTGTGCGGGCTCGGGGTAACAAAGACCTCGGTGTCATGCCGCTGGAAGCCTTTTCCAAACTCATTGCGGCAGACGTTTCATCCAAGGTTTGATTTCAAACATCCAGGTTGATGCCCATGCTGCTGTGGCGCACCTCATGTGCATGTGGGCGGCCGAGGGGCCGCCCTGTCGCCTGAACAGCCCACATCAAGGAAACCACCATAGCTACCAACTTTCGCGACCGCCGCCAACGTGAAGAGCGCGCACACCGACTGAACCGTGAAATCATGGCCCCCGAGGTTCGCCTCAACGGCCCGGAGAACGAGCCACTCGGCATCGTCAGTCTGTCTGAAGCGCTGCGCATGGCCGGTGAACTGGACGTGGACCTGGTCGAGATTGCGGCCACGGCCGTGCCTCCCGTGTGTCGCCTGATGGACTACGGCAAGTTCAAGTACCAGGAGCAGAAGAAGGCGGCGGAAGCCAAGGCCAAGCAGACGGTCATCGAGATCAAGGAAATCAAGTTCCGGCCCGGTACCGACGATGGCGACTACAACATCAAGATGCGCAACATCCGGCGCTTCCTGGACGATGGTGACAAGTGCAAGATCACGCTGCGGTTCCGCGGTCGTGAAATCACCCACCAGGATCTGGGCCTGGCCCTGTTGAACCGCATCCGTGACGAGTTGGCCGATTCGATCATCGTGGAGCAGTTTCCCAAGCTGGAAGGCCGCCAGATGATCATGATGATCGCGCCCGGTCGCAAAAAGACCGGTGGCGGTGCAGCCAAACCAGCCGAGGTGGCAACGCCTGCGGCCGGTCAGCCGGCAGCCTGAAGGCAGCCGGAGAGAAGAACAGCATTGGACGGGCAGGGTAGTCTCCTGCCGGTCCGAGGCGCTGGCTGAAAAGCCGGACGCCGAACCGGAAGGCCGAAAGGCCTTCCATAAAAAGTGGCTCGGGGCCTACAAGTCTGCGGAAGGTTCGCAGCGCCTCACGAGCACAAACGAAAAGGAGCATGAAGATGCCCAAAATGAAGACCAAGAGCAGCGCGAAGAAGCGTTTTCGCGTTCGTCCCGGTGGCACCGTCAAGCGCGGTCAAGCCTTCAAACGTCACATCCTGACCAAGAAGACCACCAAGAACAAGCGCCACCTGCGCGGTTCAGTCACTGTGCATGAGACCAACATGGGTCACATGGCGCAGATGCTGCCCGGCATGGGTATTTGATCAACGACGAACAGGAGAACACACATGCCTCGCGTCAAACGTGGTGTCACGGCTCGCGCCCGACACAAAAAAGTACTGGCTCTGGCCAAAGGTTTCCGTGGCCGCCGCGGTAACGTCTTCCGCATCGCCAAACAGGCGGTGATGAAGGCGGGGCAATACGCCTACCGCGATCGCCGCACCAAGAAGCGCGTCTTCCGTCAGTTGTGGATTGCCCGTATCAACGCCGGTGCTCGCGCATGCGGCCTGACGTACAGCCAGTTCGCCAACGGTCTGAAGAAAGCTTCGATCGAAATCGACCGCAAGGTTCTGGCCGATCTGGCCGTGAACGACCCGGCTGCCTTTGGCAGCATCGTGGAGCAAGTCAAAGCCAAGCTGGCCGCTTGATTCACGACAGGGACACCGCGTCACAGCGGTGATCTCCGGTCGCTCAAAGGGGTTGAGGCTTGAGGGAGTTCCCTCGCTGGCTTCAACCCCTTTTTTCTTTTGCAAACGATCTCAAGCACACACATGAACGAGTTGGACGCACTGGTCGACAGCGCCCGCGCAGGATTTGCGCAGGCCACCACCCCGGTCGATCTGGAAAACGCCAAGGCCCAATACCTGGGCAAGGCCGGCCGCATCACCGAGCTGATGAAGGGCATGGCCGCGCTGCCGGTTGAGGAGAAGAAGACCCGTGGCGCTGCGATCAATTTGGCCAAGCAGGCGATCGAAGCCGCATTGACCGAGCGCCGCCAAGCACTGGCCGCTGCCGAGCTGCAGATCCAGCTCAAGGCCGAGGCACTGGATGTGACCCTGCCAGGTCGCCAGCGCGGGCAAGGCGGTCTTCACCCGGTGAGCCTTACGCTGGAGCGCATTGAGGCGATCTTCGGCTCCATGGGCTTCGAAGTGGCCGAAGGGCCCGAGATCGAATCCGACTGGTTCAACTTCACCGCGCTCAACACGCCCGAGGACCACCCGGCGCGTTCGATGCACGACACGTTTTACGTGGAAGGTGGCAGCGACAAAGCACCCAACCTGCTGCGCACCCACACCAGCCCGATGCAGATCCGCCATGCGGTGCAGCACGTCAAACGCCACCGAGCTGTGCTGGACGCTGGCCAGCCGATGCCGGAAATTCGCGTGATCGCGCCAGGGCGCACCTACCGTGTTGACAGCGACGCCACGCACTCGCCCATGTTCCACCAGTGCGAAGGCCTGTGGGTGGGTGAGAACGTGAGCTTCAAGGACCTGAAGTTCGTCTTCACAGATTTCTGCCGCACCTTCTTCGAATCGAACGATCTGGTGCTGCGCTTTCGCCCCAGCTTCTTTCCCTTCACCGAGCCCAGCGCGGAGATCGACATCCAGTTCCAGAGCGGGCCGTTGGCCGGCCGCTGGCTGGAGGTGGCGGGCTCTGGCCAGGTGCACCCGAACGTGGTGCGCAACATGGGCCTGGACCCCGAAAAGTACATCGGCTTTGCCTTCGGCATGGGTCCGGACCGCCTCACCATGCTGCGCTACGGCGTGAACGACCTGCGCCTGTTCTTTGACGGCGATGTCCGTTTCCTGTCGCAATTCCGTTGATCCTTCGCGCAAAGACACCGACATGCAATTCCCAGAATCCTGGCTTCGTGCCTTCTGCAATCCGCCCCTGACCAGCCAGCAATTGGCTGATACCTTGACCATGGCCGGTCTGGAGGTGGAAGAACTGCAGCCCGTGGCGCCGCCTTTCTCCAAGATCGTCGTGGGCGAGATCAAGTCCGCCGAACAACACCCCAATGCCGACCGCCTGCGCGTGTGCCAGGTGGACGTGGGGCAGGGCAGCCTGCTCAACATCGTGTGCGGTGCGCCCAATGCGCGTGTGGGCATCAAGGTGCCTTGTGCTTTGGTGGGCGCCGAACTGCCGCCGGGCGAAGACGGCAAGCCGTTCCTGATCAAGCTGGGCCAACTGCGCGGCGTGGAGAGCCAGGGCATGTTGTGCTCGGCGCGCGAACTCAAGCTCAGCGAAGACCATGGCGGTTTGCTGGAGCTGCCGACCGACGCGCCGGTGGGCCGCGATATCCGCGAACAGCTGCTGCTCGACGACATGCTGTTCACCCTCAAGCTCACGCCCAACCTGGCGCATTGCCTGAGCGTCTACGGCATCGCGCGCGAGGTGTCCGCGCTCACCGGCGCGCCCTTGGTCGAGCCGACGTTCCCAGCTGCGCCCGTGTCGTTGCAAGACCGCTTGCCGGTGACGGTGAGCGCGCCCGATCTGTGCGGTCGCTTCACCGGTCGCGTCGTGCGCGGGGTGAACACCCGCGCCGCCACGCCCGCGTGGATGGTCGAGCGCCTGGCGCGTTGCGGACAGCGCAGCGTGTCGCCGCTGGTGGACATCTCCAACTACGTGATGTTCGAGCTGGGCCGTCCTTCCCACATCTTCGATCTCGACAAGATCCACGGTGGTCTGCAGGTGCGCTGGGGCCGCGCGGGCGAGACGCTCAAGCTGCTCAACGGCAACACCGTGTCGGTCGACGCACAGGTGGGCGTGATCGCCGACGACCAGGCCGTGGAGTCGCTGGCCGGCATCATGGGTGGTGACGCGACCGCTGTGTCCGACGACACGCAGAACATCTACATCGAGGCCGCGTTCTGGTGGCCCAAAGCCATCGCCGGTCGCTCGCGCCGCTACAACTTCTCCACCGATGCGGGCCACCGTTTTGAGCGCGGCGTGGACCCGTCGACCACCGTCGAGCACATCGAGCGCATCACGCAACTGGTGCTCGAGATCTGCGGAGGCCAGGTTGGCCCGATGGACGACCACGTGGTCAACCTGCCGGTGGCCCAGCCCGTGACGCTGCGCGTGGCGCGCGCGAACAAGGTCATCGGCATGCCGCTCACGCAGGCTCAGTGCGCGGGCGCCTTGCGCCGGCTCGGGCTGGCCTTGGAAGAGGGCGAGGGCACGATCACGGTCACGCCGCCGGCTTACCGCTTTGACATTCAGATCGAAGAAGACCTGATCGAAGAAGTCGCGCGTGTCGTGGGCTACAACCAGTTGCCCGAGACGCCGCCGCTGGCGCCGATCACCGCCAAGATCCGGCCCGAGGCCAAGCGCGGCCCGTTCGCGGTGCGCCGACTGCTGGCCCAACTGGGCTACCAGGAAACCATCAACTTCAGCTTTGTGGAAGAACGCTGGGAGCGTGAACTCGCTGGTAACGCCGAACCCATCCGCTTGCTCAACCCGATCGCCAGCCAGATGAGCGTGATGCGTTCATCGTTGATCGGCAGCCTGGTTGCTGTGCTCAAGTTCAACCTCGACCGCCGCGCCGAGCGCGTGCGTCTGTTCGAGGTCGGCCGTGTGTTCCACAAGGACGCCTCAGTGGTCGACAGCGACACCAGCGTGGCCGGGTTCCACCAACCCATGCGCGTGGCCGGCCTGAGCTTTGGCGCGGTGGACACGCTGCAGTGGGGCGCATCCGAGCGCGTGGCCGACTTATTTGACGCCAAGGGCGATGTGCAGGCGCTGCTCGCACCGCTGAAGCCCGAATTCCGCGCCGATGAACACCCGGCCATGCACCCCGGCCGCTGCGCCAGCGTGTGGCTGCAGGACCGCTGCATCGGCCATGTGGGCGAGCTGCATCCGCGCTGGCGCCAGTCGTACGAGCTGGCGCAGGCACCCGTGTTGTTCGAACTGGAACTGGATGCGGTGTTGGCCCGAGATGTGCCGGTGTACCAGGCCGTGAGCCGGCACCAGGCGGTTGAACGCGATCTGGCGATCGTGGTCAAGGAAAGCGTGAGCCACGCGGCCGTGGTCGATGCGATTCGTGCGCCTGCCAGTGCCTGGCTGCGCGACGTCGTGCTGTTCGATGTGTACCGCCCCAAAAAGCAGGCAGAAGCTGCCGCTCCAGGTGCCTTGGCGGCCGATGAAAAAAGCCTTGCGGTGCGGCTGGTGCTCAACCGCGACGACGCTACACTGACCGACGAAGACATCGAGGCCACCGTCAAGGCGGCGCTTGAGTCCCTGCAAACGCGTGTGGCCGCCCGCCTGCGCGCCTGACCGAACGAGGATGGAGAAGCACCGCATGGAACTCGCTGTTGAAAGCCTGGAAACGCCAGCACTGACCAAAGCCCAGCTGGCCGAGATGCTGTTTGACCAGATCGGTCTGAACAAGCGGGAGTCCAAAGACATGATCGATGCCTTCTTCGATCTCGTCACCGACAGCCTGGTCGAAGGCACCGACGTGAAGATTTCGGGCTTCGGCAATTTCCAGATCCGCACCAAGGCGCCGCGCCCCGGACGCAACCCGCGCACCGGCGAGCCCGTGGCCATCGAAGCCCGCCGTGTGGTCACCTTCCACGCCAGTCCCAAGCTCAAGGAACAGGTGCAGACCGCCGTGATCGGTGGCTGAACCCCCTGGTTTCTGGCGCGTTTTGAGGACCTTGCCCGACCGCGCTGGTCGGCGTTTTTGCTGCCGACATCTGTGCCGCCTGGCCGTTCCGCGCCAGACGGTCGGCTGATGCCTCCAGGCGGTCGTGAGCGGGGGCCCTCGGTGGCGTTTGCAACATTTCACACAGAATTCCACCACGCCCTGCGCACGCCCCCGCTTGTTAGAGTAAATTCAAGCTTCGGTCTGTACCGCCTTGATTTTCATGGAAAAAACGCTCCCGCCCATCCCCGCCAAACGCTACTTCACCATCGGTGAGGTGGGCGAATTGTGTGGCGTCAAGCCGCACGTGCTGCGTTACTGGGAGCAGGAGTTCACGCAACTGCGGCCCATGAAACGGCGGGGCAATCGGCGTTATTACCAGCACCACGAGGTGCTCATGATCCGCCGCATCCGCGAGTTGTTGTACGACCAGGGCTTCACCATCAGCGGAGCGCGCAACAAGCTGCAGGAACTCGTTCAGGCCGAGCGCGAAAAACGCCGGGGAGAGGACGACGACGAGGCCATCGACGTGATCGATCTGGATGCCGTGATCCATGACGAAGCGCCGACCGTTGGCAGCGAACGCGGCGACGAGATGATCGCGGGCTCGGGTCTGCTGGTTCACGAGGTGCGCCGCGAGTTGCTCGAAATACGTGAGCTTCTTCGTCACGCGGTCTGAAAGACCCGCATTGCCGGATATAATTTGAGGCTTGTCGGCGTGTAGCGCAGCCTGGTAGCGCACTTGCATGGGGTGCAAGGGGTCGCGAGTTCGAATCCCGCCACGCCGACCATTGAAATCTGAAAGCCCGCAACCGAAAGGTTGCGGGCTTTTTCAGTGGTGCGCCCGGCACGGGCGCTCTCTCGGAGGTGCAAGTCCTCCCGTAAGTTGATCACAGCGAACGAAGCGAAGCGCAACTGCATGAGGGTGACCGA
>NZ_JBLYYB010000169.1:0-13614 GCF_048549895.1 Hydrogenophaga sp.
GCATCGCCATGGGCCTGATCCTGGAAGGCAAGAATTTTGCCGTCCTGTCCGACATTCTGGGTGATGAAGATCATCTGGGCGACATGGACTTCAAGGTTGCCGGCACCACCAACGGCATCTCGGCGCTGCAGATGGACATCAAGATCCAGGGCATCACCAAGGAAATCATGCAGGTCGCACTGGCCCAGGCCAAGGAAGCCCGCATGCACATCCTGGGCAAGATGCAGGACGCCATGGGCGAAGCCAAGACCGAGGTGTCCAACTTCGCGCCCAAGCTCTTCACCATGAAGATCAACCCCGAGAAGATCCGCGACGTGATCGGCAAGGGCGGCGCCGTCATTCGCGCGCTGACCGAAGAGACCGGCACGCAGATCAACATCGACGAAGACGGCACCATCACCATCGCCTCGACCGACTCGGCCAAGGCCGACGAAGCCAAGCGCCGCATCGAGCAGATCACCGCCGAAGTGGAAGTGGGCAAGGTCTACGAAGGCCCGGTCACCAAGATCCTGGACTTCGGTGCCCTGATCAACCTGCTGCCCGGCAAGGATGGCCTGCTGCACATCAGCCAGATCGCGCACGAGCGTGTCGAGCGCGTCACCGACTACCTGACCGAAGGCCAGATCGTTCGCGTGAAGGTGCTGGAGACCGACGAAAAAGGTCGCGTCAAGTTGTCCATGAAGGCACTGGCCGATCGCAACGCGGTCGAGCCGCAGCAGCAGTCCCAGTCGTGAACCCGTCGGTGATGCAAGCGGTCGAGATCAGCAGCTTCGGTGCACCCGAGGTGCTGCGTCTCGGTGAGCGCCCGGTGCCGGTGGCGGCTGCGGGCGAGGTGCTGATCCGCGTCAGCGCGTCGGGCGTGAACCGCCCCGACGTGCTGCAGCGCACCGGCAACTACCCCGTGCCGCCCGGCGCGTCCGACATTCCCGGCCTCGAAGTGGCGGGCGTGATCGCCTCGGGCGACGCGGCGGCCATGGCGGCTGTGGGCCTGAAGGTGGGTGACCGCGTGTGTGCACTGGTGGCGGGCGGTGGCTATGCCCCATGGTGCGTCGCGCCCGCGGGCCAGTGCCTGCCGGTGCCTGAAGGCCTGGACGACATCGCCGCCGCATCGCTGCCCGAGACTTTCTTCACCGTGTGGAGCAACGTGTTCGACCGTGCGCGCCTGCAAGCGGGCGAAACGCTGTTGATCCAGGGCGGCACCAGCGGCATCGGCGTGACCGCGATCCAGATGGCCAAGGCCCTGGGCGCTCGCGTCATCGCCACCGCGGGCAGCGACGACAAGTGCGCGGCCTGCCTGGCGCTCGGTGCCGATCACGCCATCAACTACAAGACGCAAGACTTCGTGGCTGCTGTGGCCGACCTCACGGGTGGGCAGGGCGTCAACGTCGTGCTCGACATGGTGGCCGGTGCCTACGTGGCGCGCGAAATCGATTGCCTGGCCGAAGACGGCCGCCTGGTCATCATCGCGGTGCAGGGCGGTGTGAAGGCCGAGTTCAACGCCGGCATGGTGCTGCGCAAGCGCCTCACCATCACCGGTTCGACCCTGCGCCCGCGACCGATCGCTTTCAAGACCGCCATTGCTCAATCGCTGCGTGAGCGCGTCTGGCCGCTGTTGGTCCAGGGGCAGATCAAGCCCGTGATCCACCAGGTGTTTCCCGCCAGCGAAGCCGCGGCTGCGCACACGCTCATGGAATCCAACCAGCACATCGGCAAGCTCGTCCTGACCTGGGCATGACGGCACCTCAGACATGAAACCACTGATCGCAGGCAACTGGAAAATGAACGGCTCGCTGGCCGCCAACGCCGCGCTGGTGAAAGCCATGCTCGACGGCCTGGGTGGCCAGGCGCCGGCAGCCGACATGGCGCTGTGCGTGCCCGCGCCCTATTTGGCACAACTGCAGACGCTGCTGACCGGCAGCGCGATCGCCTGGGGTGCGCAAGACGTGTCCAGCCACGAGCAGGGTGCGTACACCGGTGAGGTGTCGGCCACCATGCTCAAGGACTTCGCCTGTCGCTACGCGATCGTGGGCCATTCGGAGCGACGCCAATACCACGGCGAGACCGACCTGCAGGTGGCCGACAAAGCCAAGGCGGCATTGGCCCACGGCATCACGCCCATCGTGTGCGTGGGCGAAACCCTGGTTGAGCGCGAGGCGGAACAGACCGAGGCCGTGGTCAAGCGCCAACTCGCTGCGGTCATCCACGCGGTGGCGCACTGCACCAGCGAGATCGTGGTGGCTTACGAGCCTGTTTGGGCCATCGGCACTGGCAAGACCGCCTCGCCTGAGCAGGCGCAGCAGGTGCACGCGGTGTTGCGTGCCCAACTGGCCGCAGCGACGCAGCACCCCGAACGCGTGCACATCCTGTACGGCGGCAGCATGAATGCGGCCAACGCCGCCAGCCTGCTGGCCCAGCCCGACATCGATGGCGGCCTGATTGGCGGCGCGTCGCTCAAGGCCGCCGACTTCCTTCAAATCGTGGCCTCGGCCCGTTGACCTTTTTCGTGCCCGCATGGGCGCATCGACAACCGTGATTCCGGAGTAAA
The DNA here is from genome assembly GCF_048549895.1 of Hydrogenophaga sp. Taxonomy (GTDB): domain Bacteria; phylum Pseudomonadota; class Gammaproteobacteria; order Burkholderiales; family Burkholderiaceae_C; genus Hydrogenophaga. Next base: position 2,546 of record NZ_JBLYYB010000169.1, read on the forward strand.
AAATGAACGTTGTGTTGACCATCCTGCTGGCCGTGCAGATCCTCTCGGCGCTGACCATGATCGGCCTGATCCTCATGCAGCACGGCAAGGGCGCCGATGCAGGCGCAGCCTTTGGTGGTGGTGGTGCGGGCTCTGCCAGTTTGTTTGGAGCCTCGGGCGGTGCGAACTTCCTGTCGCGTTCCACGGCGGTGCTGGCTGCCATTTTCTTGGGCTGCACACTGGGTCTGGCCTACTTCGGAAACTTGCGCACCGAAGCGCCCAGCTCAGGCAGCGTGCTTGAAGGTGTGGTGACGCCGGCGCAGCCCGCGGATGCGGCGCAACAGATTCCCGGCGCAACGCCTGCGACGGGTGTTGCCCCCGCGCCAGCCGCAGCCACGCCAGCACCCGCCGGCGCAGCGCAAATCCCGGCGAAATGATCGGGATGGCATGCATGCGCAACGTGTGTGCCTGAGCATCTTCCATTGGTGTTGAAAAAGGCCTCGCCGCCTCTCAAAAGAGGGGTGGTTTCAGGGTAAACTCCAATGCTTGTCAGCAAGGCTCACACAGACCTCGTGAGCCAGCAACGCAGACCAGCCGACGTGGTGAAATTGGTAGACACGCTATCTTGAGGGGGTAGTGGCGAAAGCTGTGCGAGTTCGAGTCTCGCCGTCGGCACCAATCTTTGGACAACACGGCCCCACGCCGTGTCAGTGGAATCGACCAAGATGAGTCTCGAACAATACCTACCTGTGCTCCTGTTCATCTTGGTGGGTATTTCCATCGGGATCATCCCGCAGGTGTTGGGCTACATCCTGGGTCCCAATCTGCCAGACGCAGAAAAGAACTCCCCGTACGAATGCGGATTCGAGGCTTTCGAAGATGCCCGCATGAAGTTCGATGTGCGCTACTACCTGGTGGCCATCCTGTTCATCCTGTTCGATCTCGAAATCGCTTTCCTCATCCCCTGGGCTGTGGCTTTCTCCGACATCGGCATGACCGGCTTCGTTGCGGGTGTCGTGTTTCTGGCCATCCTCACCGTGGGTTTTGCCTACGAGTGGAAGAAAGGCGCGCTGGACTGGGAATGAGCGATTGGCACACACACGAATGCACCGGAGCGGTTCATGATTGAAGGCGTCTTCAAGGAAGGTTTTGTCACCACCAGCTACGACTCGGTGGTGAACTGGGCCAAGACAGGCTCGCTGTGGCCCATGACCTTTGGTCTGGCCTGCTGCGCGGTTGAAATGATGCACGCGGCCGCCGCGCGCTACGACATCGGGCGCTTCGGCTCCGAGGTGTTCCGCGCCAGCCCGCGCCAGTCCGATCTGATGATCGTGGCCGGCACGTTGTGCAACAAGATGGCGCCCGCATTGCGCAAGGTGTACGACCAGATGGCCGAACCGCGTTGGGTGCTCTCCATGGGTTCTTGTGCCAACGGTGGCGGCTACTACCACTACAGCTACTCGGTGGTCCGTGGTTGCGACCGCATCGTGCCGGTGGACGTGTACGTGCCGGGCTGCCCGCCCACGGCCGAAGCCTTGCTGTACGGAATCATCCAGCTGCAGCAAAAGATCCGCCGCACCCAGACCATTGCCCGCGCCTGAGCGCCGGTTGCTCCACGGCGAAACGAGTCCCCAGAGACGCACCCATGACCGACACCTCGACGACCTCCTACGCAGTTGCACCGGAAGCCCTGAAGCACGCCCTGGCCGAGTTGCTGGGTGACCGTGTCGTGTCGCTGGATGTGGTTCGCGAAGAACTCACGCTGGTGGTCGCGGCGGCCCACTATTTCGACGTCATGAAGACCTTGCGCGATGCACCGCAGGTGGCGTTCGAGCAGCTCATCGACCTGTGCGGCATGGACTATCAGACCTACGGCGAAGGCCGTTGGGAAGGGCGGCGTTTTGCTGCTGTGGTGCACCTGCTGTCGGTCACCCACAACCACCGCGTGCGCGTGCGGGTGTTCTGCCCGGAAGACGACTTTCCCGTGCTGGCTTCGGTCACGCCGCTGTGGGCGGCTGCCAACTGGTACGAGCGCGAAGCGTTTGACCTGTACGGCATCGTGTTCGAAGGCCATGACGATCTGCGCCGCATCCTCACCGACTACGGCTTCATCGGCTATCCCTTCCGCAAAGATTTCCCGTTGTCGGGCCACGTCGAGATGCGTTACGACGCCGAGCGCCAGCGCGTGATCTACGAGCCTGTGAGCATCGAGCCCCGCGAAATCACGCCGCGCATCATCCGCGAAGACAACTACGGGGGCCTGCACTGAAGGCTCTGGCCTTCCTGCGACATCGACATGGCTGAAATCAAGAACTACACCCTCAACTTCGGTCCGCAGCACCCGGCCGCACACGGCGTGCTGCGTCTGGTGCTTGAGCTCGATGGCGAGGTCGTGCAACGCGCCGACCCACACATCGGCCTGCTGCATCGCGCCACCGAAAAACTCGCCGAGCACAAGACCTACATCCAGTCGCTGCCCTACATGGACCGGCTGGACTACGTCTCGATGATGTGCAACGAGCACGCCTACTGCCTGGCCATCGAGAAGCTGCTCGGCATCGAGGTGCCGATCCGTGCGCAGTACATCCGCGTGATGTTCAGCGAGATCACGCGCCTGCTCAACCACCTGATGTGGCTGGGCTCGCACGGCAACGATTGCGGCAGCTCCACCATCCTGATCTACGCGTTCCGTGAGCGCGAAGACCTGTTCGACATGTACGAGGCGGTGTCGGGTGCGCGCATGCACGCGGCCTACTTCCGTCCGGGCGGCGTGTACCGCGACCTGCCGGAGACCATGCCGCAGTACAAGCACAGCAAGGTCCGCAATGCGCGCGCGATGGAGCAGATGAACACGAACCGGCAGGGTTCGCTGCTGGACTTCATCGACGACTTCACCAAGCGCTTCCCGACGTATCTGGCCGAGTACCACACGCTGCTGACCGACAACCGCATCTGGAAACAGCGCACCGTGGGCATCGGCGTGGTCACGCCCGAGCGCGCGCTCAACCTGGGTATGACTGGCCCCATGCTGCGCGGCTCCGGCGTCGCCTGGGACCTGCGCAAGAAGCAGCCGTACGACGTGTATGGCCAGATGGACTTCGACATTCCGGTGGGCAAGACCGGCGACTGCTACGACCGCTATCTCGTCCGCATGGAAGAGATGAAGCAGTCCAACCGCATCATCGAGCAGTGCTCCAGGTGGCTGCGCGCCAATCCCGGTCCGGTGATCACCGACAACCACAAGGTGGCAGCACCCGCTCGTGAGGCCATGAAGGCCAACATGGAAGAGCTGATCCACCACTTCAAGCTGTTCACCGAAGGCTTCCATGTGCCCGAGGGCGAAGCCTACGCCGCTGTGGAGCATCCCAAGGGCGAGTTCGGCATTTACCTGGTGAGTGACGGTGCCAACAAGCCCTACCGCCTGAAGATCCGCGCACCCGGTTTTGCGCACCTGGCCACGATGGACGAAATGGCGCGCGGCCACATGCTGGCCGACGCCGTGGCCATCATCGGCACCATGGACATTGTTTTCGGGGAGATCGACCGATGAGCACCGGCCACGCAGCTGCCGCTGTGGAATTCAGCAGCGCCACCCAGCAGCGCTTTGCGCGTGAAGTCGCCAAATACCCGGCCGACCAGGCGCAGTCGGCCGTCATGGCCTGCCTGTCCATCATCCAGCAAGAGATGGGCTTCGTGAGCACCGGCGCAGAAGCTTCGCTGGCTGCGTACCTGGGCATGGAGCCGATCGCCGTGCACGAGGTGACCACCTTCTACAACATGTACAACCAGCAGCCGGTGGGCAAGTTCAAGCTGAACATGTGCACCAACCTGCCGTGCCAGTTGCGCGACGGTCAGAGCGCGCTGCATCACCTCGAGCGCAAGCTGGGCATCACCATGGGCGGCACCACGCCTGATGGCCTGTTCACGCTGCAACAAAGCGAGTGCCTGGGCGCCTGCGCCGATTCGCCGGTGATGCTGGTCAACGACCGCCACATGTGCAGCTTCATGAGCAACGACAAGCTGGACCAGCTGATCGATGGCCTGCGTGCATCAGAGGGGAAGTCATGAACGCCGAACAGATCCTCTCGCAGTTCCGCGCCAACGGCGTGCAGACCTGCTTTCACGGCCGCCACATCAATCCCCAGATCTACGCCGACCTCGATGGCGGCAACTGGTCGCTCAAGGACTACGTGGCCCGTGGTGGTTACCAGGCCTTGCGCAAGGTGCTGGGCAAAGACGGTGCCGAGCCGGCCGGTGATCCACCGGTGGTGGGCATGACGCAGGACCAGGTGATTGCCACGCTGAAGGAATCGGCACTGCGCGGTCGTGGTGGTGCGGGTTTCCCTACCGGCCTGAAGTGGAGCTTCATGCCGCGCCAGTTCCCGGGCCAAAAGTACCTGGTGTGCAACTCCGATGAAGGCGAACCGGGCACGTGCAAGGACCGCGACATCCTGATGTACAACCCGCACATCGTGATCGAAGGCATGGCGATTGCCGCCTTCGCGATGGGCATCAGCGTGGGCTACAACTACATCCACGGCGAAATCTTCGAGGCCTACGATCGTTTTGAGGCCGCGCTGGAAGAAGCCCGCGCCGCCGGCCTGCTGGGCGACAACATCCTGGACAGCGGTTTCAGCTTCCAGCTGCACGCGTTCCACGGCTTCGGCGCCTACATCTGCGGCGAAGAAACCGCCTTGCTCGAATCGCTCGAAGGCAAAAAAGGCCAGCCGCGTTTCAAGCCGCCGTTCCCCGCCAGCTTCGGCCTCTACGGCAAGCCCACCACCATCAACAACACCGAGACCTTCGCGGCGGTGCCCTGGATCATCCGCAACGGTGGTGCGGCGTACCTCGCCTGCGGCAAGCCCAACAACGGCGGCACCAAGATTTTCTCGGTGAGCGGTGATGTGGAGATGCCCGGCAACTACGAGGTGCCCATGGGCACACCGTTCAGCAAGCTGCTGGAGCTCGCCGGTGGCGTGCGCAAGGGCCGCACGCTCAAGGCCGTGATCCCCGGTGGTTCGTCGTCGCCCGTGCTGCCTGCGTCCATCATGATGGACTGCACCATGGACTACGACTCCATCGCCAAGGCCGGCTCCATGCTGGGTTCGGGCGCGGTGATCGTGATGGACGACAGCCGATGCATGGTCGAGTCGCTCAAGCGCCTGTCCTACTTCTACATGCACGAATCTTGCGGCCAGTGCACGCCGTGCCGCGAAGGCACGGGCTGGCTCTGGCGCATGGTCAGCCGCATCGACGAGGGCGAAGGCCGCCCGGCCGACATGGCGCTGCTGGACAACGTGGCCGAGAACATCATGGGCCGCACCATCTGCGCCCTGGGCGATGCAGCGGCCATGCCGGTGCGCGCCATGATCAAACACTTCCGGCACGAGTTCGAGGCCAAGATCGCCTCGGCCAACGCTCCGGCCGCCTGAAGACTAAAACACCATGATCGAAATCGAACTCGACGGCAAGAAGGTGGAAGTGCCCCCGGGCAGCATGGTCATGCATGCGGCCGAGAAGGCCGGCACCTACATCCCGCATTTCTGCTATCACAAGAAGCTGTCCATCGCGGCCAACTGCCGCATGTGCCTGGTTGATGTGGAGAAGGCGCCCAAGCCCATGCCAGCCTGCGCCACGCCCGTTACGCAGGGCATGATCGTCCGCACCAAGAGCGACAAGGCCATCAAGGCGCAGCAGTCGGTGATGGAGTTCCTGCTCATCAACCACCCGCTGGACTGCCCCATCTGCGACCAGGGCGGCGAATGCCAGCTTCAGGATCTGGCCGTGGGTTACGGCAGTTCGGGTTCGCGCTACGAAGAAGAAAAACGCGTCGTCTTTCACAAGGACGTGGGCCCACTCATTTCCATGCAGGAGATGAGCCGGTGCATCCACTGCACCCGCTGCGTGCGCTTTGGCCAGGAGGTGGCCGGCGTGATGGAGCTCGGCATGATCCACCGCGGCGAGCACGCCGAGATCACCACGGTGCTCGGCGACACGGTCGATTCCGAACTCTCGGGCAACATGATCGACATCTGCCCGGTCGGCGCGCTCACCAGCAAACCGTTCCGTTACAGCGCCCGCACCTGGGAACTTTCGCGCCGCAAGAGCGTGAGCCCGCACGACTCCACCGGCGCCAACCTGATCATCCAGGTGAAGAACCACAGGGTCATGCGCGTGGTGCCGCTGGAAAACGAAGCCGTCAACGAATGCTGGATCGCCGACCGCGACCGCTTCTCGTACGAAGCGGTCAACAGCGAAGACCGCCTGACCGCACCCATGCTCAAGCAGGGCGGCGAGTGGCACACGGTCGACTGGCAAACCGCGCTCGAGTACGTGGCCAATGGCCTGAAGCAGGTCAAGGCCGAACACGGCGCTGGCGCCATCGGCCTGCTGGCCAGCCCGCACAGCACGCTCGAAGAGCTGTCGCTGGCCGGAGCGCTGATGCGCGGCCTGGGCAGCCAGAGCATCGACAGTCGCTTGCGCCACGCCGACTTTTCCAACGCAGCACCAAATGGTGCGGCGCGCTGGCTCGGCATGCCGGTCGCATCACTCTCCAACCTACAGCGCGTGCTGATCGTGGGCTCGAATCTGCGCAAGGACCACCCGCTGTTCGCACAGCGCATCCGACAGGCGCAGCGCAAGGGCGCACAGGTCAACGTGCTCAATGCGGACGCTAAAGACTGGGCCATGCCGCTGAAGAATGTGGTGCTCGCCGACAGCAGCGTCTGGGTGTTGGCGCTGGCCGGCATCGCTGCAGCCATCGCCGCCGAAACCGGTGCGAGCGCGCCGGTGCATGCCGACGTGACCGACGCGCACCGCGCCGTGGCCAAGTCGTTGCTCGGTGGCGAGCACAAGGCCATCCTGCTTGGCAACGCCGCCGCACACCACGAAAAAGCAGCGAGCCTGCTGTCGCTGGCGAACTGGATCGCGCAACAGACCGGCGCCACCGTGGGTTACCTGAGCGAAGCCGCCAACACCGTGGGCGGGCAACTCGTGAACGCCGTACCGGGGCAGGGCGGTTTGAACGCCGGCCAGATGCTGGGTGGCGCGCTCAAGGCGCTGGTGCTGCTCAACACGGAACCCGCGCACGACAGCGCGGCGGGCACCCAGGGCCTGGCCTCGGTCGGCATGGTCGTCACGCTCAGCCCGTTCAAGACCAACCTCGACACCAGCGACGTGCTGCTGCCGATCGCGCCGTTCACCGAAACCTCGGGCTCCTTCGTGAACGCCGAAGGCCGGCTGCAAAGTTTCCACGCCGTGGTGCGCCCGCTGGGTGAAACGCGCCCCGCGTGGAAAGTGATCCGCGTGCTGGGCAACCTGCTCGGCCTGGCCGGCTTTGACGCCGACTCGTCGCAGGCCGTGTTGGCCAGTGCGTTGCCGGGTGTGGCGAGTGGCGCTGTTGTGGACGCCGCGCGCTTGAACAACGCCAGCACTGCACCGATCGACACCGCGCCTGCCGGTGCCGAGCCCTGCGTCGCCAGCATCTACCAGCTCGATGGCCTTGTGCGCCGCGCCCCCGCGCTGCAGATGACGGCCGACGCGCGCGCAACCCTGATCGCCGACGAGGTGCACGCATGATCGACGCGATGTACAACGGCGGCCTGGGCCTGATCGCCGCGCCCTGGTGGACCACGGCGGCCTGGCCGGTCATCTGGAACCTGATCAAAATCGTGGCCGTGCTGGCGCCCCTGATGGGCGCGGTGGCTTACCTCACGCTGTGGGAGCGCAAGCTGCTCGGCTGGATCCAGGTGCGCCACGGACCCAACCGTGTCGGTCCCTTCGGTTTGCTGCAGCCGATTGCCGATGCGCTCAAGCTGTTGACCAAGGAACTGATCCAACCGAGCGCGGCGAGCAACGGCCTGTTCCGTCTCGGCCCCATCATGGCCATCATGCCGGCGCTGGCCGCGTGGGTGTGCGTACCCTTCGGCCCCGAGGCGGTGCTCGCCAACGTGAACGCCGGTCTGCTGGTGATCCTGGCGATCACCTCCATCGAGGTGTACGGCGTGATCATCGCGGGCTGGGCGTCCAACTCGAAATACGCCTTCCTCGGTGCGCTGCGCGCGTCAGCCCAGATGGTGAGCTACGAGATCGCCATCGGCTTCTGTTTCCTGGTGGTCGTCATGGTCTCGGGCAGCCTGAACCTGGTCGACATCGTGAACTCGCAGGCGCGAGGCATGGCCGCTTCTGAAGGCCTCAATTTCCTGTCGTGGAACTGGCTTCCGCTGCTGCCGATCTTTTTTGTCTACCTGATCTCGGGTGTGGCCGAAACCAACCGGCACCCCTTCGACGTGGTCGAGGGCGAGGCCGAGATCGTGGCCGGTCACATGGTCGAGTACTCGGGCATGGGCTTTGCCATCTTCTTCTTGGCCGAATACGCCAGCATGTGGCTGATCTCGGTACTGGCGGTGCTGATGTTCCTGGGCGGCTGGTTGCCACCCATCGACAGTGAACTGTTCAACTGGATCCCAGGCTGGATCTGGCTGGGCCTGAAAACTTTCCTCGTGGTGTCCATGTTCATCTGGATCCGCGCCACCTTCCCGCGCTTCCGCTACGACCAGATCATGCGTCTGGGCTGGAAGATCTTCATTCCCGTCACGCTCATCTACCTGCTGCTCGTCGGCGGCCTGATGCAGACGTCGTGGAACCTCTGGAAATAAGAGGGCGATTGACCATGTCCACCATCACTGCCAACCCCGTAGCATCCCCTGCGGTCGTGGCGCCGTTTTCCTTCCGCGATTTCCTCAACAGCTTCCTGCTGGTGGAATTGTTCAAGGGCATGGCCCTCACCGGCCGCTACGCCTTCAAGCGCAAGATCACGGTGCAGTTTCCGGAAGAAAAGACGCCGCTGTCGCCGCGTTTCCGTGGTCTGCATGCCCTGCGCCGCTATGAGAACGGCGAAGAGCGCTGCATCGCCTGCAAGCTGTGCGAAGCGGTATGTCCGGCCATGGCCATCACCATCGAGTCCGACGTGCGCGAAGACGGCTCGCGCCGCACCACGCGCTACGACATCGACCTGACCAAGTGCATCTTCTGCGGCTTCTGCGAAGAGAGCTGCCCGGTCGACTCCATCGTCGAGACGCACATCTTCGAGTACCACGGCGAGAAGCGCGGTGACCTGTACTTCACCAAGGAGATGCTGCTGGCCGTGGGCGACCGCTACGAGACCGAGATTGCCGCTGCCCGGGCCGCCGACGCCCCTTACCGCTGATCCGTTCTGAGGCCGGACCTGCCCGGAACAGACGACACAAGAACAACGCCATGGATTACCAGACCGGCTTTTTTTACCTCTTCGCCGCGGTGCTGCTGTTCGCAGCCTTCCGCGTCGTCACCGCGCGCAATCCCGTGCACGCGGTGCTGTTCCTGATGCTGGCGTTTTCGCAGGCGTCTGCGTTGTGGTTGCTGCTGAAGGCTGAGTTCCTCGGCATCACGCTGGTGCTGGTGTACCTGGGCGCGGTGATGGTGCTGTTCCTGTTCGTCGTGATGATGCTCGACATCAACATGGACGGCGTGCGCAAGGGTTTCTGGAAACACTTTCCGCTCGCCGCCGTTCTGGGTGGCCTGGTGGCGGCCGAACTCATCGCCGTGCTGTTTGCCGGTTTCCCAAGCCTGGCGGCCAACCCCGACGCGGTGAACACCGGCATCAACGCGGCCAACTATTCCAACACGCGCGAACTCGGCCTGCTGCTCTACACCGAGTACCTGTACCCGGTTGAAGTGGCCGCCGTGATCCTGCTGGTGGCCATGATCGCGGCCATTGCGCTCACCCTGCGCCAGCGCAAGGACAGCAAGGCCATCAACCCCGGCCTGCAAGTGCATGTGCGCGCCAGCGACCGCCTGGTGGTGCTGCCGATGAACGCCACGCAGAAAGCCGCACCCGCCGGCGAAGCCACAGCCGCCGAGGAGGCCAAGCCATGAACGTGACCCTGGGCCATTTCCTCGCCGTCGGTGCGATCCTGTTCGCGTTGTCGGTCGTCGGCATCTTCCTCAACCGCAAGAACCTGATCGTGCTGCTCATGGCCATCGAGCTGATGCTGCTCGCGGTCAACATGAACTTCGTGGCCTTCTCGCACTACCTGGGTGACATGCACGGCCAGGTGTTCGTGTTCTTCATCCTGACCGTGGCCGCGGCCGAATCGGCGATCGGCCTGGCCATCCTCGTGCTGCTGTTCCGCAACAAGAATTCGATCAGCGTCGAAGAGCTCAACACGCTCAAGGGCTGAGCATCAGCCGCAAGACAAGAACACCATGAGCACCACCCTTTCTGCCAGCACCCTGCTCGCCGTCCCCATGGCGCCGCTGATCGGCGCGGCCCTGGCCGGCATCCTGGGCACCACCTTCGGCGGCAACGTCATCGGCCGCCGTGCCTCGCACACGCTCACCATCCTGGGTGTGCTGATCGCTTTCATCCTCTCGGCCATGACGCTCAAGAGCGTGGCCCTGGACGGCGCCCGCTTCAACGAAACCCTCTACACCTGGATGGTGGTCGGTGGCCTGAAGATGGAGATCGGTTTCCTGGTCGATGGCCTCACCGCCATGATGATGGTGGTCGTCACCTTCGTCTCGCTCATGGTGCACCTCTACACCATCGGCTACATGGAAGAAGACGCCGGCTACAACCGCTTCTTCGCCTACATCTCGCTGTTCACCTTCTCCATGCTCATGCTGGTCATGAGCAACAACCTGCTGCAGCTGTTCTTTGGCTGGGAAGCGGTGGGCCTGGTGTCGTATCTGCTCATCGGCTTCTGGTTCAACAAGCCCACGGCGATCTTCGCCAACATGAAGGCCTTCCTGGTCAACCGCGTGGGCGACTTCGGCTTCATCCTGGGCATCGGCCTGATCGTGGCCTACGCCGGCACGCTGAACTACACCGAGGTGTTTGCCAAAGCGCCCGAGCTCGGCGCGCTGGGCTTTCCCGGTACAGACTGGCTGCTGATCACCGTCATCTGCATCTGCCTCTTCATCGGCGCCATGGGCAAGAGCGCGCAGTTCCCGCTGCATGTGTGGCTGCCCGACTCCATGGAAGGCCCCACGCCGATCTCGGCGCTGATCCACGCTGCCACCATGGTCACGGCCGGCATCTTCATGGTGGC
>NZ_JBLYYB010000170.1:0-42591 GCF_048549895.1 Hydrogenophaga sp.
GCCGCGTGGGCCGCGCAGGCTCTTGTGGGTGGTCGAGGTGACGACGTCGGCGTGTGGCACCGGGTTGGGGTAGATGCCGGCAGCGATCAGGCCGGCGTAATGGGCCATGTCGACCATGAAGATCGCGCCGACGTCTTTGGCCACTTTGGCGAAGCGCTCGAAGTCGATGCGCAGGCTGTAGGCCGATGCGCCCGCGATGATGAGCTTGGGTTTGGTTTCGTGGGCCTTGCGCTCCATGGCGTCGTAGTCGATCTCTTCCTTCTCATTGAGACCGTAGGAAACCACGTTGAACCACTTGCCGCTCATGTTGAGCGCCATGCCGTGGGTGAGGTGGCCACCTTCGGCCAGGCTCATGCCCATGATGGTGTCGCCGGGTTTGAGGAAGGCCAGAAACACCGCTTCGTTGGCCGAGGCGCCGCAGTGGGGCTGCACGTTGGCGGCGTCAGCGCCAAAGATCTGCTTGACGCGGTCGATGGCCAATTGCTCGGCGATGTCGACGAACTCGCAGCCGCCGTAGTAGCGTTTGCCAGGGTAGCCCTCGGCGTATTTGTTGGTGAGCTGGGTGCCCTGGGCGGCCATCACCGCGGGCGAGGCGTAGTTTTCGCTGGCGATCAACTCGATGTGGTGTTCCTGGCGCGTGTTTTCGGCCAGGATGGCGGCGTACAGCTCGGGGTCGGTTTGCTCGATGAGAATGTTGCGGTCGAACATGGCAGTCCTTCTAGAGGTGAATCCTTGCGCATTGACAAGGGCTGCCCAGGCGAACGGCTGAACACCCGCGCTGCATCAGCGGGGGTGGCACGCTTCCCAGTGGTTGTCCCGGCCGCGGATCGATGGTTGGAATGATCGGGCAGGGGGGCCACGTCAGCGGCAGCCCTCTCGGATCCATTCCGGAGGTTGCGCGCCTATCGCCAGTTGCGTACTCGGCGAGTTTAGCCGAGCGTCATGGCCTTGGCGGGCTGCTCTTGCAAAGGCCGGCGCATCGGGTGCGCCGGTTTGCCCTTACTCAGGACTGCGCCAGCGGAGCGGTTGCCGGCGTGGCTGCCGGTGCGGCAGGACCGGCTTCGATTTCGGTGCCGGGTGCCACCACGGGCGCCGGCGCAGCCGGTGCGACCACGTTGACGCTGCGCGCAGGTGGCACATAGCGTTGCAAAGGCTTGCCAAGGGCCACGCTCTGGATGCGCATGTGCTCGGCCATCACCTTGTCGATGTACCAGCCGCCGTCGGTGGTGACCGCACCCACGTACAAACGCAAGCCGCCTTCCACCGAACCAGCGCGCTTGATGCAGTCTTGCAGCACGCGCACGCCCACGCGCAGGTTGGACACCGGGTCAAAAGCCGCCAGTTGACCGCCGAAGTCTTCGTACTTGTCGGTGTGCACGCGCGTGAGCACCTGCATGAGGCCTTGGGCGCCCACGGGGCTCTGGGCGAAGGGGTTGAAGCGCGACTCGACGGCCATCACGGCCAGGATCAGTGTGGGGTCGAGCTTGGCTTTTTCGCCGATCTCGAACGCTTCGGCCACCAAGGCTCCCAGTGGCTCGGGGGCCACGCGGTACTTGCGGCTGAGCCAGAAGGTCACATTGGCTTGCTGTTTGGGCAGGTCGCCCGGGTCGGCGGCAGTCACCCGGTCAATGGCAGTGGGCTCCACCGCGATCAAGGTCTCCTCCATGGATGCCTCCTGGCGCTGCAGCAGCCAGCCCAGCAGTTGCTGTTCGGCACTCTGGCGCAGGTCTGCCCGCGCGCTCAGCACGATCAGGCCCACGGCGAACAGGGTGCCCAGCAGGGCCACGCTGTTGTGCGTGATGTCGAGGAATCCACGGTAGGTGTCGCCCAGCGTGGTCTTGATGGATGCCACGACACCTGAGGTGTTCTGGTGTGGCGCAGTGAAGGTCGTCATGGTGTCGCTCCGTTCATGGCTTCGGCCGTTTGAGGCGGCTTGGCCCAGTTTGGTCGCTGTCGAAGGCCTTGCAAATGGGTTTGGCGATCGACCTGGCCAGCGCTGGCCGCGGTCGGGTTAACCCTTGAGAGGTCAAAGTGGGCGGATGGTATGGGCTTATAAATACCTAGTCAATGTTTAGAACATTGTTTAAAGACACTTTTAGTTATAAACATCCGGTTTCAATTGACCGCTCAAGCGCTTCGCTAGCGGGAAACCCAGTGCCTGCAAGGCTTGCGGCTCAGCGGCCGGCGATTCGCCGTTGGTCGGTTCGCACCCACCTTTCACGTCGCAAAACCGGGTTTCGGGCTCCCCGAATGGGCTTGGGAGGCGCCATTGAAAAGCCTCATGGCCTATTTCGCCGACCCACCTTGTCCTCTGTGGAGTGGGGGAGTACCCTTCACAGGTCGGTCTTGAGGACCGGCATCAGCCGACCCAGCGGTGCAACCGCATGACGGCCCCCAACGGGAGCAATCTGTTGCTTCCAGGCTGGAGAGACATCAAACTCCCTCCGCCAAAACTGACGGCATGAGCATCAAGCCCGCCGTCGACCCCGGCAAACCTCGTTTGCCGGGGTTTCTTGTTTCTGGGGCTCTGCAAGCAACGCGGTGCCCAGGCGCGTAAGTTCGGAGACACTGGCGCCACGCCATTCATTCCGCCCCAGCCCCATGAGCAAGAGCCTCCCCATGCCCTTCACCAACCCCTGGATCAAACGCCTGGTCTGGACCGTGGCCAGCGTGTTGCTGCTCTGGCTGATCACCTGGCTGGCGGTGCCGGTGCTCCTGAAATGGCAGCTGCAAAAGCAGGCCAGTCAGGCCTTGGGTCGCAGCGTGACGGTTGACCGCGTGGACTTCCGTCCGTGGTCGCTGGCTTTGACTGTCGAAGGCTTGCGTGTTGCCAGCGCCCAGGGCGACGCCGAACAGCTGTCGGTGGCGCGGGTGCATGTGAACGCCGAACTGCAGTCCCTCCTGCGGCTGGCGCCGGTGATCGACGCCCTGAAGATTGAACAACCGCGCATGGCCTTGCGCCACCTGGGCGGCGGGCGATACGACGTGGACGACATCGTGCAGCGGCTGCGCGTGCCACCTTCCGACACACCGAGCGAACCGGCGCGGTTCGCGCTCTTCAACATCGAGCTGCAAGGCGGCGAATTCACGCTGGTGGACGACAGTGTGGGCGCCACCCACCGCTTGCGCGGCCTCATGGTGACCGTGCCGTTCCTCAGCAATCTCGATTCGCGCCGGGACGTGGTGACCGAGCCCCGGCTGGCCTTCGAACTCAACGGCAGCGCCTTCGATTCGCGCGCCGCCACCACCCCGTTCGCGGTGGACCGCGAAACCGACGCCAGCCTGAACATCCCCGCGCTCAATCTGGCGCCGTACTTTCCCTATTGGCCAGCCGCGTGGCCTGTCAAACCCGAAGCCGGGGTGCTGCAGCTGGACCTGAGGCTGGACTTTGCGCAGCGCGAGGTGCCGCAGGTGTGGGTCTCGGGTGATGTGGCGCTCTCAGGGCTGAAGTTGGTGGACGGTGGGGCGGGCGTGTTGTCATGGGATCGCCTGGGCGTGAAGCTGAATCGGATGGAGCCGTTGGCGCGCCGTGTGGATCTCGCGTCCATCGAGTGGAAGGCGCCGAGCCTGAGCGTGTCGCGCGACGCCCAGGGGCTGCTCAACCTGACGCGTCTGGCCCAAGGCTTTCAGCCTGCGGCGCAGCCGGTGCAGACCCATGCCCAACCAACAGTGGCGGCCGCGCCGTGGGAGATCCGGCTGGGCCGGTTCGACCTGGACGGCGGCGTCGTTCAATGGCGCGACGATGCGGTCAAGCCAGCCGCAGAGATGGCGCTGTCGGCCTTGCGCGTGCAAGCCCGCGACATGAGCTGGCCGGTTCGTGCGCCCATGCCGTTCGAGGTGTCGGCCCAACTCGACCAGACCGCCATCGGTATCCAGGGGACAGCCACCGATCTGGCTGCGCAAGCCGACCTGTCTCTGGGTGACATTCCCTTGGGGCGTTTTGCTCCTTATATAAGTAGCGCACTCAAACCCGCCCTGGAAGGAAGACTCAACGCAGGCGGTCGGATGGAGTGGCAGGCCGCGCAGGGCGACCGACCCATGGCCCTGCAAGTGCTGGCCGCCCGTGTGGACCTGAACGAACTCAAGCTCGGGCCGCCCCGACAACCGCTGGCCAGCCTGAAGCGCCTGCTGGTGGAAGACCTGCGCCTGGATCTGGCCCAGCGCAGTGTCGACGTGGGCGGCCTCGTGATCACACAGCCCCAAGCAAAGGTGCAGCGCGAGGCCAACGGCGCCTGGATGTTTGAGCCATGGCTGGTGGCCGCTCCCACCCAGGAGCCGCGTGCAGATTCGGCGCCCTGGCGCGTGGGCCTCGCTGCCCTGCAACTCACCGGTGGCTCCATCGGTTTTGTGGACCGCGTGCCCGCCCAGCCCGTCGCGCTGGACATCACCCAACTGCAGCTGGACCTCAAGGGCCTTCGGCCGATGGACGCCGAACAAAAAGACATGGCCTTGTCGGTCAAGGCGCGTGTGGGTGCGGGCCCGGCCAGCCAGGTCGCGCCCGGGCAACTCTCGCTGGTGGGGGCCCTGCGGCTGCCAGCCCCCGGTGCGTCCGGCGGTGCGGGCTTGCGGCTGGACGCCCGGGCCCAGATCGAGCGCCTGCCGGCGCATGCGCTGGAGCCGTACTTCGCCGACCGGCTCAACCTGGAGTTGCTGCGCGCCGACGCGAGCTACCGTGGCCGGGTTCAACTGGGCCTGCCGGGCGGCGCCGTGGCGCTGAGCCTGGACGGCGACGCCGCGCTGGACGATTTGAGCGCCAACACCTTGTCGCCCGCCGAAGACCTGCTGGCCTGGAAATCGCTGCAGGTGCGCGGCCTGAAGCTCGCTTTGACCCCCGGGCAGGCGACCCAGGTGGCGGTGCGCGAGACCGTGCTCAGCGACTATTTCGCCCGCGTGATCATCGACGAGGCCGGCAAGATCAACCTGCAGGGTCTGGTGAAGCCGTCTGGCGAGGCACCTGCTGCCGAGCCTGCGCCGCCACAGGTCGCTGCGGCCACCAGCGGTCCCGCGCCCGACATCCGCCTGGGCCCGATCAGCCTGGTCAACGGCCGTGTGCGGTTCTCCGACCGCTTCATCAAACCCAACTACACCGCCAACCTGAGCGAGCTCACCGGCAGCCTGGGCGCTTTCTCCAATGCGAAGCCGGCCGGCGCGGCGCCCGAGCTCGCGGCCTTGTCGCTGCGCGGGCGCGCGGAGGGCACGGCCGCGCTCGAGATTGACGGCCAACTCAACCCGCTTGCGCAACCGCTGGCACTTGACATCAAAGGTCGCGTGCGCAACCTGGAGCTGCCGCCGCTCTCGCCCTACACGGTGAAGTACGCCGGCTACGGTATCGAGCGCGGCAAGCTCAGCGTGGACGTGGCCTACAAGATCGACCCCGACGGCCAGCTCGTGGCCAGCAATCAGATCGTGCTCAACCAGCTCAGCTTCGGCGAACGTGTGGCGGGCAGCGACGCGCCCAACCTGCCGGTGAAGCTGGCGGTGGCGCTGCTGGCCGACCGCAACGGCGTGATCGACATCAACCTGCCGGTGAGTGGATCGATCAACGACCCGCAGTTCCGCCTGGCGCCCATCATCTTCAAGCTCATCTTCAACCTGATCGGCAAGGCGATCACCGCGCCGTTTTCGCTGATCGCCAGCGCGTTCGGCGGCGGCGCCGAGTCGCCCAGCCAGGTGGTGTTTGCGCCGGGCAGTGCAGTGCTGGCGGCTGAAAACCAGCAGCGGCTGGACTCGGTGGCCAAGGCGCTGGCCGATCGGCCGGCGCTGCAAATCACGGTGGTGGGGCACAGCGATCTGGAGGCCGAGCGCAGCGGCTACCAGCGCAGCCGGCTTGACGAACGCGTGCTGGCCGAGAAGCGCCGCGCCCTGGCGCGTGATGGCAAAGCGATCCCCGAGAAACTGGCGGTGTCGGCCGAGGAGTACCCCGCGTTGCTCAAAGAGGTGTACCGGCGCGCCGACCTGCCCAAGCCGCGCAACCTGATCGGCATCGCCAAGGACATTCCACAAGCCGAGATGGAGGCCTTGCTGCTGGCGTCGATAACGGTCACGCCCGACGCGCTGCGCGATCTGGCGGTGGCACGGGGCCAGGCGGTGAAGGATTTTCTGGCCAGCCGTTCGCTGCCCGAAGACCGCATGTTTCTGGGCGCGCCGCAGCTGACTCGCCAGGGCGAAGACTGGCGCCCGCAGGCCGAGCTGCGGCTGGCGCCGCGCTGATCAAGCCTCCCGCCAGGGCCCCATCGCGCACGGGCGGTGGCGCGCGGGCGAACAGCGGCGACAATACGCGTTTGCCGCGCCGCTCTGGCGCGGCCTCTGTCCTGATCGAATTGACGTTCCCATGTCGCTGTTTTCCCTGCGCAAGCCTTCCTCACCTCAAGCTTCTCCACCCGCCGTGAACACGCCCACCCCCTCCAAGTCCGCCACCGCGGCCCACCCCCTGGACGCCGCAACCGGTGGGGCGTTTTCCGCGCCCACCTCGGGCGAACGCGCCGCGCGCATCCGCGAGTGGCTGGCCACCGAGCCGGGTCTGGAGCAGATGAACGAGGTCTACAAGGAGCTGTCCAACCGCGACCGCGGCGCGGCCAAACCGCTGAAGGAAAAGCTCGACGAGCAGAAGCGCCTGAAGACGCAGGAGCAGATGGCGGTGGAGTGGGCGCAGAAGGCGCAGGCCCTGCTGGACCATTCGCGCCTGAACCTGGCCGACGCCCTGGCCTGGCAGCGCGACGCCGCACGCGCCGGTGCGCCGCTGTCGCGCGAGCCGCTGGCCACGCTGCGCCAGTCGCTGGCTGAGCGCGTGAAGGCGATCGAAGACCTGCAGCACCGGGTGCAGGTGGAGCGTGAAGCCGCGGTGTTGATCGCGCAGCGCATCGAGGTGCTGTCCACCAAATCCTGGCGCGACGCCCAGCACAGCGCGCAGACGCTGCAGACCGATGTGGCCCAGTGGCAGGAGCAGGCCAGCGGTCTTTCGCAAGACCCGCAATGGGCCAGCGTGGACGTGAAGTTTCCACCCATGCTCGACGCTTCGCGCAAGCAGTTGCAGCTGGTGTGGGACGCATTTGCCGGTGCGCTGGCCCAAGCCGTTGCCGCCGACGCCGATGCACAAGCCCCGCTGCCCGCCGTGCCCGTGTGGGCCGACGAGCTGCGCGTGGCGCGCGGTGGCGAAGCCGCTCCCGTGGCCGAGAAGCCCGCCGTGGACACGCAAGCCCAACAGGAGCGCCGCGCCCGCGTGGCCACCGAACTCGCCCACGCGCTGGACGTGCTGGAGCGCGAACTCGCCGAAGGCCATGGCAAGGCCACGCCCAAGGCCGCAGCCGACGTGCGAGCGATCCTCAAGTCCAACGGCCGTTTGGTGAGCGCAGCACTGGACGCGCGCGCCCACGCCGCCCTGAGCCAGGCCGGTGAACTCGAAGGCTGGCAGCGCTGGCGTGCCGACCAGCTGCGCGAAGAACTCGTGGCCAAGGCCGAGGCCTTGCTGCAAGCGCCCGAAGGCCAGCGCCTGGGTGGCCGCAAGATGCAGGAGACGCTGCGCAGCCTGCGCGACCAGTGGAAAACCACCGACCAGGGCGGCCAGCCCAACCACGCGCTGTGGAAGCGCTTCGACGAAGCCTGCACCGAAGCCCACAAGCTGGTGGAAGCCTGGCTGGTGCAGGTGCGCCAGCAGGCCGACGCGCACAAGACCCAGCGCCTGGCCATCATTGCCGAGCTCAAGGCCTGGACCGAAGCCCATGTTGGCAACACCGACTGGAAAGCCCAGGTGCGCGCGCTGCACACCTTCTCCGAGCGCTGGCGCGAAGCCGGCCACATGAGCGAGAAGGCGTTTGCCGAAATGCAGCCGCAGTGGAAAGACGCCATGCATGCCGCCCACGCCGGGCTGGAAACGGCCCAGGCTGAGAGCACCGCGCGCCGCAAGGCGTTGATCGAAGAGGCGACCGCGCTGGGCAATGCGCCCATGCTGCGCATCGACGCGGTGAAAGCGCTGCAACAACGCTGGCAGGCCGAAGCCCACGCGGTGCCGCTGGAACGCAAGCACGAACAGAAATTGTGGGAGGCGTTCCGCCAGCCCATCGACGAAGCGTTCAACCGCAAGACCACCGAGCGTGAGAAAGCCGCCACCTCGCTCAACGCCCACGACCAGCGCGTGTTGGATGCCTCGCGCGCGCTGGAGCAGGCGAGCGCCAGCGGTGACGCGCAGCGCATCCGTGCTGCCATGAACGAACTGGAATCGGCGTTGGCCGGTCGGCCGGCTGCGGTGGCGCCTGCGCCCGCGCCTGCTGTGGTCGCCGAGAATGTCGCGCCGAGCGAGCCGGTTGAAGCGTCGGAAGAGCCCGCGAACGAAACAGCGGAAGACGCTGGTGCATCCGATGAAGCCGAGGCCGCCGACGTGGCCGCCCCGGTCGAACCCGCAGCACCCGCCAAACCCGCCGCACCGCCCAAGAAGCTGGTGGCCATGCGCGGCGATGACCGTCCCGGCATGAAAAAAGCAGAGCCGGCTGGCCGCGACGCGCGCGGTGCCCGTCCCGACAGCCGACGTGACGGTGGCGCTGGTCGCCCCGATGCGCGCGGTCCGCGCGATGCCCGTGGCCCGGGTGCAGCAGCGCCGTGGCGCGACGAACGTGAACAGCGCGGCCCACGCCTGGGTGACGCGGCGTTCCGCGCCCAGCGCCAGGCCATCGAATCGGCCGAGGCCAGCCTGCGCAAGCTCGCCGCGCAAGCCCACGGCGAGGTGCTCACGCAGCTCATGACCGCGTGGGAGCAGCGCGACGCCGAGCAGATGCCCACAGCCCAGGCCCTGGGCTCGCGTGTGAGCGCAACCAACCGCAGCACCTGGTCGGCCGCCTTGTCCAAACCCGCCGGTGCCTTGCCGGGTGAGACCCTGCTGCGGCTGGAGATGGCTGCCGAAGTGCCCACGCCGGCCGAGCACCTGAGCGAACGCCGCATGCTGCAACTGCAGTTGCTCACGCGCCGCCACGCAGCGGCACCGAGCGAGACCTGGGTGGACGATGTGGCGGGCGTGCTGGCGTCGCCGTTCGATGCGTCGGCTGCGCGCCGTCTTCAGACCGTGCTGAAGGTTTTGCTCAAGCGCTGAACAGGATCGGCTTCCCCCCGAAGCGCCTTCGGCGCCTCCCCCCAAGGGGCAACACCTGCGGCCCGGCAAAGCCGGTTCCGCGGTGTTCTGAATGGCTCAGGCGCGCGAGCCTGGTCGAAAGAACCCGTCGTACAGCGCCACCAGCGCCGGGAACTCCTGCGCAAAGCGATCCCGACTCACGAAGTAAGCCTCGCAAGTGACAGCAAAGAATTCGGCGGGGTCTTTGGCCGCGTAGTCGTCGAGCCAGGGACGCTCGGCGCCGAAGCGCTCGGCCATGGACACCGCTTCGCGGAACGCATCGAAGGCGTGCTGCATCGTGTCGCGCCACAGCCGGCGTGCGTCTGATGTACTGCGTGTGCCCAGGAAGCCTTTGGGCAAGGGCGGTGCGCCGTCGGGGTGCTCGCCCAGCGAGATGCCGCGCATGTCCATCTTGTGCACGAACTCGTGGATCACGACGTTGCTGCCGCTCTGTGCCGCCTGGCCGGCGTGCGCAACTTCTTCCCAGCTCAGCATGAGCGGGCCACGGTCCATGGCTTCGCCGGCCAGCACCTCGTTGTAGTGGTGCACCACGCCCGCGCCGTCGGTGGTCTTGCGCCGCGCCACCACGGCACCGGGCTGCACCACGATGCCGACAAAGTCGCCGTACCAGTCGAGCAGCTTGAGCGGATCGCGCACGGGCTCGCCCGAGGTGCCGTGCATGTGCAGCAGCGGCAGGCAGGCTTGTGCGGCAATCGCCAGGGCCATGGCGTCGGTGAGCACCAGGTCGTTGGCGCCGTGGAACTCCTTTTCGACCAGGAAATGGGTGCACAACAGGCGCAGGCGGTCCCGCTCGGCGCTGCCGAGCGCGGACAGGAAGGGGTGGGCGGCGAGGGTGGATTGCCACAGCGCGTCGGGCACCGGTGTGGGTTGGCGCAGCGAGCGCGGCAACAGGCGTTGGAGCAGATCGATCATGAGGGCGGCAAGGGGATGCGGCGCAGGCCTTGTGCGTCGAGCCGCAGCACCTCGGCACGCGGCGGGTGGGCGGCGGCGTCCCAGTCGCTGAGCACCACGCGTTGCAGACCGTCACCCAGCGTGTGAACGGCTGGGCGGTGGGTGTGTCCATGGATCAGGGTGTGGGCGCCCGCAGCCTGCAGCGCGGCACACGCCGCTGCTGCGTCCACGTCGGCCCACAGGCTGGGGTCGCCCGCAGTGCTGCGTTTGCGCGCTTCGCTCTGCTCGCGCAGATCGCGGGCGATGGCCCTGCGTTCGCTCAAGGGGCGCGCCAGGAACTCGCCCTGCCACGCCGGCTGACGCACCTGTTCGCGAAAACGCATGTAGTCGGTGTCGGCGAGGCACATCGCGTCGCCGTGGCTGAGCAACCAGTGCTGGCCAAGAAAATCGAAGGTGGTCGGATCGCTCAGGCCTTGCATGCCGCAGGCTTGCAGGCCTTGAGAGCCTAATAGAAAGTCGCGGTTGCCGGCCATGAAATAGACCGGGGTGTGGGCGCTGAAATGTTGGAGGGCTTCTGCGCAAGCGCGCCAGAAGGTCTGGTCGGTGGAGGCGCTGGATTCGAGCACGTCGTCGCCCACCCAGACCTCGAACAGATCACCCAGGATGAAGAGGGCGTCGGCCCGTTCAGCCGCGGGGCGTTGCAGAAACGCGCGCCAGACCTCGAAGGTCTGCGGCTCGCCCGGCTGCAGGTGCAGGTCGGAAATGAGTTCGACCGCCTGCCAGTGTGCGGGTGCGCGCAACTGGGCCAGGCGGTCGAAAGAGGGCAGGGAGGAGGGGGCGGACATCACAGCAGGGCTGCCAGGGGCCGGGCCCCCGGGATCACAGCGCGACGGCTTTTTCGATCACCACGTCGTCCTTCGGGACGTCGTCGTGGAAGCCCTTGCGGCCGGTGGGCAGACCTTCGATCTTCTTCACGATCTCGGCGCCCGAAACCACCTTGCCGAACACGGCGTAGCCCCAGCCTTGCGCGCTGGGCGCGGTGTGGTTGAGGAAACCGTTGTTGGACACGTTGATGAAGAACTGCGCGGTGGCCGAGTGCGGGTCGCTGGTGCGCGCCATGGCCAGGGTGTAGGTGTCGTTCTTCAGGCCATTGTTGGCTTCGTTGGCAATGGGTGCGTCGGTCGGCTTCTGGGTCATGCCGGGCTCGAACCCTCCGCCTTGCACCATGAAGCCGGGGATGACGCGGTGGAACACGGTGTTGTTGTAGTGGCCCTTGTTCACGTAGGCCAGGAAGTTGGCGGCGGACAGGGGCGCTTTTTCAGCGTCGAGTTCGATGGTGATGACACCGTGACCGGTGATGTGCAGTTCGACTTGGGGGTTGGCCATGGTCATTTCTCCAGGGTGGCTTTGAGGATGGTGATGGGGGTTTTGGGCACGTCGGTGGGAAACGGGCCGCCGGCGCCGGTGGGCGTTTCCTTGATCTTGTTGACCACGTCCATGCCCGAGACGACTTTGCCGAACACGGTGTAACCGTAGAGCTGCGCGGCGTTGACGAGGTTGGCGCGCGGCACGTTCTCGTAAACCTGACCGTTGTACTCGAAACGCGGCACCGGATCGCCCGGCGGAATGATGGTGGGGTCCAGGAAGGCGTTGTCCTTGACGTTGATGAAGAACTGCGACGAGGCGGATTGGGGGTCGTTGGTGCGCGCCATGGCCACGGTGCCCACCGTGTTGCGCGGGCCACCGCGCTGCAGGGCCGCCTGGCCTTCGTGGGCCACGGGCGCGCGGGTGGGCTTTTGTTTGTAGCTGGTGTCGAAGCCACCGCCTTGCACCATGAAGTTGCTGATCACGCGGTGGAACACGGTGCCGTCGTAGTGTTTGTCTTTCACGTACTGCAGGAAGTTTTCGACCGTCTTGGGCGCCTTGTCGGGGTAGAGCTCCAGCACGATGTCGCCCATGGAGGTGGTGAGCTTCACGCGGGGCGCGGCTTCCTGCGCTGACGCTGGCAGCCAGACCAGGGACGCGGCCACGGTGACAGCGGCGAGCACGCCTCGGCGAATCGGGTTGGGGGTGTGTGTGGTCATCCGATGGTTCCTTCGAAAAAGATGGTCCAGCGATCGTTTTCGCGGATCCAGTACTGGCGTTTGGTCACACCGCGGGTCTGGCCCGCAGCGACTTCGCCGAAGGTGACGACGAGGGTGTCGTCGGTGTCGTTCCAGCGCAGGACCGAGAGGTCCTTGATCGCCAGTTCGCGCGGGCCGGTGCTGCGCAACTCGCCTTCCACGCGGGGCCACCATTGAGCCAGATCACGACCCTGGTTCGAGAAACGGCTGGAGTAAAACCCTTTGAGTTCGGCCAGATTGCCTTCGCTGCGGCTGCGGCGCCAGGCTTCGAGCACGCTCTCAAACTGCTCGCGGTCGTTGCTCAGCGTGTCGGGTTGTACCCATTGCAGTTCGGGCGCGATCACCACCGGCGTGGTGCGGATCTGCACCGTGCGCAGCAGGCGCTCCAGGTCGGGGTTGGACAGCACCACACAACCGTCGGACGCAAGTGGTGCGCGCACGAACTGGTCGCTCGGGGTGCCGTGTAGCCAGATGCCGCTGCCGGTCTTGCCGCGTTGCACGTCCAGCGGGTTGGGGTAGTTGATGGGCAGGGCACCCACGCCGTAGAGATCGGGCAGGTCGGCCGGGTTCAGGGTGCTGGTGATGTAGTACACGCCCAGCGGCGTGCGCTTGTCACCCTCGATCGATTTTTCGATACCCGAAAGGCCCACCGAGATGTAGAAATCGCCCACCAGCTTCAGCTTGGGTTGGCGGTCATCGGTGGGGCTTGACTTGGCTGGGTTGAGGTTTTCAAACAGGTACAGGCGCGAGCGCGACGCGTCGATGGCGATGGCGTGGCGGCTCTGCGGCGCCAGCGTGAGGAACTGCGTGGGGATGCTGCCTTCTGGCGGGCGCTCGGTGAGCGCCAGCAGGCGGCGGCGCGATTCCTCACGCAGGGTGGAGAGCTGCTGGCTCGCGGCCAAGGCCTTGGTGTCGGGCACATCACCGAGCTGGCGCACCGGCCGCGCCTGCAAGCTCAGCAGGTCGCCGTGCACCAGGTGCGCGAGCTGAAAGTTGGGGTGGTCGGTGACCAGCTTGTCGGCCAGCGCAAGCGCTTCGCGGTGCTGACCCTGGCTGATGAGCTGGTAGATCGAAATCAGGCGCGCTTCGGCCTGGCCGAGCATGGGCTTGACTTCGTCAAACCGCGCGGGGGTGAGGCTGTTGGTTTGCAGACCCGACGGGCTGGCGGGTAACGGGCTGCGCGCGGCGTCTTGAACACGCGCCAGCGCCTGGTTGAGCAGCGAGGGCTCGGTGGTATCGAGCGATTCGCTTGCGCTGCGGGGCAGGTGGCTGTCTTGCCGAGCGCTGTGGATGCCCACGGCAATCAGCGCGGTGACCAACACGGCGCCCAGCGCCCAGGCCGCACGCCGGCTCATGCCTTGTCCCTGCAGACCCGCTGCCACGCTGGCATGTCCGCGTTGACCCATCCGCCGACCCGCCATCAAGAGCCCGTGGATTCGCGCACGATCAGCCAGCGGTTGCCGCTCTTGACCATGTCGAGCGTTTTGCGGCTGGTGACGTTGAGCGTGTCGGAGGTGTAGTCCTGGCGGAAGCGCGCGGTGGCCTTGTCGCCATCCACCGTCACTTCCAGGTTACTCACCTCCACCCCGATGCGGGTGCGGGGTTCGATGCGCGCGCGGCGGTCCGACTCCCAGGCCTTGCGGGCCTGGCCACCGGGCGGCGAGAAGCTGCTGGCATAGGCACCGAGGTAGCCGTTCATGTCCTTGGACGACCAGGCACCGGCCCAGCTGCGCACGGCGGCTTCCACCTCGCGCTGGGCATCGACCGCCACCGCCGGCGTGGCCGGTGCAGCAGCGGGCGCCGCAGCAGGTGCCGCAGGTTTTGCGACGGTGGCCACGGTTGCAGCAGGCACCGGGCTGGCCGGTCTCGCAGTGGCAGGCGCAGCAGCCACCGACGCAGCGGCACCCGAGCGGGTGTCGGCGGCAAACAGGTTGCGGATCAGGCTGAGCTTGGGGGCCACGGCGGGGTTGGTGCCGTCGAGCTGCAGGGCCTTGCTGTAGGCCTGGCTGGCGAGCTTGGCGTACACGTCACCCAGGTTCTCGTGGGCGGTGGCGTAGCTCGGGTTGGTGCGGATCGCCATTTCGAGCGCGGCGCGTGCCTTGTCGAACTGGCTCTGGCCGGCATAGAGCACAGCGAGGTTGTTGTAGGGCTCGGGCAGCTCGGGATAGTCTTCGGTGAGCTTGCTGAAGGTGGCGATCGCGTCTTGCGTCTTGCCGCTTTCGGTGAGGATCACGCCCTTGAGAAAACGCATCTGCGGATCGCGTGCCTTGCCCACCAGGTACTGGTCGGCCTTGGCCAGGGCCTCGGCCAGTTGGCCACTGCGCAGCAGGCGGTTGACTTCGGCGTAGTCCTCGGTCTGTGCCCAGGCCATCGACGTGCCCAGACCCATGGCCACGGCCACCGCCAGACAACGCAGGCGGGAAGCCATGCCGGAGCGGGTCACGCGGGAGGAGGTACCACGCAAAGTGGTTGGAAGATTCACAGGGTGGGACATGGGACCTCGGAGAGCGAACCTGGGCCACCGGAAGACGGTTGCATCCAGCGACACGTTGATCGAAGGCCCAGCGCTGCGTGGCACGCTGCACCGGGCTGGATATACTGGCGCATTGTATCTGAGGGGTCTGTTTCTCTTGGCCGATCCAGACCGCCAGCAGCACCCCGCGTGGCCTGTGTGACACAGGCCGGCCGCACCAGCTGCCGCGTCAGGTTTTCCACCCCGTTTCGCCGCGCTGATCCCGTGCCCGCATTCCCGACATGACCCTGAAAATCCACAACACGCTCACGCGCCGCCTGGAAGACTTCCAGCCGATCGAACCCGGTCATGTGCGCATGTACGTCTGCGGCATGACGATCTACGACCTCTGCCACATCGGCCACGCCCGAATGATGATGGCGTTCGACGTGGTGCAGCGCTGGCTCAAGGCGAGCGGTTACCGCGTCACCTATGTGCGCAACATCACCGACATCGACGACAAGATCATCAAGCGCGCGGTCGAGCGTGGCATCACCTTGCGCGCACTCACCGACGAGATGACCGCCGCCATGCACCAGGACATCGCCGTGCTCGGTATTGAGCCGCCGACCCTGGAGCCCCGCGCCACCGAGTACGTGCCGCAGATGCTCTCGCTGATCGACACGCTTCAGAAAAAGGGCCTGGCCTACCAGGCCGACAACGGCGACGTGAACTACGCGGTGCGCAAGTTCGCCGGCTACGGCAAGCTCTCGGGCAAGTCGCTGGACGACCTGCGCGCCGGTGAACGTGTGGCAGTGGCCAGTGACAAGAACGACCCGCTCGATTTCGTGCTGTGGAAGTCGGCCAAGCCCGACGAGCCGGCCGAGGCGCAATGGGCTAGTGCCTACGGTGCTGGCCGCCCGGGCTGGCACATCGAGTGCTCGGCCATGAGCTGCGCCACCTTGGGTGAGACCTTCGACATCCACGGCGGGGGCGCCGACCTGCAGTTTCCCCACCACGAGAACGAGATCGCCCAGAGCGAAGGCGCCACCGGCCAGCCGCTGGCCCGCTTCTGGGTGCACAACGGTTTTGTCCGCGTGGACAACGAGAAGATGTCCAAGAGCCTGGGCAACTTCTTCACCATCCGTGAAGTGCTGGCCAAGTACGACCCGGAGACGGTGCGCTTTTTCATCCTGCGCGCGCATTACCGCAGCGCGCTGAACTACAGCGACGTGCACCTGGACGACGCGCGCGGCGCGCTCAAGCGCCTGTACACCGCGCTCTCGCTGGTGCCTGCCGCGCCAGTTGCACAGATCGACTGGAACCAGCCGCACGCGCAACGTTTTCGCGCCGCGATGGACGAGGACTTCGGCACGCCCGAGGCGGTGGCGGTGTTGTTCGAGTTGGCCGGGGAGGTCAACCGCAGCAAAGATCCTGCGGTGGCGGGATTGTTGAAGGCGCTGGGCGCCACGCTGGGCTTGCTGCAGGCCGACCCTGCGGCCTACCTGCAAAGCGGGGCGGGCGTGTCGGCGGGTGGTCTGGACGAGGCGGCCATCGCCGCGCAGATTGCCGCACGCGTGGCCGCCAAACAAGCCAAAAATTTCACCGAAGCCGATCGCATCCGCAAGACCTTGCTGGAGCAGGGCATCGTGCTCAAGGACAGCCCCGCCGGCACCACCTGGGAACGCGGCTGATGGCCACGTCCGTGTTGCCCGACGTGGGGCCCGATGCGCCCGACTACTGGCAGGAGGCTTGCCGCCACCTGATGAAGCGCGACCGCGTGATGAAGAAGCTCATTCCGCAGCACAGCGGCGTGAGCCTGCAGTCGCGCGGGGACGCCTTCGTCACGCTCGCGCGCAGCATCGTGGGCCAGCAGATTTCAGTGAAGGCCGCGCAATCGGTCTGGGACCGCTTTGCCTTGCTGCCGAAAAAAATGGTGCCCGCCCAGGTGCTCAAACTCAAGGTCGACGACATGCGCGCAGCCGGGCTGTCGGCCCGCAAGGTGGAGTACCTGGTGGACCTGGCGCTGCATTTCGCCAATGACCAGGTGCACGTGAAAGGCTGGGCGGAGATGGACGACGAGGCCATCATTGCCGAGTTGGTGGCCATCCGCGGCATTGGCCGCTGGACGGCCGAAATGTTCCTCATCTTCCACCTGATGCGGCCCAACGTATTACCGCTGGACGACATTGGTCTGCAGAACGGCATCAGCCGCTGTTACTTTTCGGGCGAGCCGGTGAGCCGCAGCGACATCCGCGAAGTGGCCGGGTCCTGGGCCCCTTTCAGCAGCGTGGCGACTTGGTATATTTGGCGCTCGCTCGATCCGGTCCCGGTCGCTTACTGAACCCGAACACGTCGTTGAAGCACAAGCCCGAAACATTCGGGCATGGTCCGGTGACCTGACGCCTGTCAGGCGCGGCGCCTCGCACCACAAGACCACAGGAGTCCACCTTGGCCAAAAAGAACTTTCTCGATTTCGAGCAGCCCATTGCCGATCTCGAAACCAAGATCGAGGAACTGCGCTACGTGCAGACAGAATCCGCGGTCGACATCTCCGAAGAAATCGAACAGCTCGCGGGCAAGAGCCTGCAGCTCACCAAGGACATCTACAGCAGCCTCACACCGTGGCAGATCACCAAGATCGCGCGCCACGCCGACCGGCCCTACACGCTGGATTACGTGCGCGAGATCTTCACGCACTTCGTTGAACTGCACGGCGACCGCCATTTCTCGGATGACCTGAGCATCGTGGGTGGTCTGGCGCGTTTCAACGGCCAGCCCTGCATGGTGCTGGGCCACCAGAAGGGCCGCGACACGAAAGAGCGGGGCCTGCGCAACTTCGGCATGACCAAGCCCGAGGGTTACCGCAAGGCGCTGCGCCTGATGAAACTGGCCGAAAAATTCCGCCTGCCGGTCTTCACCTTCGTGGACACGCCCGGCGCCTACCCTGGCATCGACGCCGAAGAGCGTGGCCAGTCCGAAGCCATCGGTCGCAACATCTTCGAGATGGCGCAACTCGAAGTGCCCATCATCTCCACCATCATTGGCGAAGGCGGCTCGGGCGGCGCGCTGGCCATCTCGGTGGCTGACCAGGTGCTCATGCTGCAGTACTCGGTGTATTCGGTGATCAGCCCCGAGGGCTGCGCTTCCATCCTCTGGAAAACCAGCGACCGCGCCAGCGATGCTGCAGACGCGCTGGGTATCACCGCGCACCGCCTCAAGGCCCTGGGCCTGGTCGACAAGATCGTCAACGAGCCGGTGGGCGGCGCGCACCGCGACCACAAGCAGATGGCGGCGTTCCTGAAGCGCGCTCTGGGCGATGCTTGGCGCCAGGTGACCGACCTCAAGGTGAAGGAACTGGTGGACCGCCGTTACGCGCGCCTGAACAGCTACGGCCGCTTCACCGACACCAAGGCCGACAGCAAGGCCGAGGCCAAGAGCGACAAGCGCTGAGGTGACACGCAGCACCGCACCCGCCAACCCCTGCGAGCAGGCGTTGGCACAGTGGTGTGAACGCTGCGCACCCAACCTGACCCACGTGGCGGTGGCCTACAGCGCCGGCGCCGATTCCACCGCGCTCTTGCTGGCTGCCCAACAGCGTTGGCCCGGGCAGGTGACGGCCCTGCATGTGCACCACGGTCTGCAAGCCGCGGCCGACGCTTTTGAATCCCACGCCCGGAAGTTTTGCGAACAGCACAACATTGCGCTCCAGGTGGCGCATGTGCAGGCCGCGCACGAGCCGGGGCAAAGCCCGGAAGACGCGGCCCGTCTGGCGCGTTACGCCGCACTGGCCCGCATGGCCCAGCACATTCAAGCCGAATGCGTGCTGCTCGGCCAACACGCCGACGACCAGGCCGAGACCTTGTTGCTTGCGCTGAGCCGCGGCGCAGGCCTGCCGGGCCTGGCCTCCATGTCTGAGCGTTTTGAGCGCGCGGGCATGGGCTTCGGCCGGCCCTTGCTGGAACTCCCTGCGCAGGCCTTGCGCGACTGGTTGCAGAGCGCCGGCCACGCGTTTGTGGACGACCCCAGCAACACCGACACCCGTTTCACCCGCAACCGCATCCGCGCCGTGCTCTTGCCCGCGTGGGACGCCTGCTTTCCCGGGTTTCGGCCCATGCTCGCGCGCAGCGCACGCCACGCCGCGCAAGCCCAGCGCCTGCTCGATGAGTTGGCTGCCATCGACCTGGCGCACACCGGTGCACCACCACAGATCGAACGCCTGCAGTCGCTCGGGCGGGATCGCCAGGCCAACGCGCTGCGCCACTGGTTGCGCACCAGCGCGGGCGTGGCCGCTGCCACCGCGCAGTTGAATGAGTTGCTGGACCAGATTGAAGCCTGCACCACGCGCGGTCACCGCATCCACATCAAGCTGGGCCCGGGCCATGTGGAGCGCGTTGGGGCGTGCCTGCGCTACACCCCCGCCCTATAATTGCGGGCTTTGCCCGGCGGCGCAGCCGGCGCTTCCAACCCAACCAATCCAACCCGATGGCCTTGATAGTTCACAAGTACGGCGGCACCTCCATGGGGTCGACCGAGCGCATCCGCAATGTGGCCAAACGCGTGGCCAAGTGGCACCGCGCGGGCCACCAACTGGTGGTCGTGCCCAGCGCCATGAGCGGCGAAACCAATCGCCTGCTCGGCCTGGCCAAAGAGCTTGCTCCGGCCAAAGCCTCCACCGCCTACAGCCGCGAACTCGACATGCTGGCCTCCACCGGTGAGCAGGCGTCTTCAGCCCTGCTGGCCATCGCGCTGCAGGCCGAGGGCCTGGAGTCGGTGAGCTACGCCGGCTGGCAAGTGCCGATCAAGACCAACAGCGCTTTCACCAAGGCCCGCATCGAGTCGATCGACGACGTGCGCATCCGCGCCGACCTGGACGCCGGCAAGGTGGTCATCGTCACCGGCTTTCAGGGCGTGGACCCCGAAGGCCACATCACCACGCTGGGCCGTGGCGGCAGCGACACCTCGGCCGTGGCCGTGGCCGCAGCCCTCAAGGCCGCCGAGTGCCTGATCTACACCGACGTGGACGGTGTCTACACCACCGACCCGCGCGTGGTGCCGCAGGCGCGCCGCCTGGAGCGGGTGAGCTTTGAAGAAATGCTGGAAATGGCCAGCATGGGCAGCAAGGTGCTGCAGATCCGCTCGGTGGAATTTGCCGGCAAGTACAAGGTGCCCCTGCGCGTGCTCTCCAGCTTCACGCCCTGGGACATCGATCTGAATGTTGAAGCCGTCTCCGGCACCCTGATCACTTTTGAGGAAGAAGAAACCATGGAACAAGCTGTCGTCTCAGGCATTGCGTTCAACCGCGACGAAGCCAAAATTTCCGTGCTCGGCGTGCC
This sequence comes from Hydrogenophaga sp., assembly GCF_048549895.1. Classification (GTDB taxonomy): domain Bacteria; phylum Pseudomonadota; class Gammaproteobacteria; order Burkholderiales; family Burkholderiaceae_C; genus Hydrogenophaga. The sequence continues at coordinate 19,921 of NZ_JBLYYB010000170.1, forward strand.
CGACACCCCTGGTATCGCCTACCAGATCCTGGGCGCAGTGGCCGACGCGAACATCGAAGTCGACGTGATCATCCAGAACCTGAGCAAGGACGGCAAGACCGACTTCAGCTTCACGGTGCACCGCAACGATTTCCAGAAGACCATGGACCTGCTCAAGACCAAGGTTGTGCCCTCACTGGGTGCTGCCGAGGTGGTGGGTGATGCGCGCATCTGCAAGGTCAGCATCGTGGGCATCGGCATGCGCAGCCATGTGGGCGTGGCCAGCCGCATGTTCAAGTGCCTGAGCACCGAGGGCATCAACATCCAGATGATTTCGACCTCGGAAATCAAGACCTCGGTGGTGATCGACGTGAAGTACCTGGAACTCGCCGTGCGTTCGCTGCACCGCGAATTCGACCTCGACCAGACCGCCGACACCATCACCGGTTGAAGCCCTGCCTCAGAGGAAGAGGCGCGGTGAGATGAGGCATAATACGCAGCTTCCGGAGCGATGACCGAGTGGCCGAAGGTGCTCCCCTGCTAAGGGAGTATGGGGTGTAGAGCCTCATCGAGGGTTCGAATCCCTCTCGCTCCGCCAGACAACAAAACAAAACGCGCCTCCGGGCGCGTTTTTCATGTCTGCGTCAGGATTGTTCATCCGGGCGCGACACGGGTTTCGATACCCGACACCTCAAAATGTGGGCATGTCCACACCCAACTCACCCACGGCGTCGCTGTCCACCTCGGCCTTCGCCACGCTCTTGCTCATTGCTTTCATGATGGGCGCCAACCATGTGGCCGCCCGGCTGGCCTTTGACAACGGTGTGAGTGTGGCCACGGCGGTGGCGTTTCGCAGCGGGGTCACGGCGCTGGTGGTGGGCTCGATCCTGTGGGTCTACCGGGTGCCGGTGCGCTTGCAGGCGCGCCACCGCAAGGCCTTGCCCGCCATCGGTTTGCTGGTGGGCGTGCAGAGCTTGTGCCTCTATGCCTCGGTCGCGCGGCTGCCGGTGGCGCTGGCTTTGCTGGCTTTCAACACCTATCCGCTGTGGACGGCCTTGTGGGCTCGCGTGGTGTATGGCCAGCGGCCGCAGCCGCGGGTGTTGCGCGCCATGCCGGTGATGCTGCTGGGTCTCGCGCTGGCACTCGATGTGTCCGGCGCTGCTTCCGGGCTGGGTGCTTCGGGGCATTGGGCGCAGATCGGTGTGGGCGTGGCGTTTGCCCTGACGGCGGCGGCCACGTTTGGCCTGGCGCTTGTGATCACACAACACGAAACCGGTGATCTGGATGGTCGCCTGCGCACCGCCACCACCATGACCATTGTGGGCATCATGGCCCTCTTGGCGTGTGGTGCGCAGGGTGGTCTGGCCTTGCCGCAAGCGCCTGTGGGTTGGTGGGGTCTGCTTGGTCTGACCGTGCTGTACGGCACCGCCTTCACCATCATGTTCACCGTGTTGCCCAAGCTGGGCGTGGTGGGCAATTCGGCCATCATGAACATCGAACCGATCTTCGCGCTGGTGCTGGCCTGGGCGATCCTGGGGCAGTCGATTGCGGCGGTGCAGGTGGCGGGTGGCCTGCTGGTGGTGGCCACGGTCATGTGGCTGGGGTTGCGCAAAGGCTGAAGGCCGCGCAGCGTCGGGGCCTCAGTCAGGATCGTCCAGCGACGCGCTCCAGCGGTCGTTCCAGCCGGTTTTCGGCGAGTCGTCTTTCAACCCGTCGATTTCGCGCCGGTTCCGTTTGGTCGGTCGTCCCATGGTCTGGCTGTGCGCGGGCTCGGGCGCGAGCCGCCGCATCTCGGCGTGGGCGGCACGTTGCGCCAGCGATGCAGCCGTTTCCTCGTAGAGCAGAGCAGCAATGGGCGCCGATGCGCGCACACCGCTCAAACCCCGCACCACCACCATGCGTACCTCGTGACCGATGCGCAGTTCCAGCGTGTCGCCGGTCTTCACGTCTTTGGAAGGTTTGACCAGCTGGCCGTTGAGCTTGACGCGTCCCTTTTCGATTTCCTCGGTGCTGAGGCCGCGTGTCTTGTAGAAGCGCGCGGCCCAGAGCCATTTGTCGAGACGGACCCGGGTGGACTGCGGTTCGCTGGAAACGTCAGATTTCATGCTGGTGGTGTGGGTGGAGGGACGGGAGCCAAGGTCACGAGCCCGGCAGCGCGTGGCGCAACAGCAGGGCGGCGAGCACCCACATGGTCACGCCGATCAGGGTGTCGAGCAACTGCCACGCCCCGGGGCGCGCAAACCAGGGCGCCAGCCAGCGCGCACCGTAGCCCAGCAGCCCGAACCAGAGCAGGCTGGCTGTGCTGGCGCCCGCCACAAAGTAGCCGCGCAGGGCAGCAGGTTGTTGTGCGCCGATGCTGCCCACCAGCAGCACCGTGTCCAGATACACATGCGGGTTGAGCAGCGTGAAGGCGGCGGCTTGCGCCAGCGCCGCAGCCCGGCTGATGGATTCACCCGCCTCGGCTGCAGTCAACCGCTCTGGATGCCGCGCGCGGCGCAGGGCGCGCCAGCCATAGACCGTGAGGAAGGCGGCACCGGCCAACGCCAGTGCGCGCGCAATACCGGGGCTGTCGGCCAGCGCCTGCGCCATGCCCAGCACACCGGCCGCGATCAGGACCGCGTCGGCCACAGCGCAGAAGATCACCACGCTGCCCACGTGTTCGCGGCGCAGCCCTTGCCGCAGCACAAAGGCGTTCTGCGCGCCGATGGCCACGATGAGCCCCAGGCTCAGTGCCAGGCCCTGGGTGAAGGCTGGCCAGGCGGCTGTCAGGGCTCAGTCCTTCGCGCCGATCGCCAGCGCCCGCTCACGGCTGGCTTGCAGGTCCATCGGGTTGTCGGCGGTCTTGGTGGCCCAGCCTTGCAGGTGCTGCTCGGCCACGTCGCTGAGCGCGCGGATCCACTCGGGGTGGTCGTTGAGACAGGAGATGTACTGGAAGCTCTGGCCACCCGCGTGCAGAAAGGCCTCGCGCGCTTCCATGTTGATCTCTTCGAGCGTCTCCAGGCAGTCGCTGGTGAAGCCGGGGCAGACCACGTCAACGCTCTTCAAGCCTTGTTGCGCGAGTTCGATCAGCGTGGGCTCGGTGTAGGGCTCCAGCCACTTGGCCTTGCCAAAGCGCGACTGGAAGGTGACCTTGTAGCGGTCCTTGGGCAGGCCGAGCTGTTCGGCCAGCAAGCGCGCGGTCTTGTGGCATTCGCAGTGGTAGGGGTCGCCCAACTGCAGCGTGCGCTCGGGCACGCCGTGAAAACTCATCACCAGTTGTTCGCTCTGGCCGTGCGCCATCCAGTGCGCGCGGATGGTCTTGGCCAGGGCGTTGATGTAGCCGGCGTGGTCGTGGTAGCGGTTGATGAAGCGCAGCTCGGGCAGGTTGCGCACCTGGGCGGCCCAGTTCATCACGCCGTCGACCACACTGGCCGTGGTGGTGGCGCTGAACTGCGGGTAGGCCGGCAGCACCAGCACACGCGTGACGCCCTCGGCCTTGAGCTCGTCCATCACCGAGGCAATCGACGGGTTGCCGTAGCGCATGGCGTAGCGCACCGTGACCTGGTGGCCGCGCTCGCCCAGGTACCCGCGCAGCAGCGTGGCCTGGCGCTCGGTCCATACCTTCAGCGGCGAGCCTTCGGGCATCCAGATACCGGCGTATTTGGCGGCCGATTTCTTGGGCCGCACGCGCAGGATGATGCCGTGCAGGATCAACATCCAGACGAAGCGCGGGATCTCCACCACGCGCTGGTCGCCCAGAAACTCGGCGAGGTAGCGGCGCAGGGCGGGGGCGGTGGGTTCGTCGGGGGTGCCCAGGTTGCACAGCAGCACGGCGGTGCGAGCGGCTTGGCCGTGTTTGAAGGGCGGTTCGGTCTTGAAGGGCATGCGCTATTCTCTCGCAAGCATGAAAACCCCCATGAGTACCGACCTGCCGGCCGCACCCTTCACGCTGGACCCCACCCGCATCCGCGCCATCAGCATCGACCTGGACGACACGCTCTGGCCGATCTGGCCCACCATCGAGCGCGCCGAGGCCATGCTGGCCAGCTGGCTCGCGCAGCACGCGCCCGCTGCCGCCAAGCTGTACGGCACGCCCGGCGCGCTGCGCGAGGCGCGCAACCACCTGCAGACCCTGCGGCCCGATCTCGCCTACGACCTGAGCGCCCTGCGGCGCGAGTCGATCCGGTACGTGCTGCACCGCTCGGGCGACGACCCTGCGCTGGCCGAGCCGGCGTTCGAGGTGTTCTTCGACGAGCGCCAGCGTGTGCAGTTGTTTGAAGACGCGATGCCCGCGCTGGAATGGTTGAGCGCGCGCTTCCCCGTGGTGGCCGTGTCCAACGGCAACGCCGATGTGCACCGCGTGGGCCTGGGTCACCACTTTCTCGCGGCCTTCAACGCGCGCGAGTTCGGCGTGGGCAAACCCGATCCGCGCATCTTCCACGCCGCAGCCGAGGCCGCCGGTGTAGGCCCTGCCGAGGTGCTGCACATCGGCGACGACCCGCATCTGGACGTGGTGGGTGCGCTGGGTGCCGGGATGCAGGTGGCCTGGGTCAACCGCACCGACATGGCCTGGGAGCACGCGCCCCTGCAGCCTCACGTCACGGTGGCCGATCTGATGGACCTGTGCCGTCAGATCGGCTGATCTTTTCTCTCCAACCCGTTCGCCATGAGCCTCACGATCTACGGCATTCCCGCCTCGCGCGCCGTGCGCCCTCTGTGGGCCGCCACCGAACTCGGCCTCGACTTCCACCATGAGAAGCTGGACTACCAGGGTGGCGGCACGCGCACACCGGCGTTTCTGGCCATCAACCCCAATGGGCATGTGCCGGCGATCGTCGATGCGCGGCCCGAGGGCGATGTGGTGGTGTGGGAGAGCATGGCTTGTGCGCTGTACATCGCGCGCCACCACGGTGTGGCCGACGGCGTGAGCATCACGCCGGCCACGCCGCGCGAAGACGCCGAGGCCTTGCGCTGGAGCTTCTGGGCCGTGACGGAAGCCGAGGCCGACGCGCTGACCGTGCTGATGCACCGCATGGTGATGCCTGAGGAGCGGCGCAAGCCCGAGCTGGCCGAGGCCGCCGAGCGCCGCCTTTCGGTGCCGCTGCGCGTGATCGAGCGGCACCTGCACAGGCAGAAGGACGCGGGCCAGGCCTTTCTGGCGGCCGCGCGGTTCACCGTGGCCGACCTGTGTGCGGCCAGCGTGCTCAACTGGGCGCGCCCCTCGCAAACGCTGATGGCCGACCATCCGCTCACGCACGACTGGATCCTGCGCTGCATGGCGCGGCCAGCCTATGTTCAGGTGCGCGAGTTCGACTGAGGGCCTGTCTCAGAAGCCCCAGAGCAAGCGCTTCGCGATCCAGCCGCTCACACCTTCGCTGCGCTCCACGCGCACCCAGCCGGCTCGCTTCTCGCGGGTGCGCAGCAGTTCACCGTATTCAAGCCTGCCCACGATGCGGTGCTGCGTGCCCGGCCCTGCGCGAAGGTTGGCCACCTTGGACTTGACGATGTGGTGCGGCGTGTTGCCGGTGAGCGAGCGGGCGACCCAGCCGGTGTCGCCTTCAAAGTCGCGCACGCGGACCCAGCTGCCCTTGCGCTCGGTGATCTGCAGCGGATAGCCCCGCTTCAATTCCCACAACACCGCGGTGTGCGTGCCCGGGCCTTCGCGCATGTTCAGCGTGCTGCCCTTGACGCTCACCATGCTCTGCGCGTGGGCCGAGGTGTTGAGGAGTGCCGCGAAGCACAGGCCGGTTGCGATCAACAGGTTTCGGGTGGGGCTGGTCAGGTTCATCCGTGGGGTTCCTTGGTGGGAGGTTGAAAAAAGTCAACCTGTGGGAACGCCCGGGTTTGCAGAGGTTCCCCTGCGGTGCCTGTTGGCCGGGTCAGTCGTTGGCCAGCCGCGCTGCCGCCACGCCGCTGCGCACGGCCGCTTCGAGCGTGGCTGGGTAGGGCCCGTGCACATAGTCGCCCGCAGCAAACAGCCCGGGCGCCACCAGCGGGCCGGGGCGCTCCAGGCCGGGCGTGCAGGCAAAGGTGGCGCGCTTCTCCACCACCGTGATCAGTGGCTGCAACGCCAGGCCCAACTGTCGCGCACCTTGCTGCAACACGCGCGCCTGCAGTTCGTCGCGCTCGCCGCTGCTCGCGCTCACCACAAAGGCCAACACGCCGGTGTCCGCCGGGTTGAGCTGCCCACGGTCGAATACGAACTGCGCGGGCGCGGCGTGTGCATCGGGCTCGGCGCGCAGGGCCAGCATGGGCGCCGACAGCCGCGCGCCAGGGGCAAAGGCATAGACCGTGGTGATGGCGGTGAAATGCAGGGCGTGGGCCGCCAGTGCCCAACTCGCCAGCACCTCGTTGTCATCGGCGTTGGCCAGCAGGGTCTGTGCGGCCACGCTGGCGGGCGTGGCCCAGACCACGCGGTCAAACGCCTCGCTGATCCCGTCACCCGACAGTTGCCATCCGCTCGCAAGGGACTGCAGGCCTGTGATGCGGGTGCCCATTTGAATGCGGCTTGACTGGCCATGGTGTTGCTGCAGCCATTGCGCAGCGGCTTCTGGGAACAAGCGGCTGAGATCGGTGCGTGGCAACAGCAGGTTTGAGGCGCTGAAGCCCGCTGCGCCATGACCGAACAGAGCGTCGCGCATGACGTTCAAAAACACCGCAGCGCTGGCCTGTGCTGACGGCAGGTTGAGTGCGGAGACGCACAGCGGCTCGATCAGCTCCTGCATCACCCGGCCTGGCAAGGCCTCGCACAGGTTGTCTACTGTGAGCGTGGGCTCGCAGCGAAAGCCCGCCCGCCGCCAGGCGAGCGAGGCGCGCATCAGCGCCAGACGCTCGCCCCAGGTCCAGCCGCGCGCGGTGGCAATGGCCGCCAGCGCATCCAGCGGCGCTGGCCAGCGTGCCGCCCAGGCCGGCGTCTGCAGGCCGGTGCCGTCGGGGAAGGGCAACGACAGCGGCAGCGCCATCAGCACCTGCGGCAGGTCCAGCCCCACGCGTTGCATCAGGGCCAGGGTGTCGCTGTAGGCGCCAATGAGGATGTGCTGGCCGTTGTCCAGCGTGAGGGGTGAGCCGTCGGGCTTGTCCGCAGGCAGTGCGCGGGCGCGGCCACCGAGGGTGCGCGTGGCTTCGAACACCGTGACGTCCATGCCCAGGCCGGCGGCTTCCACCGCCGCGGCCATGCCGGCCCAGCCTGCGCCGACGACGGCTACTTTCATGTTCAGAGCCGGCCTAAAGCCTGGACTTTCCAGGCCAGCCAGAACTTGCGCAGCGGCGTGAGGCTCACGCGCTGGGTCAGCACCAGCAGCGGGTCGGCCGCAATCTCCTGCAGCAGCGTGCGGTAGATGCTGGCCATCATCAGGCCGGGCTTCTGGGTGCGGCGGTCGGCGGTGGGCAGCAGGGCCAGGGCGTCGTCGTAGGTCTGCAGTGCGCGCGTGCACTGGAACTGCATGAGGGCGGTGAAGCGGCGTTGGAAGTCGGCTTCGTCGGTGCCGGGTGCGGCGCCGCGCTGCAGCAGTTCGTGGGCCTTCACGTTGAAGCTCTGCAGTTCGTTGACCGGCAGGTAGATGCGCCCGCGCGCAGCGTCTTCGCCCACGTCGCGCACGATGTTGGTGAGCTGGAACGCCAGGCCCAGACGGTGCGCGTAGGCGGTGGTCTGCAGCTGCGTCTGGCCGAAGATGTTGGCGGCCACCTCGCCCACCACACCGGCCACCAGGTGGCAGTAGCGCTGCAGGTTGGCGAAGTCGAGGTAACGGTTTTGCTCCAGGTCCATCTGGCAGCCGTCGATCACGGCGGTGAGGTGCCGGGCTTCGATGGCGTAGGTGGCGCTGAGCGGCATGAGGGCGCGCATCACCGGGTGCGTGGGCGAGCCGGCAAACGATTGCGCCACCTCGCGCCGCCACCAGGCCAGCTTGGTCTGGGCCACGGCCGGGTCGCTCACCTCGTCGACCACGTCGTCCACTTCGCGGCAAAACGCATAGAAGGCGGTGATGGCAGCGCGCCGCTCGGTGGGCAGGAACAGGAAGGCGTAGTAGAAGCTGCTGCCCGAGGCCGCGGCTTTTTGCTGGACGTAGTCTTGTGGGGTCATGGGCGCGTTTTTTCGACAAGTGTACGTACCACCGCTTGACCGGGCTGTCCCGGGCCCACCGCAGAGCAAGGCGCCGAAAACCCCGGCATGGCAATGGGCCATTGCCACAGTCAAGCGCTCGGGCGTGTCAGCCCGGCTTAATGCCGCCCGGCGTAGCATTTGAGCGCAATCCTGCAATCCCCACGAGGTGACAAATGAACGGTTCCAATCGTCGCGTTTTCATGCTTCAGGTCGCTGCCGCCAGCGGCACCGCACTCATGGCCGCCAAGGCACAGGCGCAGGCCGCCCTGGTCAACGAGAAAGATGCCCAGGCCGCAGCGCTGGGTTATGTGGCCGACTCCACCAAGGTCGATGCCAAGAAGTTTCCCAAACACGCCGCGGCCCAGATGTGCAGCAATTGCCAGGTCTATGCGGGCAAGCCGGCCGATCCGGCGGGGCCGTGCGCGATCTTCCCCGGCAAGCTGGTGGCGGGCAAAGGCTGGTGCAGCGCTTACGTCAAGAAGGCCGGCTGACACCCGGGGTGGTGGAGCGCTGGCGCTGCCAGCGCCTCTGCAGATCCCAGCCGTGTGCCAGGCCTGAAGCGCTCAGGCACACGGCGATCCAGGGCCACGCCAGAGAGCTGACCGCAGCGCGCACGGCCAGCATCAGGCACAGGCCCGAGAGCATGTTCAGGGCGTAGTCATTCGGGGCCAGCCCTTGGCCCGTGAGCCGGTGGTGCAGCCACAAACCCAGTCCCTCCAGCACGGTGAACACGATCACCGCATCGAGCAGCCAGCGGATCAGCGAGAGGTCGCTCACACCCGCGCGAAGCCCAGCAGGTGGCTCATGTCCTTGAGGAAGATGCGCACGTGTGCCATGGGCTTTTTGCGGGTGAGCTGCTTGTTCATGTAGGACTCGAAGGTGAGCTGTTGCACGTCGCGGTCTTCGCAGATCTTCACGAAGCGCTCGCGGCGCTTCTCGTTGACATACCAGAACCACTGCATGACGCCGAGCACCGTGAACACAGTGCCGTGCAGTTTCATGAAACGTTTGCGCGCCAGCTTGAGCGCGCGCACGTCACCCGTGGCGAGCATTTCGTGCGCCGCCTGCGCGGCCAGTTCGCCGCCGAGCATGGCGTAGTAAATGCCTTCGCCCGAGGCGGGGGCCACCACACCGGCAGCGTCGCCAGCAAGAACCACGTCGCGGCCGTTGTCCCAGCGTTTCAGCGGCTTCATGGGCAGGGGCGCGCCTTCGCGGCGCAGCGTCTCGCAGCCGTCCAGGCCACTGGCTTCACGCATTCTCTGCACCGAGCCACGCAACGAAAAGCCCTTGTCGGCGCTGCCGGTGCCGATGCTCATGGTGTCGCCGTGCGGGAACACCCAGCCGTAGAAGTCGGGTGAAAAACGGCCCTGGTAATACACGTCGCAGCGCGTGCCATCAAAGCCGGCGGGCTGCGCTTCTTGTGCGGGTGCGCGCACGATCTCGTGGTACGCGAACACGTACTGCGTGTCCTCCACACCGGGCACGGCGCCCTGGCGCGCCACCTGCGACTTGGCGCCGTCCGCACCCACGATCACACGGGCGCGCACCTGCGCCGGTGTGCCCTCGCCACGCTGGTGGCGTTCACGTGCCGAGTAGTGAACAACGCTGGTGCCGTCGGCATCGCGGCTGAGCTTTTCAAACACGCCGGTGCGCCGCACCGCGCCCGCTGTGGCGGCCCGGGCCCGCAGCCACTCGTCGAACGACTCGCGGTTGACCATGCCCACAAAGCCGTTGTCGATCGGGATGTCGACGTGTTTGTTGGACGGCGCGATCATGCGCGCGCACTGCGCCTTGGCCACCAGCAACTCGTCGGGGATGTCGAAGTCCTTGATCAGGCGCGGCGGTATGGCGCCGCCACACGGCTTGATGCGACCGGCCCGGTCGAGCAGCAGCACCGAACGGCCCTGGCGGGCCAGTTCGTGCGCTGCCGTGGCACCGGCGGGGCCGCCACCGATCACCACCACGTCGAAGGTTTCGTCTGTGTTCATGACAGTTGCCTGGGGTTGGGGCCGACGGCGAAGGCGTCACCGGCGTTGGAAAACGGGGAGAGGCGGGATGGGGCGTTGGCCGTCGGTGCCGAGATGCGCCAGGCGAGTGCGGCCGACAGCAGGAACAGCAAACCTTCGAGCGCAAACACAGCCGCGTAGGCCGAGCCCGGCGAGGCAATCAACCAGCGCGCCAGATCGCTCGCGCCGGTGCCCACCAGGCCACCGAGCCCGAAGGCCACCGCCTGCGCTGCGCCCCACAGGCCCATGCGCACCCCTTCGCGCGCCTGCCGGCCTTCGCCTGCGAGTCGCATCATCGAACCGATGGCGCCGATGGAAAACGCGCCGTTGGCCAGGCCCAGCGCGAACACGGTGGCTTTCAGCGGCGAGCCCTCGCCGTGCAGACCGGCGAGCGTGAGGCCGAACAAGGCCAGCGCCGACGCGATGCAGCCCCCAATCGTCCAGCCGCGCAGCGAACCGATGCGGCCCAGCACCGGGTGCATCGGGAAGCGCGCAGCGAGCGCGCCCGAGAACGCCACCAGCAACATGCCGGCCAACACACCGCCGTGTTGCACGCCCGAGAGCTGGGTGGACGCCCCCGGCGTGTAGCCGAACACCGTGCCGGCGAAGGGCTCCAGGATCAGGTCTTGCGCGCTGTAGGCCAGCATGGAGACGAACACGAAGATGGTGAAGCGCCGCGCCACCGGTTCGCTCCAGACCTGGGCCAGCGCGTCCTTGAAACTCGGCGCATCGCCGATGGGGCGTTCGTAGCTGGCTTGTTCACCTTCGAGCCCACGCAAGGCCACCAGCGCGAGCACAAAAGCGGACAACGACACACCGGCCGTCACGGCCAGCAGGCGCTCGGGCGAGTAGGGCTCCAGCAAGTGGCCAGCCACGCCCGCGGTGAGCGCAAAGCCGGCGATCATCATCATCCAGACCAGCGTGGCCGCGCCCGCGCGGCGTGTGGCCGGCACGCGTTTGGCCAGCATCACCAGCAGCGACGTGCCGCTGGCGCTCACGCCCAGCCCCACGAGCGCGAAGCCGAAGACGGCCAGCGCAATGCCGGCGGCGCGATCCGTGGTCATCCACACCGTGCCCAGCGCCGCGACCACACCGCCCACGCCCAGCACCGCCATGCCGCCCACGATCCACGGCGTGCGGCGCCCGCCCACATCGGAGCCGTGGCCCATGCGAGGCCGCGCGATCTGAACCAGGTAGTGCAGGGCGACCAGCATGCCCGGCAGCAGCGCGGGCAGGGCCAGCTCGACCACCATCACGCGGTTGAGCGTGGAGGTGGTGAGCACCACGATGGCGCCCAGCGCCATCTGCACCAGGCCGAGGCGCGCGATGCTGCCCCAGCCAAACGGTGTCATGCGCCCGCTCCTGCCATGGACCGCAGCGCAAAGGCGCTGACCATCATTCCAGAGACGAACAGCGGCACACCAAAGCCGCTGTACCAGAGCGCGCGCGGTGTCGGGTCGGCCAGGAAGCGGCGCATCATCACCGCCTGCGCTGCCAGCAGACCCGCCACACCCGCCGCGTGCCAAGGCTGGCCCCAGGCCAGCAGCAGCGCGATCACCACCACCTGCGGCACCGCCATGAACCAGCAGGCCACACGCGCGGCGCCCTGCACACCCAGCTGCACCGGCAGCGAGCGCACGCCCATCTGGCGGTCGCCGGCCACCGCCTTGAAATCGTTGAGCGTCATGATGCCGTGGGTGCCGGCGCTGTAGAGCGCGGCCAGCACGAGTGATTCACCACCGGGCATGGCGCCGCCGGCCATCACGGCCGCGCCGGTGATCCAGGCAATGCCTTCGTAGCTGATGCCGCAGGCCGCGTTGCCCCACCAGCCGTTTTCTTTCAGCCGCATGGGGGGGGCGCTGTAGGCCCAGGCCAAGAGCAGCCCGAGTGCAGCCGCGCCAAAACCCCAGGGGCCGAGCACGGTGGCCACCGCCAGCGACACCGCGGTCCAGAGAACGGCGAGGTACAGACCCCACTGGCCGGGGATGCGGCCCGACGGAATCGGTCGCTGCGGTTCGTTGATGGCGTCCACATGCCGGTCGTACCAGTCGTTCACCGCCTGACTGGTGGCACACACCAGCGGCCCGGCCAGCGCCACACCCACCACCGCGAGCAACCAGCGCCCGTCCATGGAGACCCCCGAGGCCACCACCCCACAAGCAAACGCCCACATGGGCGGAAACCAGGTGATGGGTTTGAAGAGCTCGGTGACAGCCGACAGGGCAGGGAGTTGCATGGAAAAGGTTGTACCCCTGACATCAAAAAGTGTCAAAGAAAAATGACACTACAGGTGTAAACCAAGGGAAATCCCGGGTGAGCATGAGCCGGCAATACAGCCGTCCAGACGAAAAAAAACCAGCCGGAGCAAGGGGCTGGTTTTCATCCAGGGGCACCACGGATCCGGCTCCGCCGGTCCCAGGTGCCGCCCCCCTCCCGCCGCAGGCGAGAGAGGGGGGAGCCGCAAAGCGGCGCGGGGGGTGCTTCGGTCAATGCGTGTCTTCGCTCAGGCCTTCAAGAATGCCGAAGCGGCGCAGCTTGATGTAGAGGCTCTGGCGTGACAGGCCGAGCATTTCGGCCGCCGAGGCGCGGTTGTCGCCGGTGAGTTCCAGCGCCGCTTCGATGCAGAGCTGCTCGATCAGGTCGGTGGTCTCGCGCACGATGTCCTTGAGCGGCAGGCGGCCCACCAGCTCGGTCATCTGGCTGGCCGAACGGGGCAGCTCTTTGCTGGCGCGGGTTTCAATGCCCAGGCGGCGGCCCACGTCGCGGATGGTGAAGCCCAGGCAGCGTTGCGAGCCGGCGTTCACCGCCACGGCCGAAATTTCCACTTCGGAGGTGGAGCCGTATTCGCCGCGCATCTGTGTGGCAAACAGGCGCACGCTGCCATGCTGGCGCAAATTGGTGAGCAGCACGCGGAAATCGACGCCGGTGCGACCCAGCCATTTTTCAAGCACTTCGCCGCGGGCCTGGTCTTCGCTGGCCAACTGGCCGAGGTCGAGAAAGGCGCGGTTGGCGCTCAGGATGCGGCCGTCGAGATCGGTGACCACCAGCGCATCGGGCGCGCTCTCCATCACCTGCAGCAACTGGCGCTTGCTGGCCGAGAGGCTGGGCGCCACCGAATCCATCGGGCGGGTGAAACGCAGCAGGAAATGCAGGGTGTTTTCCTGGCGGAACTGGGAGGCGGCCACCACCATGTCTTGCGTGGAGTCGACCAGGCGGATGGTGCAGGGATCGGCGCGGCCGCTGGCGCGCAGGCGGTCGAGCATGTCGCGCACGGCGGCCTGGCTGGGCACATCGAGGCTGCTGAGCAAGGTCCAGCCCGGCAGGCGGGAGGGTTCACCAAACAGCTCATGGGCGGCCGGGTTGGCTTCTTCGAGCTTGTCGATGGAACCCTCCAGGATCAGCACCGGCTCGGAAGCCATCTGGAACAGCAGGCGGTAACGCGTTTCCACCTGACGCAGGCGCCAGTAATCGCGCTCCATGGATTGCTGGGCCGTGACCAGGCGCTGCTGCAGCGCCACCTGGCCCCGCAGGTCGCGGCCGAAGGCCACACGGTGCGAAACCTGATCGGTCTTGCCCTTGACCTTGCGATGAACCTGCACCACCGAGTAGGACAAGGGCAAGTCTGCCCGGTCGGTCATGGGGTGGTTGACGTGACGCCAGCGGATGTTGTCCAGGCCCGACTCGCCGGGCTGGCCGAGCAGGTCTTCGATCTTGGGCTTGCTCTCCACCGTCACCGTCTGGATCCAGGGTTTGCCGATCCAGTCCTGGCAGCCCAGGCCCATCATGTCCTTGCCGATGAGCGCCAGGTCCTGGATCACACCGTCCGTGTCGAGGATGAGCACCACATCGGCCGAGGCCATGACGAGCTCCGCAGCGGCATCTGCATCCAGACCGTCGAGAAACTGGCCCGCCTTGTCAAACGGCTTGTGGACATAGGCTTGTGACGCCTGCGGCATGTTGGGCTTTCGTGGTTCTAGCAAAATCACTATGTCGGTGAACGGCGCCTCAAACCTGAATTCGAGCCTTGCTGTCGGCGAGCAGCTTGTCAGCCAGTGCCGGTGCAGCGGGACCATCGGTGATGATGGCGTCGGCGTTGAGCCTGTTGCCGAATTCCGGGTGCAAGCCAAAGATTGCACCGCCGGCGATTATAGAGACGCCCGCATTGAGGCTTTTGCCGCGAACCTGCGCGATGGTGTCGGCCAGACGATCGACACCGGTCTCGCAGCCCAGCGAGAAACCGACCACATCAAACCAGTCTTTCTGCACCATGCCCGGCGCGCCGTCCGCCGCCATGAAACTGGTGACCACCTCCCAGCCAGCGCGGTGAAAGAACTCACCCACCAGCGACAGACCAAAGGTGTGCTGCTCGCCAGGGCAGGGCATCAGCAGCACCCGCTTTGCATCGCTGCGGGCACCAGCCCGCGGCGCGTGGGCGAACGCTGCGCTGTGCTCCCGCAGCAATTGCTGCAGGCGACCCAGGCCCACCGTGACCTCGGTGAAGGTGCAGAGATCGCGTTCCCACAGCTCACCCAGATGGCGCGCCACCGGGGCCAGCAACTCCAGAAAGACCGATTCGATGGGCACGCCGCGCTCGCGCAGCACGGCCACAAAGTTGCGCAGCATGGTGTCGTCGCCGTGCAGCACGAGGTCGGCAAACGGCACCACGTCTTCGGGTGATACGTGTTCTCCGTCCGACTGCGGCTGGGCCACGCCGTCGCGCGACACCCGGTGCGCCAGCATCAGCCGGGGGATGATTTCGTATTCGACCGCCTTGGCCAGCAGCACCGAGCGCAGGCCGTCGTCGTTGGAGGCCTCGGCCGAGTCCACCCTGAGCAGGTCGTCGATACCGGGCACACCCGCTGTGCTGCACACCGCTTCTGGCCAGCCTTCCAGAGGTGGAGCGCCAAAGAGATCGGTCTCCTTGGCGGACGAGTAGCGTGAATAAGAGCCCATGTGCCTGTCTCCTGGCGCAAATGCGCGGTGCCGATACGCAGGGGCCACGGTGCTTGCCGGAGCTTGTCTTACGAGATCAGAAATTGCTGAAGGCTGTTCGTCCGGGGCTGAGTGATCGGCCAACTGGCCGGGATCAGACCCGTGAAACGCGTTGTACTGCTGTCAATCTGGCGCGTCAAAACATTTCAAAAGACTGTCAGAAAAACTTTACCGGTGCCGCTGCCAAGTGTCAATTAAAAAATACGTCAAGTTAAGTTGACACAATCGGCGCGAGCATCTAAATTGGGTCCCAGCGAGATCCATGGAGACACCACAGATGCACCCCGAACGCCAGCGGCCTCCCGGCCGCTCCCTGTACACCCCCGAAGAACGGGTGCGGCGAGACGCCACGGTGTGGACGCTGGTGCAGGGGATTCTGGCGCCGGTGCAATTCCTGGTGTTTCTGGTCAGCCTTGGGCTGGTGCTGCGGTTTCTGGCCACCGGCGAGGGCCAGACCGCGGCCACGGTGTCGGTGGTGGTCAAGACGCTGACGCTCTACACCATCATGATCACCGGCTGCATCTGGGAAAAAGTGGTCTTCGGCCGCTACCTGTTCGCTCCCGCCTTCTACTGGGAAGACGTGTTCAGCATGCTGGTGCTGGCGCTGCACACGGGCTACCTGGTGGCCTTGTTCACCGGCGCGCTCGACGCCCGGGGCCTGGCCTGGCTGGCGCTGGCGGCTTATGCCACCTACGTGGTCAACGCCGGGCAGTTCATCTACAAGCTGCGCATGGCGCGGCTGCAGAGCTCCGGCAACGCGCCCGTTGTGCACAGTTCCGGGGCGACGGCATGAGTCCGGTCATTCCCATCCAGTCGATGTCCAAGGGCTGCGCGGATGCCCCCGTGCTCAAGGAGCGCGGCCAGCGCGAGGTGTTTTGCGGTCTCACCGGCATCATCTGGCTGCACCGCAAGATCCAGGACGCGTTTTTCCTCGTGGTCGGTTCACGCACCTGCGCCCACCTGATCCAGAGCGCCGCTGGCGTGATGATCTTTGCCGAGCCGCGTTTTGCCACCGCCATCATCGACGAGCGCGATCTGGCCGGCTTGGCCGATTGCAACGAAGAGCTGGACCGGGTGGTCACCCGCCTGATCGAGCGCCGCCCCGAGATCAAGCTGCTGTTTCTGGTGGGCTCCTGCCCGTCCGAGGTCATCAAGCTGGATTTGTCGCGCGCCGCCTCGCGTCTCTCGGGCCGCTTTTCGCCCGACGTTCGCGTGCTCAACTACTCGGGCAGCGGCATCGAGACCACCTTCACCCAGGGCGAAGACGCCTGCCTGGCGTCTCTGGTGCCCGTGTTGCCACAAGCGCCCGCCAACGCACCGGCTTCGCTGATGGTGGTGGGCGCCTTGGCCGACGTGGTCGAAGACCAGTTCGCCCGCCTGTTCAAACAACTGGGCATCGGCCCGGTGCAGTTTTTCCCGCCGCGCCAGGCCAACGAGATGCCTGCGGTGGGCCCGAACACGGTGTTTTTGCTGGCCCAGCCCTTCCTGGCCGACACCGCGGTGGCCTTGGAAGCGCGTGGCGCCACGCGCCTGCCGGCGCCGTTTCCACTGGGTGTGGAAGGCACCACCGCCTGGTTGCAGGCGGCGGCTTCCGCCTTCGGCGTGGACGCAGCGACGTTTGAGGCGGCAACAGCCCCGGCCCGCGACCGCGCCACCACGGCGGTGGCCCGCCAGCGCACACAACTCGCCGGCAAAAGCATCTTCTTCTTCCCGGATTCGCAGCTGGAGATTCCGCTGGCGCGTTTCCTCTCGCGCGAACTCGGCATGCTGCTTGCCGAAGTGGGCACCCCGTACCTGCACCGCCAGCACATGGCCGAAGAACTGGCCCTGCTGCCCGAGAACACCTTTTTGAGCGAAGGCCAGCACGTGGAAAACCAGCTCGACCGCTGCCGCGCCGCCCAGCCCGACATCGTGGTCTGCGGCCTGGGTCTGGCCAACCCGCTGGAGGCCGAGGGCCTGACCACCAAGTGGGCGATCGAACTGGTGTTCACCCCCATCCAGGGCTTCGAGCAGGCGGCCGATCTGGCCGAGCTGTTCAGCCGCCCGCTGGTGCGCCGCCTGCGCCTGGCCGCCTGACCCTTCAACGGCACACCGACCATGCAACTCACGCTCTGGACCTACGAAGGACCGCCCCACGTGGGCGCGATGCGCATCGCCACCGCGATGAAGGATGTGCACTACGTGCTGCACGCCCCGCAGGGCGACACCTACGCCGACTTGCTGTTCACCATGATCGAGCGCAACGCCAAGCGCCCGCCCGTGACCTACACCACCTTCCAGGCGCGCGACCTGGGTGGCGACACCGCCGAGCTGTTCAAGAACGCGGCGCGCGAAGCCTACGCACGCTTCAAGCCACAGGCCATGATGGTCGGCTCCTCGTGCACCGCCGAGCTGATCCAGGACGACCCGGGTGGCCTGTGCAAGGCACTCGACTTGCCCGTGCCGGTGGTGGCGCTGGAACTGCCGTCGTACCAGCGCAAGGAAAACTGGGGCGCCTCCGAAACCTTCTATCAAATGGTGCGCAACCTGGCCGACACCAGTGTGAAGCGTGCCCCGCGCGAAGCCGGCCAGCGCGCCCGCTGCAACATCCTCGGCCCCGCCGCGCTGGGCTTTCGCCACCGCGATGATTTGCGCGAGATCTCCGGCCTGCTGCGCGAGATGGGTGTGGACATCAATGTGACCGCACCCCTGGGCGCATCGCCCGCCGACATGGCCCGCCTGGGCGACGCCGACTTCAACGTGGTGCTCTACCCCGAGATCGCCAACGTGGCGGCCGGCTGGCTCAAGCGCACCTTCGGCCAGCCGTCCACCCGCACCGTGCCCATCGGCTCGGGCGCCACGCGCGACTTCATCGCTGAAGTCGCCGAGCTGGCCGGCGTCGATCCATCGGGTGTGTTGACCAACGCCGAGGCACGCGCACCCTGGTACGCGAAATCGGTCGACTCCACCTACCTCACGAGCAAGCGTGTGTTCGTGTTCGGCGACGCCACCCACGTGGTGGCCGCCGCGCGCATCGCCGCGCAGGAGATGGGCTTCACCGTGGTCGGCCTGGGCACCTACAGCCGCGAATTCGCCCGCGAGGTGCGCGAAGCCGCTGCGCTCTACGGCGTGGAAGCACTCATCAGCGACGACTACCTGGAAGTCGAAGCCCGCATCGCCGAGCTGCAACCCGAGCTGGTGCTGGGCTCGCAGATGGAGCGCCACATCGCCAAGCGCCTGGGCGTGCCCTGCGCGGTGATCTCGGCCCCCGTGCACGTGCAGGATTTCCCCGCGCGCTACTCGCCGCAGATGGGTTTTGAAGGCGCCAACGTGTTGTTCGACACCTGGGTGCACCCGCTGATGATGGGTCTGGAAGAACACCTGATCGGCATGTTCCGCGGCGACGCCGAGTTCCACGAAGACGCTGCGCCATCGCACCTGGGCGGTGCGGTGACGCCCAAGGCCGTGGTGGCCCCGGTGGAGCAGGCGGCGGCCAACGAAACCCTGACGCCGCAAGAGGCCACCTGGGGTCTCGACGCTGAAAAAGAACTGCGAAAGATTCCCTTCTTCGTTCGCGGAAAAGCCCGGCGCAACACCGAGCGTTTCGCGATCGACCGAGGGGTGTCCCTGATCACCGTGGAGACGCTGTATGACGCCAAAGCTCACTATGGGCGCTAAGACCCCGACGGCCAGCAGCCCGCTGCCGGTGCGGCTGGTGGTGGTGACCATGGACACGCACCTGGCCGGTGCGATCGAGCGCGCGCAGCGCACCCTGAAAAACGAGATCCCGGGCCTTGCGCTGACCCTGCACGCCGCGTCCGAATACGCGGGCAACGACGCCGCCATCGAGCGCTGCATCGAGGACATCCACCGCGCCGACATCGTGGTGGCCGGCATGCTGTTCATGGAAGACCACTTCCTGCCCATCCTGCCCGCGCTGCAGGCGCGCCGCGACCAGTGCGACGCCATGATCTGCATGGCGTCGGCCGCCGAGGTGGTCAAGCTCACGCGCCTGGGCAACTTCGACATGGCCAAGCCCGCCAGCGGCCCCATGGCCATGCTCAAGAAGCTGCGCGGCAGCAAGGAAAAAGCCGCCACCGGCGGCGCCGCGCAAATGAAGATGCTGCGCCGCATTCCGCAACTGCTGCGCTTCGTGCCCGGCACCGCGCAGGACGTGCGCGCGTACTTCATGACGCTGCAGTACTGGCTGGGCGGCTCGGATGAAAACATCCTGAACTTGGTGCGCCACGTGGTGAACCGCGGCGCCGACGGCGAGCGCAAGAACCTGCGCGCGCAGATCAAGGCGCAGCCGCCGATCGAATACCCCGAGGTCGGCGTGTACCACCCGCGCATGGCCGGTCGGCTGGCCGACAACGTGGCTGCCTTGCCGCTGCCGGCGCTGCGCCCCACCGTGGGCACGGTCGGTGTGCTGCTGCTGCGCTCCTATCTGCTCTCGGGCAACTCGGCGCACTACGACGGCGCCATTGCCGCCATGGAAGCGCGTGGCCTGCGCGTGGTGCCGGTGTTCGCCGCCGGGCTCGACGCGCGCCCCGCCATCGACGCCTTCTTCATGCAGGACGGCCGCTGCATCGTTGATGCCGTGGTCTCGCTCACCGGCTTCTCGCTGGTGGGCGGCCCGGCCTACAACGACGCCAAGGCGGCCGAAGAGATCCTGGCCCGGCTCGATGTGCCCTACGTGGCCGCGCACCCGGTGGAGTTTCAGAACCTCGCGCAATGGGGCGGCTCCGACCGTGGCCTGCTGCCGGTGGAGAGCACCATCATGGTCGCCATCCCCGAGCTGGATGGCGCCACCCGCCCCACCGTGTTCGGTGGCCGCGCCGGACCGGTGGGCGTGGCCTGCACCGGTTGCCACCACGCCTGCACCTTCACAGAGACCGACAGCGCCCAGGACATGCAGTCGTGCCCCGAGCGCGCGATCATGCTGGCCGCGCGCGTGCTGCGCCTGGTGAGCCTGCGCCGCAGCGAGCGCGCGCAGCGCCGCGTGGCGGTGGTGATCTTCAATTTCCCGCCCAACGCCGGCAACGTCGGCAGCGCTGCTTACTTGTCGGTGTTCGAGTCGATGTTCCACACGCTCAACGCCATGAAGGCGCAGGGCTACACGGTGGACCTGCCCGAGAGCGTGGACGCGCTGCGCGACGGTGTGCTGCAGGGCAACGCCGCGCTGCACGGGGCCGATGCCAACGTGCACACGCTCATCAGCGCGGACGACCACGTGAAACGCGAGCGCTGGCTCAGCGAGATCGAAGCCCAGTGGGGCCCTGCGCCGGGCAAACAGCTGAGCAACGGCAGCGACATCCTGGTGCTGGGCAAACAGTTCGGCAACGTGCTGGTGGCCGTGCAACCCTCGTTCGGCTACGAGGGCGACCCGATGCGCCTGCTGTTCGAAAAAGGCCTCTCGCCCACGCACGCGTTCTCGGCCTTCTACCGCTACCTGCGCGAAGACTTCAACGCCCACGCCGTGCTGCACTTCGGCACCCACGGTGCGCTCGAATTCATGCCCGGCAAACAGAGCGGCATGTCGGGCAGCTGCTGGCCCGACCGCCTCATCGGCGACCTGCCCAACATCTACCTCTACGCGTCCAACAACCCCAGCGAAGGCGCGATCGCCAAGCGCCGCTCGGGCGCCACGCTCATCAGCTACCTCACACCGCCCGTGGCGCAAGCCGGTCTGTACAAGGGCCTGATCGATCTGAAGGAAGCCATTGAGCGCTGGCGCGGCCTGGAGCCCACCTCGCGCGAACGCGTGGAGTGTGTGGCCATGCTGCAGGCCCAGGCAGCGGCACTCGATCTGGTGGACATTGAGCCGGTGTGGAACGCCGAGCCTGGCGGTGATGCCGACAGCCAGGTTTTTGTGCTGGCGCAGCAGGTGCTGGAACTCGAATACACGCTCATTCCCTGCGGCCTGCACGTGACCGGCCGCGCACCCAGCGAAGCCGAGTGTGTGGACATGCTGCTGGCCATGAGCGAAGCCTGGGAAGGCCAGCGCCCACCGCGTGCTTCGGTGCGCGCCCTGGTTGACGGCCTGAGCGTGGAGCAGGCCATGAAGGCCGGCCAGATGCACAGCGATGACACCACCCTGGCGGCCATGCGCGGCCTGGCCGATGCCGGCCGCATGCTCGCCAAGGACACCGAGGTCGACGCCATCCTGTGTGCGCTCGACGGCCGCTACATCCGCCCCGCGCCCGGCGGCGATATCTTGCGCACGCCCGAGGTGCTGCCCACCGGGCGCAACCTGCACGGCTTCGACCCGTTCCGCATCCCCAGCGCCTTTGCCGTGAAGGATGGCGCCGAACAGGCGCAGCGCCTGCTCGACCGCCACATGCAGGAGTCCAACCAGTTGCCCGAATCCGTGGCCATGGTGCTCTGGGGCAGCGACAACCTCAAGAACGAGGGCGCACCGATTGCGCAGGCCATGGCGCTCATGGGCGCGCTGCCGCGCTTCGACAGCTACGGCCGCATCGCAGGCGCCACGCTCGTTCCCCTGGCGACGCTGGGCCGCCCGCGCATCGACGTGGTGATCACGCTCTCGGGCATCTTCCGCGACCTCATGCCGCTGCAGATCCGCATGCTGGCCGAAGCCGCCTTCATGGCCGCGTCTGCCGACGAATCGGTCGATCAAAACTGGATCCGCAAGCACGCGCTGGCCTACCAGACCGAACACGGCTGCACGCTGGAGACCGCTTCGCTGCGCGTGTATGGCAATGCCGAAGGCGCCTACGGCTCCAACGTCAACAACCTGGTCGAGAGCAGCCGCTGGAGCGGGGGCGACGAAATCGCCGAGACCTACAGCCGCCGCAAAGGGTTTGCCTACGGCCGCACAGGCCTGGCGGTGCAACACACCGCGCTGCTGCAAAGCGCGCTGGCCGATGTGGAGCTGACCTACCAGAACCTGGATTCGGTGGAACTGGGCGTGACCACGGTGGACAACTACTTCGACACGCTGGGCGGCATCACGCAAGCAGTGAAGCGCGCGCGCGGCGGCATCACGCCACCCGTGTACATCGGCGACCAGACCAAGGGCGACGGCGCGGTGCGCAGCTTGAAGGAACAGGTGGCCCTGGAGACACGCACCCGCATGCTCAACCCCAAGTGGTACGAAGGCATGCTGGAAAGCGGCTACGAGGGCGTGCGCCAGATCGAGGTGCACGTGACCAACACCATGGGTTGGTCGGCCACCACCGGCCAGGTGCAGCCCTGGGTGTACGAACAACTGAGCCAGACCTTCATGCTCGACCCCGACATGCGCAACCGTCTCGCGAAGCTCAATCCCACGGCTTCCATGCGGGTGGCCAACCGCCTGCTGGAA
This sequence comes from Hydrogenophaga sp., assembly GCF_048549895.1. Lineage (GTDB taxonomy): Bacteria > Pseudomonadota > Gammaproteobacteria > Burkholderiales > Burkholderiaceae_C > Hydrogenophaga. The sequence continues at coordinate 42,284 of NZ_JBLYYB010000170.1, forward strand.
GCGTCCGATCGCCAATATTGGCAACCCGATCCCGACGTTCTTGCAGCGCTGCGCCAGGCCAGCGAAGAACTTGAAGACCGGCTCGAAGGTGTTTTTGAAGGAGCTATCGAATGATGGAAACCAGCGTTCCCCTGACCGACCTGAGGCGTGCCTCCGGCCGATCCAGCCGTGAAGACGGGGAGGGCAGCCTTCAGGTCCAGCTCGACCCCTCGCTCAAGATCGGCAATGCCAAGGTCTTTGCCATTTACGGCAAGGGCGGTATCGGCAAGAGCACCACCAGCTCCAACCTCTCGGCCGCGTTTTCCCAC